>CACOFQ010000001.1 GCA_902626505.1 uncultured Marinoscillum sp.
TTTATACTACTTAATATTAACTCATGAAATCTCTTACTCTATCAAAAAAACCTTTTTCAGACTTTCCAGGATTAGGTTTAAAATTTTTTGAGTTTTTCAATTGAGTAAGTAACTTCTCTTCATCTCCAGATAATTTTTTAGGAGTCCATATGTTAACATGTATGAGCTGGTCACCAGAAGAAGAAGTATTAAGATCTTTTATTCCCTTACCTCTTAATCTAAATATTTTTCCTGATTGAGTTCCTGGTGGAATTTTTATTTTTACTTTACCATTTAATGTAGGAACTTCTAATTCATTTCCTAATGCTGCATCTACAAAGTTTATATATAAATCATATACAACATTATTTCCATCTCTTTTAAAATTATCATCCACAATTTCCTCAATTAATATTAATAAATCTCCAGTTATACCACCACCTGGAGATTCATTTCCTTTACCTGTCATTGAGAGTTGCATTCCATCTGCTACACCTGATGGAATATTAATTTTTAAAATTTCTTCTTTAAATTGGAGGCCAGTACTATCAACACCAAGAGGTTTATTGTCTATAGTTTTTCCATTTCCGTTACACTGATAACAAGTGGAAGATGAAACCATTTGACCTAACATAGTATTCACAACTTTGCTCACTTTTCCTGTACCATTACAAACATTACATGTTTTGAATGTTACTCCAGGTGCTGTAACTAATCTTTTTACTTTTATCTTCTTTTCAATTCCTGTAGCTATTTCTTGTATTGATAATTTAAGTTTAATTCTGAGGTTTGTTCCTTTATTTCTTTGTCTAGAACCACCTCCTCCAAAGAAACTATCAAAAGGACTTCCTCCACCAAAAATATCGCCAAATTGTTCAAATATATCTTCAACATTCATTCCTCCACCAGAGAAACCACCAGGACCACCTCTTAATCCATCGTGTCCAAATTGATCATATTTTTGTTTTTTATCTGGATTACTTAATATCTCATAAGCTTCTGCAGCTTCTTTAAACTTTTCTTCAGCAGCTTTGTCGTCAGGGTTTTTATCAGGATGATATTTTATAGCTACTTTCCTGTAAGCTTTTTTTATCTCTTCCTGAGAAGAAGATTTATTTACCCCTAAAATTTCGTAAAAATCTCTCTTAGACATTATGATCCAGTTACAACTTTGGCAAAGCGAAGAATGTTATCGCCTACATGATATCCATTCTCTATCACATCAATTATTTTGCCTTTATATTTTTTTTCAGATGGAGTACTAGTAATAGCCTCATGAAATTCAGAGTCAAATTTATCTCCTTTTTTTATTTCCATTTTTTTGACTTTATAATTTTCAAGAGTATTAATTAATTTTTGATAAATTAAATTGTAACCTTCTAAATCAGACTTGTTTTCTTTTTTGATTGACTTTGATGCCCTTTCAAAATCATCAATTACTGGAAGTATATCAGAAAGAAGTTCTTTATTTGCCGAATCAATCATGTCAATTTTTTCTTTTGATGTCCTTCTTCTGAAATTTTCGAATTCAGAATATAATCTCAAATATTTATCTTTAGTTTCTTGTAGTTCAACATTTAAGCTTTTTGACTTATCTGATTTTTTTGATTCAGTAGCTTTTTTTGATTTCTTTTTATTCATATTTTACGTATTTGCAAAAAGTTTGCCAAAGATACTTTATGCCATTTTGACTAGTATTATTTATTTGAATTAATTTTATTCCAAATAGCATCCTTGAGTTCATCTAGCCCATATCCTGTTATACTAGAAATTTTAATAACTTCTTCATTAAAATTAGTTTTTAGATTATTTAATTCTTCTCTTGAAACTAAATCACTTTTTGTTACAGCAATTATTATTTTTTTTTCTAGAAGCTCTTTATTATAATTTTTTAATTCTTTTAATAATAATTTAAATTCTTTTTGTATCTCTGATTCTATAGGAATCATAAATAATAATATTGAATTTCTTTCTATATGTCTTAAAAACCTAATTCCAAGACCTTTACCTTTGGATGCTCCCTCAATAATTCCTGGTATGTCAGCCATTATAAAAGATAAATTATCTCTGTAGGCTACAACCCCTAGATTTGGTGTAAGAGTGGTAAAAGGATAATTTCCAATTTTTGGTTTTGCTTTTGATATAGAAGATAATAGAGTTGATTTTCCTGCATTTGGAAATCCAACTAACCCTACATCTGCTAAAACTTTAAGTTCAAGATTTATCCACTCTTCAACTCCCTTCATTCCTGGTTGACTATAATGTGGGGCTTGCTTTGTAGATGACTTAAAGTGGACATTTCCTAAGCCACCAATTCCTCCTTTAAGTAAAGTTTTTTCTTCGTTATGATTTAAAATTTCTAGGTAATTGTTATCATTTTCTGCAGATTTAGCTACAGTTCCAAGAGGTACTTCAATGATAATATCTTTACCATTTTTTCCATGTTTTTTTGAGCCTAGTCCGTTTTCGCCATTTTCCGCCTTAATATGTTTTGTATACCTCAAGTGTAATAAAGTCCAAAGCTGACTATTCCCTTTTAAAATAATATCACCTCCTTTACCACCATCTCCACCATCTGGTCCTCCCTTTGGCACAAATTTCTCTCTTCTAAAACTAGATGATCCACTTCCTCCATTCCCTGATTTACAGAAAATTTTTATATGGTCAATAAAATTTGGATTACTCATTATTCATCAATTTTTGAAATAATCAATTCAAAAATTTCATCAATGGAACCAACTCCATTTATTGGAATATATTTGTTTAGTTTTTTATAGTGATTAAGTACAGGTAAAGTTTCTTGATTGTAAACTTTAATTCTATTATTAATTTTTTCCTCACTCTGGTCATCTACTCTTCCGGAAACTAATGATCTTTTTTTAATTCTAGATATCAACTCATTATCATCAACTTCTAATGAAATTAAATTATCAATAGATAAATTTTTTTTATTTAACATATTATCAAGAGCAATAGCCTGATTGACTGTTCTTGGGAATCCATCAAAAATAAAACCTTCACATTCATAATTATTTTCGATTTCTTCTTTCACCATGTTAATAACAACAGTGTCTGGAACTAGGTTTCCTTCATCCATATACTTTTTAGCTTCAATTCCAAGAGGAGTACTATTACCTAAATGCATTCTAAATAAATCACCAGTAGAAAGATGACTTAATTTGTATTTCTCAATCAATTTGTCACTCTGAGTACCTTTTCCTGCTCCTGGTGGTCCAAATAATATAATGTTCATTTGATATGAATTTTATTCAAAGATATACATCTAAATTATTTCTTTCAGCATTTTCTAATAGCTCTTTGAGATTAATTGCACTAACTCCTGAACTCATACAAGTTATTCCTCCTGCTAGATTACACATTTCTGCAATAAACTTTTCAGGTAATTTCAAATAAAATAAAATTGTAGCTAGAGCTATTACTGTATCTCCTGCACCAGAAACATCTATTATTTTCTTCTTCTGAATTTTATTATATATAAAACCTGAATCATTATTGATTACTAATCCTTTATTTGAAAGAGTAACCATTATATTTTTAATATTATTTTTTGATTTTAATTCATCAGAAATAGAATTTAGATTATTAATTGAATCATCTTTTGTATTAAACGCATTAAGAATTTCACTTAAATTAGGTTTAAATAAATCCACATTTTTATATTCAAAAAAATTCCTTTTTTTGGGATCAACAGCGATAAATAAATGATCAATCTTATTAATGTCTTCAATCATTTTCTTATTTATTACTCCTTTGTCATAATCCTGAAAAATTATTATTTCATTATTTGCAATCAATTTTTCAGTGTTATTTATAAACTTGTTTCTGACATTTGATTTCAGATAATTTGTTTCTTCATTATCAATTCTTAATATATGATCTTTGTTGACAATAACTCTTTTTTTATTAGTTGTTTTTCTATGTTCATCAATAATGATCCCTCTTGTAACTAAATTATTCTTTTTACACAATTTCATAAAGATTTGGCCGTCTTCATCATCTCCAATTACCGAGCATAAAATAGGTTCCATTCCAAGACTTTGAATATTTAGTGCAACATTTGCAGCTCCTCCAAGTTTGGTGTCCTCTTTTTTTATATCAACTATTGGAACAGGTGCTTCCGGAGAATTTCTATTAATTTCTCCAAAGATGTAGGAGTCTACCATAGAGTCTCCTATAATTATAACTTTCTTTCTTTTGAAATTTTCAAAGACACTATTGATAGTCATTAGGATAACTTTTTTAAAGATATTTCAAGTCTCTGAGTAGCTTCAATTAATTCATTTTCACTTGCAGCATAAGATATCCTAATACAATTTGGCGCTCCAAAGTCTTCACCAGGAACCAATGAAACTTTTGCGTCCTCAAGAAGATATAGAGCAAGTTCATTTGCGCTATTTATTACTTTTCCATCTTCAGTCTTATTCCCAATATAATTTGTAATTTCTGGAAAAAAATAGAAAGCCCCTTGAGGTTTATTTATTTTTATTTTTTCAATTTTTGATAATAAATTATAGATAATATCCCGTCTTTTTAAATATTCTTTTTTCATTTCCAAAGCACATTCATTACCTCCTTCAAGTGCAATTAATCCTGCTCTTTGAGCTATTGAACAATTAGCAGATGTAGTTTGTCCTTGCATTTTATTTATTGATTTTGCAATTTCTAATGGAGCTCCAATATATCCTAATCTCCATCCAGTCATTGCAAATCCTTTTGAAAATCCATTTAAAGTAATAGTTCTATTATTCATACTTTCTAATGATCCAATACTTACGTGTTCATCAGTGAAGTTTATATGTTCATAAATTTCATCTGATATAATAATTATTTCAGGGTGATCAATTAATATATTTCTATAACTCTCTAAATCTTTCTTTGTAAAAACAGTACCAGTTGGATTACATGGAGAGCTAAATATAATGGCTTTGGTTTTTTTTGAGATAGCATTTTTTAATTGCTCTGATGTTGGTTTAAAATCATTTTGAATTGTAGTGTTTATATATTTTGGAATACCGTCTGCTAAAGTTATAATGGCAGAGTAACTTACCCAGAAAGGTGCAAAAACAATAACTTCATCACCTGGATTAAGAACAGAAAACATAACATTTGTTATTGAATGCTTTACGCCATTTGAAACAATTATTTCATTTGGATTATAATTTAGGTTATTCTCATTTTTAAATTTTTCAGCAATAGCTTCACGTAAATCTAAATAGCCTGGGACGGGTGGATAGGAAAAAAATTTTCCTGAATCAATTGATCTTTTTGCACCTTCACATATATGGTCTGGTGTTTTAAAGTCAGGCTCTCCTAGACTTAAACTTATAACGTCAACACCTTTTGATTTATATTCTCTTGCTAAAGCTGCCATTGCTAATGTTGAAGATTCTTCAACATTTTGAAGTCTTATTGATTCTAAATTTTTCATTGTTCTAAATTATAATTAATTCTTGATGATATACTTTTTCCAAGAGTAATTTCATCTGCATATTCAATTTCTCCACCGATTGGAATCCCTCTTGATATAGTTGTTATCTTTAAATTATATTTTGACAATTTTTTGGAAATATAAAAGGATGTAGTATCTCCATCTAAAGTAGGACTTAAAGCAAAAATTATTTCATTTATTTCACCTTCATCAACTCTTTTGACTAGACTTTCTATATTTAAATTTTCTGGCCCTATACCATCGATTGGAGATATTAGTCCTCCTATAACATGGAATAAGCCATTATAATGATTTGTATTTTGTATTGCAAGAGCATCTGGAGTATCTTCTACAACACATAATATTTTTTTATTAATAAGAGAATTATCATCTTGACAGCTACAATTATCATCTTCACAAATCATATGGCAAACTTTACAAAACGTTGTCTTTTCTTTAAGATCTATTATAGCTTTTGAGATATTCTTAGAAAATTCCAAATCTTTTTTAAGAAGGAAAAGCGATAATCTTAATGCTGTTTTTTTCCCAATACCTGGAAGTTTGGAAATTTCGTTTACTACGTTTTCTATAATTTTAGTTGGAAGCTTCATTAAAAAATAACTTCTATATGAATTCTAATTTTGATTTTAATTTAACTTTATTAAAACAAACTCTAACATAATTGTTTTTTTTCAAAAATAGATATGAATGCTAATATTATACTTCTGATTTTTATAATATATTTTTTGGTATTATTATTTATATCAAACCTTACTACTAAAAAATCAAGATTCACAGATTTTTTTAATGCAAATAGATCTTCTCCATGGTATTTAGTTGCTTTTGGAATGATAGGGACTTCTTTATCTGGAGTTACTTTTATATCTGTACCTGGCGAAGTTGGAAGTACCAATTTTAGTTATTTTCAAGTAGTGTTAGGGTATCTAGTTGGATATTTTATTATTGCAAAAGTTTTATTGCCTTTATATTATAAACATAATCTTATTTCAATATATACTTATCTTGATGATAGATTTGGTTTTTATAGTTATAAAGCAGGAGCATTTTTCTTTTTACTTTCAAGAACCATAGGTGCGTCTTTTAGATTATTTCTTGTTGCTGGAGTATTACAAATAGCAATTTTTAACCAATTAGGTCTGCCTTATTTTTTCTCGGTACTTCTTACAATTTTACTGATATGGATATATACATTCAAAGGAGGGATAAAAACTATAGTTTGGACGGATGCTCTTCAAACTCTTTTTATGTTATCTGCTGTAATTATAACAATTTTTATCATTACTAATAAAATGAATATTTCATTGTATGAATCATATATAATGATTAAAGAAAGTTCCTATTCAAAAATATTTTATTTTGATTGGAAAGCAGGAAACGATTTTTTTAAACAATTTATTTCTGGAGCGTTTATTGCAATTGTAATGACAGGACTTGATCAAGATATGATGCAAAAAAATTTAACATGTAAAAATCTTGGAGATGCTCAAAAAAATATTTTTTGGTTTTGTGTGATACTAGTAATTGCAAATCTATTATTTCTTTCTCTTGGGGCTCTATTATATCTATATTCTGAATCAATTAATTTTCAGATTCCATCTAGTACTGATGATTTGTATCCATTATTAGCATTAAATGAATTAGGGTTTTTAACTTCTGTTATTTTTATATTAGGAATAATTGCAGCTGCATATTCTAGTGCAGATTCAGCTTTAACTTCTTTGACAACTTCTTTTTGTATTGATTTTCTAGATATAGATAAAAGAAAAAATAAAAGACAAATAAGATTATTAGTTCATATTGGTTTTTCTTTTTTACTATTTGTTGTCATCTTGATTTTTAATGAAATTAATGATGAAAGTGTAATTAACTCAATATTTAAAGCTGCTGGATATACTTATGGACCACTATTAGGTCTTTTTTCCTTTGGGATTTTTACAAAATATCAGATTAAAGACAAGTTTGTATTTTTAATTTGTATGGTTTCTCCGGTTATAAGTTATTTAGTGAATGTATATTCTGAGGAGTTGTTATTTGGATATAAATTCGGATTTGAAATTTTACTTTTAAATGGTTTTATAACATTTATGGGGTTATATCTTATTAAAAAGTAGAGTTATAATCTGCTATTAAGATAATTGTTAAATGCAGATCCAAAGGTATAACCTATTGCTATTCTAAATTCAGATCTAAAGTCAGTTGCAATTTCTTGTTGTTGTAATAGTAAATCCTCAATAGATGCATTGCCTTTTGGTAAACTTAATTGGTCTCTAATTAATTCAATTTCTCCTCCAAATTTTATAGAAAGTCCTTCAAATACCCTAATTGAAAACCAACTATCTAAACGTAAACTATTTTTAGATGGATCCTGTAGAAATGCTTTGCCTCTTAGATTAGTATATATTTCACCCCAAGGTTGTCTAAATCTTGTTTCAAAAGCTAATTGATGTAGATAAACATTTTCCTCCATCTTATTATAAATAGTTTCCTCTATATAATTTCTATATCCATATCCAATTCTATAGTTAATAACCATTTCTCTTCTTACAAATTCATAATAAGGGTAAAAACTATATTCTATTGCCGGCATAAAATAATATCTAAAATCAATATTTTGATAGGTATCTCCACTTGCACCTGCATTAAAACCAGCTGACCACTTATTATTAATACTCCAAACACTTTTAGCATCAAATGATTTTCTATTTCTTTTACTTATAAATGTATTGTCTTGACTTTCATATTTATTATTAGATCTTTCAAAATCGATATCGAACTGTAATTTTATTTTATCTGTAACTTTATCTGCATCTAGCTCTATTCTAATATTTGATTCATTTCTGCTTGTTTCATTTTCAAAGTTAACTTCTCCAGAACTCTGAAAAACCCAATTTTTCCATTTATCAGAACTTGATTCGTATGAGTTTTTATTATTATTATTGATAGAGTCATAAGAAATATTTATTTTATTAGATATATCACTTTCAGCTAAGAAATATACTAAGCCAATATCAATTTTTCTTTTTAGTTCATTTCTTACTTCATCACTTGTTAGCCTAGGGTTTGTATCTAAAACTAATGATAGTTCTTTATCTGAAAAAATATTTTTTCCAATGAAATCTAGAGTATATCTATTCCCATTGTTTGCATTTCTATTTCTATAAATAAATAATTGAATATCAGCAAGACCTTGATCTCTTACATGGTTGACATAATTTATTTCACTTTTTAAGAAGTTATTGTCACATCTATCACATTTAATAAATAGACTGTTTAAATTATTTTGAGCATATAGATCATTAGAGATAAATAAAATAAAGGATATAAGTATTTTTTTCATATTTATAATTCAAGCTCTTTAACCGGATCCCAAAATACCTCTTCAAAATTTTCAATCCTATTTTTTTTTACTAAAATTCCTTCTTTCTCAAGTAATTCCTCCATTGTCTTTTTTCCATGAAAATGGTGTTTTCCTGTAAGAAGTCCATTTCTATTCACAACTCTATGGGCAGGAATAGTCTTATCATGGTGTGAATTATTCATAGCCCAGCCTACCACTCTTGCACTTTTGGATGTACCTAGATATTTTGCAATAGCCCCATAAGATGTTACTTTTCCAAAGGGGATTAGTTTTACAACTTCATAGACATTCTTGAAAAAATCGGAATTCACAATACGATGTAGATATGCAGAGGAGGAGGGATTCGAACCCCCGGTACCTTGCGGTACAACGGTTTTCAAGACCGCCGCATTCGACCACTCTGCCACTCCTCTAAAATAATCTTGGCAGCAAAAATATATTAATTACCACATTTGCCAAAAATACCTTTTAATTAAATTTTGATTTTAATTTATTTATTGCAATATCAATACTAGTATTCCATTCAAATCCTACTAGAATAATAGATGAAATTACATATACCCAACCCATGTATGCAATTAAAATTCCAATTGAACCATATAATTTATTGTAGGTTGGAAAATTAATTATATAGTAGGAAAATGCAAGAGAGATAATAACACAACCTATCGTTGAAATAATAGACCCAGAAGAAATAAATGTCCACTTATTATGTTTAACTGGAGCAAAATAAAAGATAGAAGTAATTAGTAAGTAGAAAGAAATAAATAATGAAATCAGCTTATAGATATTAATTGTATAGTATTCTACATCTTTAAACACGTTATATTCCAATATAATATTGATTATAAAATCACCTAGTGTTGATAATACAATAGCAACTATAGTTACTATAAAAAAGATAAAAGTAAGTAGCATAGCTATTAATCTTGTTTCATAAAAGCTTCTGTTTTCTCTTATTCTATGACAGCTATTAAAAGTTTTTATTAATGTATTAAATCCATTTGAAGAGAGAAATATTGAGGAAATGACCCCAAAAGATAATAAGCCACCTCTTTTAGTTTCAACTAAATCTAGTATTGTATTTTTGGTAATACTAAACATATTCTCAGGCATAATGTTTCGTAAAAAAATTAATATTTTTTCAGAATCAATTTCAGGAATCCAAGCATTAATATATGGTAATAACGTAAAAAGAAATATGATCAGAGGAAAAGAAGCTATTGTAAAACTAAATGCAACAGCTAATGACCTCTCAAAAATTTCATCTTCTCTTAGTTTTGTTCTAAAAATTTTGAATACACTGTAATAAGTTACTGTATTACCAACTAGATAAAGTCTTTTAAATATTACTCTAAAAAAAATAATGATATAATTAAAAATAGATTTCATTAAAACTTATTTTTAATTAGTTCTAATAATTCCTTTGGTATTCTTACTGGCTTTTTACTTGATAAATTAATGAATGTTAATGTTGTTTTAGCAGAGTTTGCTAGATTATTTTCTTTATTAAAAATATCATAATAAAAAATAATTTTTGATGATGGTAATTCTTCAATTCTAGTTTTAATAATTATTTCCTCATCATATTTTATTGGCAATAAATATTTTGTGTCCATATCTATTACTGGCATTCCAATTCCTTCTTCTTCAAGGTTTTTATAAGAGAAACCTAAACTTCTAAATAATTCTACTCTCGCAACCTCATAATAACTTGCATATCTCCCATAATAAACATAACCCATCTGATCAGTATCCGAATACCTAACTCTTAATTTTATTTCTCCATTTATCATTATTTGTATATTTTTCTATTATTTAAGGCAATTTGAAACTTTCTTGCATTTCTATTATGATCTGAAAGATTTGTTGCAAAAGCATGGTAACCAGAAAAATCCTCTTTAGCACACATATAGATGTAATTATGCTTTTCAAAATTTAATACAGCATCAATATATTTTTTAGATGCTATTCTTATAGGTCCAGGAGGTAAACCTCTATGTATGTAGGTGTTGTAAGGTGACTTAATTTTTTTATGTTTATTTAATACCCTTCTAATGGTAAAATCGTTTGCCGCAAAAACTAGAGTTGGGTCAGCTTGAAGTCGCATATTTCTGTTTAGTCTATTTATGTATAATCCTGCAATTCTATCCGCTTCGTCTAACATTCTAGATTCCGATGCTACAATAGAAGCAAGAACTATTGCTTCTTTCTGGTTTAAATTAATTTTTTTAAGTTTTTCAAGCCTATCATTATTCCAGAATTTCTTATATTCTGAATACATTTTATCAGTTAGTTTTTTTGGTGAAATATTCCAATAAACTTCATAGGTGTCTGGTAAGAAAATACTTATTATGTCTTCTTTTTTAAAGCTTTCATAGTTTTCAATATTTTCCAATAGATAATTTAATAGGTCCTCTTTTGAGATTTTTAACTTGCTTGTAATTTTCTCTGCTAAGTCATCTATTTTTCTTGCGTAGCTAAAAGTAAGTTTAATAGGTGTTTGATTTCCAGATCTTAACATGGTTATCATATCATAGTTTGACATATTCATATTAACCTTATATGCACCAATTTTAATATTTTCTTGATACTCCATAATTTTACTTAAAAAACTAAATGATAGAATATCATTTATTAATGTATCATCTTCTAATTTTTTTATTAAACTATTAAAGTCTGTGCCTTCTTCAATTATTATGAACTTATCTTCAGAATTAATTAAAAAATTAGGAGAATATAACATTTGGTATGTGTATACGCTACAAGTAGTCAGTATTGTAGAGAAAATAATTAAAGGAATTAAAATTTTTTTCTTACTCATTTTATATTTACTTGTAAAGGTAATAATATGATTTTAGTTCAACCACAATATTTTCCTACAGTAAATTTTTTTAAGAAATTTGAAAATAATAAAATATTTATTGATTATAACTCCGATTATTCACAGTATTTAAATATAAATAAAACTAGAATTGTAAATCTTTCTAATACTTTTGAAATGGAAGTTCCTTTGGTCTTTAATTCTAAAGATATTAAAATAAAGGAGTTAAAAATAGACCATAGCAGAAACTGGATTAACAGTCACATTCAATCTATTCAATCATCTTATGGTAAATTTCCATATTATATCTATTACATAGATGACATTATAGAAGTTTTAAAACTAAGACATAATTTCTTGATTGACTTAAACTATGACTTATTGACATTATTATATAAGTTTTTAAATTTTGAAAATAAAATTCAAAAATTTCAAAATAAATACAACTTAGGGGATATAATTAAAGTATATAATCATTACAATTCAAATATTGAAAAGGATAATATTGAAGAGCAGAGGAATAATTTATTTCTTGGCAAGAAATTTGATTATAGTTATAGTGTGATAGACTTAATTTTTTTAAAAGGACCTGAATCAGGTTATTTTATAAGAAATTTTAAAGAAAAAAATTAATAGTTTTTTTTATCAAAATAAGTTATCCTTACGTTATAAAGTTATGGAAGCAAAGTTTTCAAATAGAGTTAAAGAGGTAATATCATTGAGTAGAGAAGAGGCTCTCAGACTTGGTCATGATTACATAGGCACTGAACATTTATTGCTTGGTGTTATAAGAGAAGGGGAAGGAGTAGCTATCGGATTATTAAAAAAGCTGGGAATCAGTTTAGAAGATCTAAGAGCATCAGTTGAGCATAACACAAAGAATACAACATCCTCTAATTTAAAGAATGTTACTAATATACCATTAACTCGTCAGACTGAAAAAGTTCTTAAAATAACGTATTTAGAAGCAAAAATATTTAAAAGTAAACTCATTGGAACAGAACATTTATTATTATCAATACTTAGAGATGAGGATAACATTGCCACGCAGATTTTAGATAAATTTGATGTTACTTATGATGTTGTTAAAGAATTACTTGAATATCAAACAAGTAACCCACAAGCCACTACTTCATCTGAGCCAATGGAAGAAGATGACATGTCTGAATTTAAAGGTAGTTCTAAATCTAAGTCACAAAAAGTAAAAGAGAAATCAAAAACTCCAATTTTAGATAACTTTGGTAAAGATTTAACAAAACTTGCAGAGCAAAATAAACTTGACTCTGTGATTGGTAGAGAAAAAGAAATTGAGAGGGTAGCTCAAATATTGACTAGAAGGAAGAAGAATAATCCTATTTTAATAGGAGAACCTGGTGTCGGAAAAACAGCAATAGCTGAAGCTTTAGCGTTGAGAATTACTCAAAAAAAGGTATCTAGAATACTTCATAATAAGAGAGTCGTTACCTTAGATCTAGCTTCTTTAGTTGCAGGAACAAAATATAGAGGTCAATTTGAAGAGAGAATGAAAGCCGTAATGACAGAAATTGAAAAATCTGATAATATTATTTTATTTATTGATGAACTTCATACAATAGTAGGAGCAGGTGGAGCCTCTGGATCATTAGACGCATCAAATATGTTTAAACCTGCACTAGCAAGAGGAGAGTTACAATGTATAGGAGCAACGACATTAGATGAGTACAGACAATATGTTGAAAAAGATGGCGCTTTAGCAAGAAGATTTCAAAATGTGATAATTGACCCTACTACACCTGAAGAAACACAAAATATTTTAGATAATATTAAAGATAAATACGAAAGTCATCATAATGTTATTTATTCTAAAGATGCGATTGAGGCTTGTGTAAAACTATCAGACAGGTACATAAGCGACAGATTTTTACCTGACAAGGCAATTGATTTAATGGATGAAGCTGGTTCAAGAGTTCATATGCATAATTTAGACGTACCTGAGGTCATAATTGATATTGAAAATAAGATTGAGGAGATCAAAAGTCAAAAAAATCAAGTAGTCCAAAATCAAAAATATGAAGAGGCTGCTCAATTAAGAGATACTGAAAAAAAGCTTCTTACCGAATTAGATATTCAAAAGAAAAAGTGGATTGAGGAGTCTAAGAAAAAGAGACATAAAGTAGAAGAAAAAAATATTGCTGAAGTAATTTCAATGGTTACAGGCATTCCTCTAGAAAGAATTGAACAAAATGAAAGCTCAAGATTATTGTCTATGTCAAAAACTTTATCAAAAAAAGTTGTAGGGCAAGATAGTGCGATTGATAAATTAGTAAGGGCAATAAAAAGAACCAGAGTTGGTTTAAAGGACCCTAAGAAACCAATTGGATCTTTCATTTTTTTAGGACCGACTGGTGTTGGTAAAACAGAATTAGCCAAGGTTCTTGCAAATAATCTTTTCGATAAAGATGATGCATTGATAAGAGTAGATATGTCAGAATATATGGAGAAATTTTCTATTTCTAGACTTGTTGGAGCTCCTCCAGGATATGTTGGATATGAAGAAGGAGGTCAACTAAGTGAAAAAGTAAGGAGAAAACCATACAGTGTTATATTACTCGATGAAATAGAAAAAGCACATCCTGATGTTTTTAATTTATTATTGCAAATTCTCGATGAAGGTTTCTTAACTGACGGACTAGGACATAGAGTTGATTTTAGAAATACTATTTTGATTATGACTTCAAATGTTGGAGCAAGAGATGTTCAAGACTTTGGGGCAGGAATTGGGTTTGACACTAAATCAAGAGTAGAAAACATAAATGAAAATTTAAATTCAACAATTGACAAAGCTCTCCAAAGAACATTTAACCCTGAATTTATTAATAGACTAGATGATATTATTATATTTAATTCTCTTACAAAAGAGGACTTATATAAAATTATAGATATTAATCTCAAAAAGCTTTATTCGAAAGCTGATGAAATTGGATATTCTATTGACTTGACAAATGAGGCAAAAGATTTCATCATTGAAAAAGGGTATAATCCTAAATATGGTGCTCGTCCATTGGAAAGAGCTATTCAAAAATATGTTGAAGATGTTTTAGCTGAAGAAATATTATCTGGTAACGTCAAAAAAGGTGACTTAGTACTTGCTGATTACGATAAAAAGTTAAAAGAAATTAAAATTACTAAACTCGACACCAAAAAAAATAAGACTAAGTCTAAGTAACTAGTCCTCCATCTACTTTTATTATTTGTCCAGTTATATATGAAGCCTTATCTGAGGCTAAATATGAACAAAGATTTGCTACATCGCTTACATTCCCCGCTCTTTTTAAAGGAATTGATTCTATCCAGTTTTCTAATAATTTTCCATCGCCCTTATTAGTCATGTCAGTCTCAATAAATCCTGGAGCAATGGCGTTACACCTTATATTTCTAGATCCTAACTCTAATGCAATTGACTTAGTAAACCCATTTATTCCAGCTTTTGATGCTGAATAATTAGATTGACCAGCATTACCTTTAACTCCTACTATTGAGCTTATATTGATAATTACACCATCTTTTTTTTTCATAAATTCTCTTACAGCACATTTTGTAAGATTGAAACATGAATTTAGATTTATATCAATAACCTTCTTCCATGAATCTTCATCCATTCTTAATAAGAGATTATCTCTAGTAATTCCAGCATTATTAATTAAAATATCATATGAACCAAAATCTTTGATTACATTTTCAATTAGTTCACTACTTTGATCAAAGTTTGATGCATCAGATTTATATTTAATTACCTTGACTCCGTAAGACTTAGCATTTTTTTCAACCTCAATGGCTGATGATTCACTACTTAAATATGTGAAAGCAATGTTGCAACCTTCTTGAGCAAATTTTTCTACAATTCCTTTTCCTATACCTTTTGAACCACCAGTAATTATAGCTGTTTTATTTTCTAAATTTTTCATTTTAATTAATTGAGTGAGCTTAAAATTATATAAACTTTCTTACAAATTTTAAGATAAAATTATCAATAGTTTTATAATAAACAATTAGAATATAAATTTGTCAAAAAAATAAAATTATGTCATACAATTTAATTGTTATTGGATCGGGTCCTGGAGGATATGTTGCAGCTATTAGAGCCTCTCAATTAGGATTGAAAGTTGCAGTAGTTGAAAAAGAATCACTAGGGGGAATATGTTTAAATTGGGGGTGTATTCCCACAAAAGCTCTTCTGAAAAGTGCTCAGGTTTTCGATTACGTTAGTCATTCCAGTGATTATGGCATAAATATTAAGAGTTCTAGTGTAGATTTTAATTCAATTATTAATAGAAGTAGAGGAGTTGCTGATGGTATGAGTAAAGGTGTCAACTTCCTAATGAAGAAAAATAAAATTGATATTTTAACTGGTTTTGGTAAAGTTATTTCAAAAAATGAAGTAGAGGTTGAAGACAGTAAAAAAAATAAGGTTGTACATAAGGCTGATAATATTATTATTGCTACTGGTGGTAGATCAAGGGAACTGCCAAATATAAAAATTGATGGTGAGAAGGTAATAGAGTATAGAAAAGCAATGACATTAAAAAAACAACCAAAATCAATGGTTGTAATTGGTTCTGGTGCAATTGGTTCTGAATTTGCATATTTCTATAATAGTATTGGAACCAAAGTAACATTAGTTGAATATTTACCAAATATTCTTCCTCTTGAAGATATCGATGTTTCAAAGCAACTGGAAAAATCTTTCAAAAAGTCTGGAATCGATATTTTAACTAATACTGAAGTTAAGTCTGTTACAACTACATCTAAAGATTGTAAAGTTACTTACTCAAATAATGACAAGGAATCTACAATTAATTGTGATATTGTATTATCAGCTGTTGGAGTTGAAACAAATATTCAAAATATTGGCCTTGAAGAACTCGGAATTATTACTGAAAAAGGAAAGATAAATGTTGATGATTATTATAAAACAAATATTGATGGGGTATATGCTATAGGTGATATAATTAAAGGTCCTGCTCTAGCTCATGTTGCTTCTGCGGAAGGAATTATTTGTGTAGAAAAAATAGCAGGAAAAAATCCTGGTGTTTTAAATTATGATAATATTCCTTCATGTACTTATTGTAGCCCTGAGGTTGCATCAGTAGGTTTTACCGAAAAACAAGCCAAAGATTTAGGTTATGAAATCAATGTTGGTAAATTTCCTTTCTCAGCATCTGGAAAGGCAAATGCAGCGGGTCATTCAGATGGTTTTGTAAAAGTTATCTTTGACAAAAAGTACGGAGAATGGCTTGGGTGTCATATGGTTGGTTACAATGTCACTGAAATGATAGCTGAGGTTGTAGCTGCTAGGAAATTAGAGACTACTGCTCATGAAATAATTAAATCAGTTCATCCTCATCCGACAATGTCAGAAGCAATTATGGAAGCTACAGCAGCTGCCTATAATGAGGTTATTCACTTATAATACTTCTTTTAACATTAAACCGATATTTGCAGGGGATTCAGCAACAGTTAGTCCGCTTTCCCTCATTATTTTCATTTTAGCTTCAGCAGTATCGTCTTTACCTCCGATTATTGCACCAGCATGACCCATTCTTTTTCCTTTTGGTGCTGTTTGACCCGCAATAAAACCAACTACTGGTTTTTGGTTACCATTATCTTTAATCCATTTTGAAGCTTCAGCTTCATAGTTACCACCTATTTCTCCAATCATAACTATACCTGAAGTCTCACTATCATTTATGAATAATTTTATAGCTTCCAAAGTGGAGGTACCAACAATTGGATCACCACCTATGCCAATTGCAGTTGATATTCCAAACCCTGCTTTTACAACTTGGTCTGCAGCTTCATATGTCAAGGTTCCAGATTTTGAGACTATACCAACATTTCCTTTTTTGAAAACAAAACCAGGCATAATTCCAACTTTAGCTTCTTCGGGAGTTATAATTCCTGGACAATTTGGACCGATTAAAGTACTTTTTTTATTTTTTAAAGCTGCTTTAACTTTAATCATATCTTTAACTGGAATCCCCTCAGTTATTGCAACAATAACTTCAATTTCAGAGTCTATAGATTCTAAAATTGCATCTGCAGCAAAAGCTGGAGGAACAAAAATTATTGAAACGTTAGCCCCTGTATTTTTTTTTGCGTCATAAACAGTATTAAATACAGGTCTTTCTAAGTGTGATGAGCCACCTTTTCCAGGAGTAACTCCACCTACTACATTTGTGCCATATTCTAGCATTTGAGAAGCATGGAAACTTCCTTCAGATCCTGTAAATCCCTGAACTATTACTTTGGAGTTTTTATTAACTAGAACACTCATTCTTTTAAATTTGGCTCAAATATAAATCACTAAATTCCCTTACACAACCATATCCTCCCTTAGTATTTAGTACTAATGATACTTTTTCTTTTACAGGTTGAGAAGCATCACTAGGGCAAGCGCTAAAACCAACAATATCAATTATACTCATATCATTTATGTCATCTCCAATAAACGCAACTTCTTCTAATGTAATTTTATCTTCATTTATCCAATCAATTAAGATTTTATCTTTTGGTGCATTTCCTACATAACAGCTTTTAATACCTAGATAAGATGCTCTTGATTTAATTCCATCACCTCTCTCTGAATGACTTATAATTCCAATTTTCACACCTTTTTTAATAAGTTCATAAATACCTACTCCGTCTTTTGCATTATATCTTTTAGATTCAATGCCATTTTCATCAATATATATGCCATTATCTGTCATGGTACCATCTACATCTAGAATAAGCATTTTTATTTTAGGTATTTTCATATCAAATTTCTATTTACAGCTTTACAAATTGGAACCAAACTTGAGAACATTTCTTCAAATTCTTTGAAGTTTAGTTGCTGAGATGCATCAGACTTTGCAACTTTTGGATTAGGATGACTCTCTATTAATAAACCATCTATTCCCATTGCTACACAAGCTCTAGTCAAATCAGGAACTCCATAACTATATCCCATAGCATGACTAGTATCTAAGATGATGGGTAAATTGGTGTACTCCTTTAAAAAAGAAACTCCACATAAATCTAAAGTAAACCGGGTCTTTGTTTCAAAAGTTCTAATTCCTCTCTCACATAAAATTACATTTGGATTTCCTTCTGATAAAATAAATTCAGCAGCCTGGACAAACTCCTGTAGATTAGACCCAAAACCTCTTTTAAGGAGTACAGGTTTGTTTTGTTGACCTGTTTCTCTGAGAATACCATGATCATACATTGCTTTGGCTCCAATTTGAATAATGTCAGTGTATTTTATGACATCATCAACGTGAGATGCGTCTTTAACCTCTGAAATTATATTAAATCCGAACTCATCTCTTATATCCGATAACATTTTTAATCCTTCTACACCAAGTCCTTGGAAAGAATACGGTGATGTTCTAGGTTTAAAACAACCAGCTCTAAGTGTAGTAAGATTTAATTTCTTTAATAAATTAGCTGATTCTCTAATTTGTTCTTCACTTTCAATAGAACATGGACCAGTTATCATTAGTGTGTTATTTGTTTCCCCTCCGACTTCAATATTATTTATTTTTACCTTCCTAGTTTTTTTAATATAATCTTTACTTGATAATTGAATATCTGATTCTAAAACAAATTTTTCTGAGATAAAGTCTTCATATTTTTTATCAATAGATTTTGTTTTAGAGGATGTTATTATCAATTTATTTTTGTTATTGAATATTAATTTTCCTTCTAGCTCTGATGAAATTTTTCTTGCATTATCGGCAGATATATTTTCTTGTAAATGAATAATCATGATTCGCTTTTTATTAGATTAAAAAATGTAACCAACCCTACTAACCTCATTACCTCATTAGTAACGGGAATAAAAGATATAAGAAAATTATGGTTTTGAATAGTCTTCAACATATTATTAATACTATCACCTTCTTTTATAATTATTGGATTCTTATTTATTATGTCCTCAGCTTTAAAAGTGCTAAAAGCTTTTATGTTATTAATTAAACTTTTTCGTATATCTGCCATACTAATAATCCCAATTAATTCTTTTTTTCTATTTTCTACACAGGTAAAACCCAGATCATATTTTTCAATAGTAGATAAAATTTCATCTATTTTGCTATTTTCATTTACAATTGGTGACTCATTTCTATTAAGCATAAACTCACTTACTTTAATTTGAGATGATGATACTGATGATTTTAGTTCCAATAAAGACTTTGCAATATCACCGTTAACAAGGTAAGATCCAGATACAACAGATTTAACGCCATGAATTCTAAGTATAAATGCAATTTCATCATTTACCCCTCCATCTATATGAACCTTTTTTGATGGATATGTATTCTTGAAATCTCTTATTTTTTTAAAATTAATTTTATTGAATTTACCTCCACTTTCTCCCGGAGTAGTAGTCATAAGAAGAATAAAGTCACAATTGTTTTTATAATTTTCAAATTTACTTACGTCTGTATCTGATGTTATTGCAATACCAAATTGAGTCTTAACTGAGTTCGGAAAATCTAATTCATCCTTAATATTTTCTAATTGGTATGTTACAAATTCAATCTCATTTTCAATAATGAAGTTCTCATATTTATTTGGGTTATCTGAAATAATGTGTAAGTCAATAGGCTTATTGCTAATCTTTCTAATTTCTTTAATATCTTCTTCGATCTTTTTTAATTCTATTTTTTTATCATTAAAGTCAACATGAAACATATCAACATTATATTTATCAAGATCTTGAATAAGGATTTCTAAACTTCTGTCCTTGTTTGAGTATATTGATGCTGATATTTTCATTTTGACTCAAATATAATTCACTTATTTTCATTGTGTAATACATTAATAATCTAATTTTACATATTATGAAAATGAAAAAATCTATTTCAGTTTTAGTTTATCTCTTTTGTGCAATTTTTATTTTAATTAATTGTACAAATAAAGAATTAACATTTATTGAAGATGTTGATGGTCTTAAAGTTGACTCTATGGCCCCTTTTTATCATGGAGTAGCATCCGGTGATCCTTTAGAAAATAAAGTTATAATTTGGACTAGAGTTACACCTGAAAAAACTTTAAGTGAAATTTCTGTAAAATGGAAAATATCTGAATCAAAGGATTTTAATGAAATTTTAAATGAAGGTGTATTTATTACAAATTATGAGAGAGATTATACTGTCAAAGTTGACGTGGATAAATTAAGGCCTGGTAAAACATATTTTTATAAGTTTGAAGCTTTAGGAAAAGAATCAATGGTTGGCAGAACAAAAACAATTAGTGATTCTATAAATTCATTAAAGATAGCAGCAATTAGCTGTAGTGATTATCAAAGAGGTTTTTTTAATGCTTATGGATCACTTGCTGATGAGGATTTAGATGCAGTAATACATTTAGGGGATTATATTTATGAGTATAAGTCTCGTGATTATAGTAATGGGATTTTCAAAAGATTACATTTACCTGATAAAGAAATTGTTTCCTTGTCAGACTATAGAACAAGGCATTCTCAATACAAATTAGATCCTGATTTGATAAGTGCTCATAGTAGTCATCCTTTCATTTTAATATGGGATGATCACGAAACTGCTAATAATACATACAAAGATGGAGCTGAAAATCATCAAGAGGAAAAAGAAGGAAATTTTAATGAAAGAATTTCATCAGCACTTCAAGCTTATTACGAGTGGCAGCCAATAAGAGAAAATCAAATGCCATACAGAAAGTTTACTTTTGGTGGTTTAGCAGATCTCATAATTCTAGAAGAAAGGCTAGAAGGTAGAACTAAACAAGCTGCTAGTTTAGAAGATTCTTCTCTTTTTCAAATTGACAGGACAATGCTTGGAGAGATACAACTTAATTGGTTTTTAAATAATTTATCTGATAATTCAACCCAGTGGAAGATAATAGGTAATCAAGTTATATTTTCATACTTAAATTATGGAAGACCAGACTTTAATATAAATTTAGATTCATGGGATGGCTATCCTGTTGAGAGACAAAGAATTGCTGATCATATAGTTAGTAATAATATAAATGATGTTGTTTTTATTACGGGAGACACACATCAGTCTTGGGCTTTTGAGGTAAATCATATTCCATTAGAATCTGACTATCCTATAAAACCTTATGCATTGGAATTTGGTACCCCAAGTATAAATTCAGGAAATTCTGATGAAAGGTTTTCTAATGTTCCTTTACAAAATTTAATTGACCATGAAAATTACATTACGGATGAATCTATCAACCCGCATCTTAAATATACAAATACAAGAGATCATGGTTACCTAATTTTAGAATTCAATAGAGAGAGAGTCCAGGCAACTTGGAAGTATGTAAAAACTTTAATACGAAGAGATAAATCTATTAAAGAGACTATCCAAATTGAAAGTGATTCAAAAAGTAATAAACTAAATAAAATTATTTAGTTATATGAAATACATTTATTATATAGTGTCAAGACTACCTATGAGTTTTCTGTACTTTCTGTCAGATATATTTTATATTTTTATTTCAAGGTTTTACAGAAAAAAAGTAGTAGAAATGAATATAAAAAACTCATTTCCTAAACTATCTGAAAAAGAGCTAATTAAGATTAAAAAGCGATTTTATAATAATTTTTGTGATATATTTTTCGAGACTATAAAATCTTATACAATTAGTAAAAATCAACTATTTAATAGTGTTAGGTTTAAAAATATTGATATAATAAATAATCATGTTTTGAATAATGAAAGGGTAGTTGTTCTAACAAGTCACCAATGTAACTGGGAATGGCTAGCTATCTCAGCAGAAATTAACTTAAAATCGACTCTACATTTTATTTATAAAAAATTAAGAAATCGATCTTTTGATGAAATTATGTTTAAATCAAGATCAAAATTTGGATCGGTTCTTATAGAATCAAAAGATGCTATTTCTAAGCTTAAAAATAACTTAGATACAGTAAAGGTATTAGGTATTGTTGCAGATCAGTCCCCAAATAAAAAAAACAGAATAGAATGGGCTAAAATGTTAAATCAGGATACTGCTTTTTTTGATTCAATAAGTTATATACCTGTAATTACAAATAGTCAAGTTTATTATGCCTCAATGGTTAGAGAATCAAGAGGAAAATATATTGTAGAATTTATTAAGATTTCTAGTCCTCCTCACACAAATAAAAAACCAATAATAAAAGAATATGCAGCTCGATTAGAAGATCAGATAATTCAAAACCCTGGGGATTGGCTTTGGTCTCATAAAAGATGGAAATTAACCAAATAAAATAGATATTTATTGTCTAATTTTGGATATAATATATATGGAAAATATTCGAAATTTTTGTATTATAGCTCACATTGATCATGGGAAGAGTACGTTAGCTGATAGACTTTTAGAGTTTACTCAGACTGTGGACTCAAGAGAGATGACAAATCAACTTTTAGATAATATGGATCTTGAGAGAGAAAGGGGAATAACAATTAAGTCTCATGCTATTCAAATGTCTCATAAATTTGAAAAAAAAGTTTATACCTTAAACTTAATTGATACACCAGGTCATGTAGATTTTTCTTATGAGGTCTCTCGTTCAATAGCATCTTGTGAGGGAGCATTATTAGTAGTTGATGCATCCCAGGGTATTCAAGCTCAAACAATCTCTAATTTGTATCTTGCTCTTGAACAAGGGTTAGAGATTATTCCCGTATTAAATAAAATTGATTTACCTGGAGCAATGATTGAGGAAGTCTCAGATCAGGTTATTGATTTAATTGGTTGTGAAAAAGAAGAAATTTTACATGTTAGTGCTAAAGATGGTATTGGTATTGAAGAGTTAATAGCTGAAATTATTAATAAAATTCCACCGCCTTTAGGTGATGATAATAAACCACTTCAAGCAATGATTTTTGATTCTGTATATAATTCTTTTAGAGGAATTGAGGTTTTATTTAGAGTATTTAATGGTAAAATAAATAAAGGAGATAAAGTCAAGTTTGTTAATACTGGAAAAGAATATAATGTTGATGAAATAGGTATTTTAAAATTAAAAAAAGAATCTAAAAATGAGATAAGTTCAGGTAATGTAGGATATTTAATTTCAGGTATTAAAAATGCTAAAGAAGTTAAGGTTGGAGATACAATAACTCATAATGAAAATGATACGGTAGAGGCTATCAAGGGATTTGAAGATGTTAAACCTATGGTTTTTGCAGGTATTTATCCAGTAGATAGTTCTGATTATGAAGAGTTAAGAAATTCCTTAGAAAAGTTACAACTAAATGATGCTTCATTGGTATGGGAGCCTGAGACATCAGCTGCATTAGGTTTTGGATTTAGGTGTGGTTTTCTTGGAATGCTTCACATGGATATAATACAGGAAAGGTTAGAAAGAGAATTTGATATGTCAGTAATTACAACAGTACCTTCTGTTGAATTTAATTGCTTTAAAACTAATGGAGAACTAGCTAGTATATATGCTCCATCTGAAATGCCAGAGCCAAATGAAATATCAAAAATTGAAGAACCTGTCATTTCTGCTCAAATTATTACAAAATCTGATTTTATTGGAGGTATAATAAAATTATGTATAGATAGAAGAGGAACTCTCGTAAATCAAGTTTATTTATCAAAGGATAGAGTTGAGCTATCTTTCACTTTACCTCTTTCAGAAATTGTTTTTGACTTTTACGATAAACTTAAATCAATATCTAGAGGTTACGCCTCATTAGATTATGAGCTTTCTGGATTTTCTGAATCTAAAATGTCCAAATTAGATATTATGCTAAATGGTGACAGAGTTGATGCCCTATCAGCAATAGTTCATAGAGATAAGGCTTATACTTGGGGTAAAAAATTATGTGAAAAGTTAAAGGAATTACTACCAAGACAAATGTTTGAAATTGCTATTCAAGCATCTATTGGAAATAAAATTATTGCAAGAGAAACTGTAAGAGCATTAAGGAAAAACGTTACTGCTAAATGTTATGGTGGTGATATTACAAGAAAAAGAAAGCTTCTAGAGAAGCAGAAAAAAGGTAAAAAAAGAATGAGGCAGGTTGGTAATGTAGAAATCCCTCAAAATGCATTTTTAGCAGTACTTAAAATAGATGAATAATTTAATTGACGGTAAAAAAGTAGCTAGTGAAATAAAAGATGAAATAACTCAAAAAATTTCATATTCTATGTCTAAAGGTAATAGGGCACCATCTATAAAGATTATTTTAGTTGGAGATCATGGGCCAAGTAAAATTTATGTAAATGCAAAATTAAAAGCATGCGAAAGTGTGGGGATTGATGCCGATTTAATTAGTTTAAACGATAACATAAATCAAGATAAATTATCAGACATAATAAAAAAACTTAATTCAGATCAAAACCTCGATGGTTTTATTGTCCAATTACCTTTACCAAATCAAATAAGTGTTCAAAAAATAATAGAATTAATTGATCCATCTAAAGATATTGATGGATTTACTAATGACAACATAGGCAGTATAACATCAAAAAAGAAAAAATTAATGCCAGCCACTGGTCTTGGAGTTATGACGTTAATTGAAAGATATAATATTGATATTGACTCAAAAAAATGTGTTGTTCTTGGGGCGAGCAGAAATGTGGGGGGTGCGATTGCTCAAATGTTAGTAGAAAGAGAGGATGCAACAGTTATAGTTTGTAATAGTAAAACCAAAAATTTAAAATCTTTAACTATTGATGCTGATTTAATAGTATCTGCCGTTGGAATGCCTAATTTAGTGACATCAGATATGGTTAAAAATGGTGTTGCAATAATTGATGTAGGTATTTCTCGTGTTAAAGATTCATCAAAAAAATCTGGCTATAAAATAGTTGGTGATGTCGATTTTGATAATGTGTCAAAAAAAGCTAGTTTAATAACTCCTGTTCCAGGAGGAGTTGGACCAATGACTATTGTTTCCTTACTACAAAATACTTTAAAGGTTTATTGTGACAAATTCAATGTCTGAATATAAAATTCCAGTAATGGAATCATTCTATAGTATTCAGGGTGAGGGGGCTCATTCTGGTCGTCCATCTTATTTTATAAGACTTGCGGGTTGTGATGTTAATTGTAATTGGTGTGATGTGAAAGACTCTTGGGAAATTAATGAAAATCAATATAAATCTGTTACAGAAATTATAAATGAAATAAACAAATATTCAGCAGAAATTGTAATAATTACAGGTGGTGAACCATTAATGCATAATTTAACTGATCTTACTTTAGCCATTAAAAAAATAAATAAAAGAATTCATATTGAAACATCAGGAACTCATCCAATTTCTGGATACTTTGATTGGATATGTTTTTCACCAAAAAAATTCAAAAAACCATTGAGTGAGTTTTTTAAAATATCTGATGAATTAAAAATTATTATATGTAATGATTCTGATTTTCGATGGGCAGAATTTATATTAAGAAAAATTAAAAATAAACCTGAACTTATATTACAGCCAGAATGGTCAAAATCTGCAATGATTAATCCTAAAATATTAGATTATATTAAATCTAATCCAAAATGGAGAATATCTATACAAACACATAAATACTTGAATATTGATTAAGCTTCTATTTTTTTTATTTTTTATTAATATTTTTTTTATTGAAAGTTCTTTCTCTCAAAACACAAAGAAAGCAAACAAATTTTATATAGAAGGCAATAGATTTTATTCAGTTGGAGATTTTGATTCAGCCATAAATTTATTTTTAAAATCATTAAAAGCTGATTCAAATTTTTGTCCCTCAATTTATAAATTAGGGTTATCGTATAAAAAAAAGAATTTATTTGATGATTTTATTAGATGGTTTTTATTTTATGAAGATAAAATATGTAGCGAAAACAAAGATGATGTTAATTATAAACTGGGAGAATCATTTTTTTTATTGGGAGAAATAAATAAAGCAAAAGGATATCTTATGTCTGTAAAGGATAGTATAAGGTTTATAGATTATCCAAAATACTTATCCTATATTAATTATAATATTGATAATTCTAGTGTTAGTTTTTTTGAATTTGAACAAAAAGGATTAATTAATAATTCTTTTTTTCAGTACTCTCCTCAATTTCAAAAATCAAAAAATAAATTGTATTATACTGTTAGGAAAGGAAAAAGGCTTTTTGATGATGAAGATATATCTTCTTACTCTATGGTTCAAAATAAAATTTTATTTAATAATGTTTTTTCATATCTGAACACTGATAATAACGAGGGAACACCTTCTATATCTGAAGATGGGAGTTTAATGGTTTATACTTCTTGTGAAATGAATTTCAAAAAAAATTCATGTGATATTTTTTATGTAGAAAAAAAAGAAAATTCTTGGTCATCCCCAGTAAAATTTTCTAATACTATAAATTCTAAATATTGGGATTCTCAGCCATTTCTTTACAAGGATAAATTATTTTTTGTTTCCAATAGACCTGGGGGAAAGGGAGCTAGAGACATTTATTTTTCGCAAAAAAATGATAAATATGGTTGGTCTAAAGCGGAAAACCTTAGTTATGTAAATACATTACATGAGGAAGTATCTCCATTTGTTGAAAATGATATTATCTATTTTTCGTCCAATAGATCTAATTCTTATGGTGGTTATGACATATTTTTATTAGACAATATATCTTCTAAAAATAAATCAGTTATTAATCTAGGTTCATCAATCAATTCTCATCAAGATGAGACATCAATATTTTTAACTGATAAAAATATATTTCTGACAGTTGAAGATAAGCTAAATCAAAATATTAGATCTTCAATAGTCATTGGAGATATTCTGAAAAAATATAAATCAGAAAAAAAATTTAAAGTATTAAGAACGTTTGATTCGATTTCTAATCAAGAATTAAAAGGTGTTATTTCCATTAAAAGTGATTTATTAGAAACAACATTTAAAACAAATCAAAAGATAGATGAAGAATTTCTTGAAAATTCAATTATAGTTGCAGGAGCTGATGGATATTTTCCTTTAGTAACTGAAATAAATGATAGAGATACAATTAATATTTTTCTTAATAAGTTAACAAGCAAAATAATACTAGAAAATATATATTTTGATTTTGATAGTTATCATCTTGATGATGATTCAAAAAAATATCTAAATGTAATAGCTGATTGGCTTAAAGAAAGTAACATAAAGTCATTAGAAATATCTGGCCATACTGACAATATCGGTAATGAAAATTATAATTTAAAATTATCTGAAGAAAGAGCTTTATCTGTATATAATTACATTAATACTTTTGGTATTTCTAATATTAAAATTAATTATAAAGGATATGGAAGTTCGTTGCCTATATCTAAAACCTATGTCGGACCCAAAAACCGGAGAATTGAATTTACCATTATTAATGAGTAAAAATGTCATTTAAACATCAAGATTATGACAAATTACTATTTTAAAAAAAATAAGAAATATCATTGATTTTTCATTAGTAAGTATTAATATAGCCAACGGGTTTTATGTTAAAAAACCCTAAAATATTCGTTTCCGTGCTCTAAATGAGGATTTAGGGTAAGGAGACTTGTCATTTTTTTATTCGTTTTTTGCAATTTTTGTTAAAAATGATAAAAATGATGACAAATTATTGTTAAACAATTATTAATTAAATAATAACTAAATAAACAATTAAACTATGTTTAGATTTATACTAGTTAGTTTCTTGTTCTTGGCTTCAAATTTATGGGCTCAAGACAGAACTATTTCGGGTACGGTATCATCAGATGAAGACGGAAGTGGTCTTCCAGGTGTTAACGTTATCCTTCAAGGTACGACTGTTGGTACTACTACAGATGTCAACGGTTCTTATTCACTGGGTGTACCTAGTGATGGAGGTACCTTAGTATTTTCATTTATTGGTTTGGCATCGCAAGAAGTTGCAATTGGTGCTAGATCAGTGGTGGATGTAGTTATGAGCTCTGATGTTGAAGAACTTCAGGAAGTTGTTGTAACTGCATTGGGTATCACCAAAGAAAAAGCTGCACTTGGTTATGCAGTAACTTCTGTTGGTGGTGAACAGCTTGAAGCTAGACCCGAAGCAGACATAGCTAGGTTGTTAAGAGGTAAAGTTCCTGGTGTAGATATCACTTCTCAAAGTGGTGTTTCTGGAACTGGTACTAATATTATTATTAGGGGATATACCTCAATTTCAGGTTCTAACCAACCTTTATTCGTATTAGATGGTGTGCCAATTGATGCATCAACTTATTCTGATAGAGGGTTTACTGGTGGTGGTGCTACTGCCTCTAGTAGATTTTTAGATCTTGATCCTAACAACGTGGCAGAAATTAGTGTGCTTAAGGGATTAGCTGCAACCGTATTATATGGTGAAGCTGGTAGAAATGGTGTGATTCTTATTACGACGAAAACAGGTCAAGTTGGATCTACGTCTAATAAAGGATTAGAAGTATCATTCAGTCAATCTTATTTTGTGAATCAGGTAGCTAGTGTACCAGATGATCAAGATCAGTATGGAAATGGGTGGCAAAATAGAGCTTCAGCTGCATTTAGTAACTGGGGTGCTCCTTTTGACCAACCTAATAGAAATAACTTGGTTGATGGAACGATTAAACACCCTTACGACAGATCAATATGGAATGGTGTATTCCCTCAGTACGTAGGTGCTAGATGGAAATACCAAGCATATGACAACTTACAGAATTTCTTCGTAGACGGTTCTCAACAAAATACTTCTATTGGTATCAACGCTCAAGTTGGTTCTTCATCAATAAAAGCTAATTATGGTTGGACTAAGGACAATGGATACGTTCCATTTAACGACTACAGAAAACATAACTTTGCTTTAGGTGCTAATACTCAGCTAGCAAATGGTTTAAAAATTAGTGGATCATTCAATTATATTGAATCTCAAGCTAATAAGCCGCCTGTTAACCCGAGTAGAAACTCTAATGCTACCAATGTATCTTTATTTGGTAATGTTATGTATACTCCAAGAAGTTGGAATTTATTTGGTTTAGAATATGAAAGACCAGATACTCATGGTAGTGTATATTATAGAGGTAATAACGGGATGCAACATCCTTTATGGACTCTTAATCACACTAGAGATAGAGATGATGTTAACAGGTTTATTGGTAACTTAACTTTATCCTATGAGATTGCAGACTTCTTAAATCTGACATATAGAATAGGTCTCGATAGAACTAATTTACTTAACAACTACATGATTAATAAGAATGGAGTTCAAGGGTATGCGGTTCTAGGTGCTTATCAAACGTCAAATAGAAATAATGTTAATTACGATCAAATTGTTAACTTAAACGGAGCAGTTGAATTATCTGAAGACTTAGACTTAGATTTCTTAGTAGGTGCAAACCTTAAGTCAAGAAATTATGAATTATCTCAGATATTCAGTTCTGATATGTTTATTTTTAACTTCTTTGATCATAGCAACTTTACAGTAACTAACGCTAATACGTACGTATTAAGAGAAAATACTTATGGTGCTTTTGCAACAGTATCACTTGGTTATAAAGACTGGGGATTCTTAACTGCATCAGCAAGAAATGATTGGACTTCGACTCTAGAGCCTGAGAACAGATCATTCCTTTACCCATCAGTTTCTTTATCGGTATTACCGTTTGATGCATTATCTGTTAACAATCAAAATCTTAACTTCTTGAAAGTTAGATTTGGATTTGGAACATCAGCTGGTTACCCTCCTCCATATTCAACAAGAGGATCGTTAAGCACTGGTACTAAAGTTTTCCAAACTGCAGGTGGTACATTGTTAAACTCTAATGCTGTTAGTAACTTTTATGCTAACCCAGACTTAACTCCAGAGATACATAAGGAATTAGAACTTGGTATTGAAGGTAAATTCTTTAAGAATAAAGTTGGATTAGATGTATCGTTGTTCACAAAAGATTCAGAGGATTTAATTATCGATTTAGATCTTGATGCATCTACTGGATATACTTCTTCAACTGTAAACTCAGCATCAATTAATAATAAAGGTGTGGAAGCAATTGTTACAGTAGTTCCTGTTCAGTCTAGAGACTTTACTTGGGAAATAGCTGGTCAGTTCTCATTATTGAGAAGTGAAGTGCTTTCAATATCTGATGGTGTTGATCAAATTTATGTTGGTGGTTATGTTGGTAGAGGAAATATCGCTATTCCTGGTTTACCTTATGGTATCATGGATGGTGAGGTTATCAAGAGAGATTACGGTAGCTTGGATGGTACAGACCATACTCAGGTACATTGGGATGATAGATTAGACTATATTCCAGTTGTAGATGGTAATGGTGGTTATCAGCAATTAGGTTACGGTGTAATTGGTGATCCTAATCCTGACTTTGTTTACGGTGTAACAAATACACTAACTTATAAGTGGGTAACTGCAAGAGTGCAGTTTGACGCTTCTGTAGGTGGAGATGTATTCTCTACTACTAGTTCTACTCTACTTGGTAGAGGTATTCTTGAGGAAACAGGTTTTGATAGGTTTATCCCAGTTGTTACAAGAGGTTTATCAAATGATGGAACTCCTAATACAACTCAAACTACAGCAAACCAACATTACTGGCCAAATACTGGTGTATTCTATGATGAAAACTCAGTTTATGATGCTTCTGTAATGAGACTAAGAGAAATTTCTCTTTCGTTTGTTGCTCCAAAATCATTCCTTAATGGTACACCATTTGGAAGTGCTAGTTTAACTATGTCTGCTCAAAACATTTGGCATTATGCATGGAATTTCCCTGCAGGTTCAAACTTTGACCCTGAGGTTATTAGTTATGGTGCTGGTTCTAATGCTAGAGGTTGGGATGAGATGACTGGTCCTACTGCTAAGAAGTGGGGTGCAACTTTAAGTTTAACTTTCTAATTATTAAATATTATAAATTATGAAAAAATTAAACAAATTATATTTTATCGTTGCATTCATGTTTATAGGTTACTCGTGTGAGTTAACTGACCTTGATCAGTTAAACAACCCGAATGCCGTAACTGTAGAGAATGCAGGTCTTGATTTATATTGGAACCAAGTACAAACTAGCTTTGCTGGTTGGTGGTATGGTAACCAAACGCCTATGTTACATCTTGGTAGACAATTATCAGGTACATGGGGTCAGACTTATGACAATGCTTATTTACCAAATAACTTCAATGGATCATGGAGTGGTGTCTACTCTGGATTAGTTCCAGATATTGATGCTATGATTGCTTCTGGTACAGAGGCTGAATCATGGATTCATGTTGGAGCTGGTAAAATTTTAAAGGGGTATGCTATCCAAATGCTTGTTGACAAGCACGGTGATATTCCTTTTAGTGAAGCATGGCAAGGAACTGCAAATCTTAGTCCTAAGGTTGATGATGCTGCATCTATTTACACTGCTATTGATGCAATGTATACTGAAGCAATTGCTGACCTTAACAAAACTGCTATTGGAGCTCCAGCTGTGGATATCTTCTATGGTGGTGATAAAGCTAAGTGGATCACTCTTGCAAATACTCTTAAATTCAGACTTGCTCTGAATAAAGGAGACGCTGCTGGAGTTGCTGCTGCATTAGGTGCAGGTGTAATTGATTCAAAAAGCGAAGATTGGGTATTCCAGTATGGAAGTAACAGACAAAACCCTGATTCTAGACACCCATGGTACGGTGGCGCATATGAGTCCTATGCTGGACCATATCAGTCAAATTACTTTATGTGGGAGTTAATGGAAGAAAAAGGTTTTCCTGATCCAAGACTAAGGTATTATTACAAGAGACAAGATCTTGATATGAGTGATGAAGATTTATTCACCCTTGATTGCGTTGTTGCAGACACTAGACCAGCATGGTATGATAATCCTTATACTAATGCTTATGGTGACGTTGTAACATGGCCTTTCTGTGGTGGTAGTAGCTTCACACATACTGATGCACTTGCTGCAAAAGGTTATTGGGGTAGAGATCACATGAATAATGATGGTACTCCTCCAGATGGACAGAAAAGAACTCATAGAGGTTCTTACCCTGCTGCTGGTGAGTATGATGACGGAGACGCTTCTACTGGTGTAGACGGAGCTGTTGCTGCTGGTATTAAAACTGTTATGCACACACAAAATGGTGGTGTTGACGGTGGTGGAGGAGACGGTCACGCTCCTTTCTTAATGGCAGCAAACGTTTACTTCATGAGAGCTGAGGCTGCACTTGACGGTTTTTCTTCTGAAAATGCTGCTGATATGTTAAAATTAGCTATTGAAACTTCCATTTCTTCTGTAATGAGTTACTCTGCTGGTTGGGGACCTGTCGGTGATGTTAACGGAGATGGTGTAGGTGCTGTACCTGTCGCATTACAAACTGAGAGATATGTTAATTTTGTGATGGATAACTTCAATGCTGCTGCTGATAATGAGGCTAAAATGGCTATCATCGTCAAGGAGCATAGACTAGCTTCATTCTCTAATGGGATTGAGGTTTATAACGCAATGAGAAGAACTGGACACCCTCAAGATATGCAGGGTCCAATGAAGACTGCTGATGCTGGTACTTTCCCAAGATTGTTCCCGTATCCTGCTGATTTTTCTAACTTAAATGCAAACGCACCTGTTAGAACTGATTTAGGAGAGACAGTATTCTGGGATAGAGCTGGTTCAGGTACTTTAAATTAATTTTAAATTATATATATTATGAAAAATTTAAAACAATTATTTATTGGATTCGTGGCGATGCTAACTGCAGTATCCTGTGGAGATCCTGTTTTACCTGTAGAGCTTCAGCCTGAAATGCAATATGGTGCATACGCTAGGAAGATGTCTCAAACTGGTAAATTTGATTTCTTTGCTATCTCTACTTCACAGATTGATATTCATGTTGAATATTATGACGAGAATGGAGGTAAAAATATCTCAACGTATGATATAGAAGTTGAATATATAGACATTACTGGTGGTGGTGCAAATAGTATAGGTAAAAAACCTTTTAGGACTATCAATTCTTCGGAGTTTGTAGTTAATTCTGATGGTTATTTAAGTTCAGATATTAGTTTAGGATTTGATGCTGCTTTAACAGCACTCGGAGTAACTTCTGCTGATATAACTGGAGGTAATACTGTCAGATTCTGGTTTACTATTACTAAAACAGATGGTACAAAATATGACTATAATAATACAGGACCAAACTTAATGTCTTCTAATGCATTCGGTGCATTATTTAGATTGAATGTTGGTATTGTATGTCCGTCAGATTGGAAGTTAGGTTCATTATCTGGTACAAATAGTAATGATGGTACTCTCGGTACGTTAGGTGCTGGTGAAACTACGGCATCAGTTGAACTTACTAGAAAATCTGGTAAGGATAATCAATATCAATTAAGTGATTGGACTCTTGGTTATAGAACACTTAAATACACTGGTACATACTATACTACTGGACCAGTATTTATTGACAACTGTAATGTGGTTTCAATAACTGGTGTTGGTGATTATGGTTATGGTTTCTCTATGTTACCTGGTACTGCGTCTGTAAGTTCTGATAGAACAGCATTTACTTATTCGTGGGAAAGTGACTTAGGTGAAGGTGGTGTAGCCACATTAACTTATGACGATGGATCACTTTGGCCAGAACTGTACAACTAACTAGTCTATCGTTTATGTATTTTATTACATAAACAATATTAAAGGGGGATAATTAATTATCCCCCTTTTTTTTATTCAATCCTTTTCCATTTACTGTAAAGTGGAATCAAATATGTAGAATCATTCAGATTATTAGTAACTTGTCTTTTATAATAGAATGTAAAATTATTTTCATCAGTAATCTCAATTTTCATTCTGAATATCTCATTTTTATTTTCTGTCGCTTGAGAAAATATTATGGAGTCACCCTCTATCTTATAACTCATCAATTTCTCAAAATAAATAACTAAATTATCCTTTTTGAAATATGTTATTGGAAAGTTTGGAAGTTCGTTTTGAATTTCATTATCTCTCATAAACTCTACTAATTTCCAATCGCCAATTAATTCTTCTTTTTCTTTACAAGAATTTGAAAAAAATATTAAAAAAATAAATAGTAGTTTTTTCATATTTTATTTTTACTTTTCCCTCAATATATGAAAAAAAAAATATCATACTTTAGTCTATTCCTATCTTTTTTAAAAACGGGTACAATATCATTTGGTGGATACATGATGTTAATTTCTATGATTCAAAGAGAATTTTCTAAAAACAGAAAGTTAATTAAGAATAAAAAAATTCTTGATGCTATTACCATGGCTAGTTTTCTTCCTGGACCTATGGCAATAAATGTTGCATCATATATTGGTTTTTTATTAAAAGGTTGGAAAGGAGCAATTGTTTCATTTATTGGAGTTCTACTTCCTTCTTTTCTATTGATGATATTATTCTCACACCTTTACATTAATTCAAAAAATATTCCTGGATTTTCTTCATTTTTTAATGGTGTAATGCCAGTTGTAGCTGCTGTTATTTTTTCAGTTGCCTTTGGTTTTTATAAAGAAACAAAAGATAAAAAGTTTGCTTTTTTATTATTTATATTAAGCTTAACCATAACATCATTAATTAAAGGTTATATTTCAATCATTCTCCCTTTAATTGTATGTGGAATTTTAAATCTTTTATATAATGGAGATAAGATTAAAAAAATTTCAAATCCTAAAAAAGCATTTATCAGAGTTAAGGGGATAATTATTGCTTTCATTATTCTTACTTTATTACTTGTTTTTTTAAATGTAGCACCAATTACTTCCTTAAATTTTATATTATCTAAAGTTTTTGCAAATATTTCTCTTTCGCTATTTGGTGGTGGTTATGTTTTTATTCCATACTTGGATAAGATAATTGTTGAGCAGTTGGGTTGGCTAACTAAAAGAGAATTTGTAGATTCAATAGCTATGGGCCAGATTACACCGGGACCAATTTTAATAACGGCTACTTTTATAGGATATAAGTTAAATGGTTTTATTGGTGCTTTTTTATCAACTTTATCAATATTTCTTCCTTCTTCAGTTGTAATAATTTTCTTTTCAAGAATTTATTATTTTATTAAAAAAAATAATACTGTCAAGCTTATTATTCAAGGATTTAAAATTGGAATTATAGGTTTAATATTTTATTCTGGTTGTATTATAATGTTAAAGCAAGTTGAGGAATTTAATTTAATAACATTATTTATTTGCTTATTATCTTTTATCTTATTTACAAGAACCAAGGTTCATCCAATATTTATAATTTTAATTTCTGGAGTAATTGGTTTTTATTTTAAATTTTAATAATCTATTAATTTAAATTTTGATGAGTCATATTCAAGGTATGATGACCCATTTATCCATTCACCACAATTGAAATAAGTACTTTCTTTTGATATTTTATATTCATTTTTAAAATGACTATGACCAAAGATAAAAAAATTTACTTCCTCATTTTTTAAATATTCCCTACAATAATTTATTATTCTATCATCATTTTTTTTTGCATTTTCAGAAATATTAATTTTTGTTTTTGAGCCAGAAAAATATCTACCTAAAGGTATACCTATATCAGGATGAATCCATTTAAATAAAAACTGAAAAATTTTATTTTTAAAAAAAACCTTTTTTAAAAATTTATAACCCAAGTCACCATCTCCAAGCCCATCCCCATGACCAATAAGAATTATTTTATTATCAATTTCAAATTCTTGTGGTTCTTTGTATATTTTAATACCTAGGTCCTTAAAATAACTTCTTATCCATAAATCATGGTTTCCAAGGAAATAATGAAAATTTATACCTTCTTCAATCATATTAGATATAGTAGATAAAAATCTCAAATTATCCTTTGGTATTACATTATCATATTCAAACCAAAAATCAAAAATATCTCCAAGAAGGAATACATCCTGGGCATTATTATTAATTGAGTTTAACCAAGAAATTATTTTTTTTTCTCTTTTTAATGAGGAGTTTCTATCTGGTCTACCAAGATGGAAGTCACCAGTAAAATAAATTTTTTTATTCTTTTTTCTCTGAAGTTGTATCCTCTGTACTGTCATCTATTTTTTTGCTTTCATTATCTGTAGATTTAACTAATTTAAATGGTCTTTTACCTATAAGTGTTTCTAAATCATTTTGAAATAAAATTTCTTTCTCTAAAAGTTTTTTTGCAATTTTTTCAAGTTGCTCTCTTTTCTCAATTAGCAGTCTTTTAGTTCTATCATATGCATTATCAACAATCCTCTTAACTTCAGAATCAATCTTTTCTGCTGTGGAGTCAGAGTATGGTTTAGTAAAATTATAGTCAGACTGTTTAGAATCATGAAAAGATATATTACCAATATTTTTATTCATTCCATATACTGAAACAATACTATAAGCCATTTTAGTTATTCTTTCTAAATCACTAAGTGCTCCAGTTGAAATTTTTCCAAATATTATTTCTTCAGCAGCTCTCCCTCCAAGAGCCATACACATCTCATCTAATAATTGATCAGTTTGGTATAGATACTGTTCTTTTGGAAGATATTGAGCATAACCTAAAGCTGCAATACCTCTTGGAACAATACTTACTTTTACAAGTGGATCTGCATGTTCTAGATACCACCCTGCAACTGCATGACCAGCTTCGTGATATGCAACAATCTTTTTCTCTTCCGGCGAAATAATTTTGTTTTTCTTTTCTAAACCTCCAATCACCCTATCAATTGCGTCTTGGAAATCTGACATTTCTATAGATTCCTTATTTTTTCTAGCTGCAATAAGAGCAGATTCATTACATACATTTGCAATTTCAGCACCTGCAAATCCAGGAGTTTGAGCCGATAAATTTTTTATATTTACATCCTTATTTAATTTTAGATTTCTTACATGGACTTTGAAAATTTCTTCTCTTCCTTTTAAATCAGGTTTATCTATTGAAATTTGTCTATCAAATCTTCCAGGTCTTAATAATGCAGAATCTAGAACATCAGGTCGATTTGTTGCTGCTAAAATAATAACTCCTGAATCAGTTGAAAAACCATCCATTTCAACAAGAAGAGAATTTAATGTGTTTTCTCTCTCATCATTAGATCCAGGCATTTGACCTCTACCTCTACTTCTTCCAATTGCATCTATTTCATCAATAAAAACTATACATGGAGCTTTTTCTTTAGCTTTTTTAAATAAATCTCTAACTCGTGCAGCTCCAACTCCAACAAACATTTCAACAAAATCCGATCCTGAAAGAGAATAAAATGGAACATTAGCTTCTCCTGCTACAGCTTTTGCTAATAATGTTTTACCTGTTCCTGGAGAGCCAACAAGTAAAGCACCTTTAGGTATTTTACCACCTAATTTTGTGAATTTTTTTGGGTTTTTAAGAAATTCAACAATTTCTTTTACCTCCTCTTTTGCTTCTTCTAAACCAGCTACATCTTTAAAAGATAATTTAATCTTACTTTCTTTATCAAATAAAGAGGCTTTAGACTTTCCAATATTAAATATTTGTCCACCAGGTCCACCACCCGTAGACATTCTTCTTAATAGGAACCAGAAGCCAATAAGAATTAAGATAGTAAATCCCCAAGTTTGTAAAAATGAATATATATCTGTCCTACTTTCAGTTAAATATTCTATTTCATTCGAATTCTCTCTTCCTAGGGTACTTATTAAATCATCATATCTTTTTTCAAAAGATTCAATTGAAGATACTTCAAGTTTATAATGAGGTCCATAAGTATTACTTAATAAATTAGAGGATTCTAATTCATCTTTGTACGTTGAATTTAATAAAGCTTCTTCTTTTAAAGTAATTTCAATTATTTCTTGATTTTTAATTACAATAATTCTTGATATGTCATGGCTTTTAATCATTTTTTGGAAACGGTTGTAATCTATATTTATTGGTTTAGTTGAGAAAAAACCAAATGATAGGTAAATGAATATTGAGATAAGAAAAACAATCCAAATTTGATTGTTAAAGTTATTATTCATAATATTCTTATTAGATTTTTTTTTCATTTTTTAGTATTAAATTCTTTTATTATCCCATCCCCCCATAAATTTTCTAAATTATATAAATCTCTTTTATTCTCATCAAATATGTGTGCAACTACATTTACAAAATCAATTAAAATCCATTCACTGTTTTCTAAGCCCTCTTTTTTCCATGGCCTTTCTTTATATTTTTTATAAACATCAACTTGAACTCCATCTGCAATTGCGTCAATGTGAACATTTGAGTTTCCAGTTGCTAAAACGAAATAATCTGTGATTGAGTTTTTTATATTTTTTAAATTTATAATTCTAATATCAATTGCTTTCTTATCGTCCATACAATTGGCTATAAATGAGCTAAGTTTATCAGAATTTATTTTTTGTTTTATTTTCAATATATATTGCTACTAATTATTCTATTATGAGCAAAAAAGCTGCCAAAACATTATTTAAAGACAAAATTAATATTTATGTGTCAGAATGTCTCTCAACTAATGATTTTTTGATTCAATTTATTAAAAAAAATAATAATGATGAGGGTATTACTGTAATTTCAGATTATCAAATTAAGGGTAAAGGACAAAGAAATAATACTTGGCTTTCAGAGAAAGGTAAAAACCTCCTTTTTTCTTTTCTTATTAAACCAAATTTACCTGTAAAGGATCAATTTAAACTTCATATAATAACTTCATTATCATTAGTAAAAACTTTACAAAAAATTGGTTTAAAAAATATTAAAGTTAAATGGCCTAATGATATATATATACTGAAAAAAAAAATTTCTGGAATATTAATAGAAAGTCAAGTAACAAATAAGAAAATATCTCAGTCAATAATTGGTATTGGATTAAACGTTAATCAAAAACAATTTGATCAGTTGAATGCTACATCTATTATTAATGAGTTGAATTATGAGTATGATTTAAATAAAGTTTTAAAAATTTTTTATTCGTTTTTTGAGGAAGAGTATATAAATCTTTCAAAAAACATTAAAAGTTTAAAAGAAAAATATAAAAGCAATTTATATGGTTTAAATAAACCCATAGAGTTTTATAATAGTGGCAAAAAGAATGAAGGTGTAATAATTGATATAAGTTCTGATGGAGGAATTATCATTCAGGTTAAAAATAAGCAGCAAAAATATTATTTTGGCTCCATATCATTCTCTTAAAGTTTTTGAAGTAATTAAAATCACCTAATTTTATATATGTCAAAATTTATTATACTTTCTGCGCCTTCTGGATCAGGTAAGTCAACTTTAGCCTCTCATTTACTTTCAGAAATTGAATCATTATCTTTTTCAATTTCATCTACCACCCGAAATATTAGAAAAAACGAAAAAAACGGAGTTGATTATTATTTTATATCTCAAAAAGAATTTAAGCAAAATATAAATAATAATAATTTTATTGAATGGGAACAGGTATATAATAATGATTATAAGGGTACTTTAAAAAGTGAGATTATAAGATTAATCGAAGAAGGTAGAAATATAATATTTGATGTTGATGTAGTTGGAGGGTTAAATTTAAAAAAATATTTCGGAAAAGATTCTCTATCAATTTTTGTTGATGTTCCATCTTTAGAAGATTTAAAAATTAGACTATTGAAAAGAGGTACTGATTTGAAAGGAAATATTGAAGAGAGATTGAGTAAAGCAAAGAAGGAAATTTCTTTAAAAAATAATTTTGACATTATTATTATGAATGATAATATTGGTAAATCAAAAAATGAAATTTTAAAACTTGTATCTAAATTTCTTTCTGAATGATTATAGGATTATTTTTCGGATCATTTAACCCAATTCATAATGCACATATAAATATTGCAAATGAGGTTATTGATAAATCTGATGTAGAGAAAGTATGGATGGTTTTGTCTCCACAAAGTCCAGACAAAAAAAATATAATAGATAAAAATATTAGGTATGGTCTTATGGAGATCGCTTTATCTAAATTTAAAAACATCTTAATCTCAACCATTGAGTTTGATATGCCTTTGCCAAATTATACTCATAATACTTTACAGAAAATTTCTAAAGAATTTCCTTCTTTTGAATTTAGAATTATTATGGGTGAAGACAATTACAATAAAATTCAAAAATGGAAAGATTATAAGTATATTTTAAAAAAGTATAAAATTATTGTATACCCAAGAAGTAAAGTATCTCCTAAAAGTATTTTTTCAGAAAAAATTTACAATGTTTCATCCACAAAAATTAGAAGTAATATCAAAAATAAAAAAAGTATAAGTGATTATGTACCTATCGAGGTTGAAAAAAAAATAATAGAGGATAAATTGTACCTTATATAGTGGTAATTTCAGTTTCTTTTGATCTAATTATTTCTTCAATTTTATTAATTTTTGAATCAGTAATTTTTTGAATTTCATTTTCACCATCTTTAATTGAATCTTCAGAAATACCTTCATTAGAAAGTTTTTTTATCATTTCATTTGATTCTTTCCTTACTGATCTAATACTGATTTTTCCTTTTTCACCTTCTCCTTTTATTTGCTTAACAAGAATAAGTCTTCTTTCCTCGGTAAGTGGTGGAATATTTATAATTACATTTTCGCCATCATTTTGAGGGTTAAGTCCTAAATCACTACTTACAATAGCTTTTTCTATGTCTTGTATAATTGTTTTTTCCCATGGTTTAACAAATAAAGTCCTGGAGTCAGGTGTTGTTATTGAGGCTACTTGTAAAATTGGAGTTGGGGATCCATAATAATCAACCATTACACTATCAAGCATACTAGGCGTGGCTTTCCCAGCTCTAATTTTTTTAAGTTCAGACATTAAAAATTGAATAGATTTTTCCATTCTTTCTTTTGTATCCTCAAGTATTAAATCTATTTCTTCCATATTAATAAATTAGTGTTCCAACTTTTTCTCCTTCAATTAACTTCATTAAGTTACCTGGTTTGTTCATATCAAATACTATAATTGGCAGATTATTTTCTTTGCATAATGTGAAAGCAGTCATATCCATTATACTAAGATTTTTTTCATAAGCTTCGTTGAAAGTTAATTCATTATATTTTTTTGCATTTTTAACTTTTTCTGGATCATTATCATAAACCCCATCTACTCGAGTTCCTTTTAAAACTATATTAGCTTCAATTTCAATAGCTCTGAGACTTGCTGTAGAATCTGTTGTAAAGTATGGTTTTCCTAATCCAGCACCGAAGATTACGATTCTACCCTTTTCTAGATGTCTAATAGCTTTTCTTCTAATAAAGGGCTCACATACTTGGTGAACATTAAAGCCCGACATTAATCTTGTATAACAATTTAACTTTTCTAAATGACTTTGAAGTGCCATGCTATTAATAAGAGTAGCCATCATACCCATATAGTCTCCTTGTACTCTATTGATTCCTGATTTTTCCGCTTCAATCCCTCTATAAATATTTCCACCTCCTATAACAATTGCGACTTCAATACCTTTTTCATGAATATTTTTAATTTGTTGAGAATATTTTTCTAGTAATGAGGGATCAATACCATATTTTTTTTCTCCCATAAGAGCTTCGCCACTTAACTTTAATAATATTCTTTTGTATTTCATGTTGTGTTTTATAAATCTAAATATTTAATAATGATTTTTTCTCCTGTTTTAAGAGTAATTTTTTTAAAAATTTAATTTGTATTTAAAAATTTGTTATAAATAAAAAAGAATATAATTTTGCTGACCTTTGAGCTGTAGAGGCGATATGTTGTAAATTTTGATTTTTGGGGGGATACCAAAGCGGTCAAATGGGGCAGACTGTAAATCTGTTGACTTATGTCTTCGCAGGTTCGAATCCTGCTCCCCCCACATAATTTATGATAAATAAGCGGGCGTAGCTCAGTTGGTAGAGCGACAGCCTTCCAAGCTGTAGGTCGAGGGTTCGAATCTCTTCGCCCGCTCACATGCCGATGTAGCTCAGAGGTAGAGCACTTCCTTGGTAAGGAAGAGGTCACGGGTTCAATTCCCGTCATCGGCTCGATAAAAAAAATAAATAATTGAAATATTATTTAATTAAGTTAAATTTGAGTTAAATTTTAAAATTATGGCAAAAGAAACCTTTGATAGATCGAAGCCCCATGTAAATATTGGGACTGTTGGTCACGTTGATCATGGTAAAACTACTCTTACTGCTGCTATCACTAAAGTATTAGCTGATAAAGGATTAGCAGAAAAAAGAGATTTTGAACAAATTGATAATGCTCCTGAAGAAAAAGAAAGGGGTATTACCATTAATACTGCACATGTTGAATATCAAACTGATAATAGACATTATGCTCATGTAGATTGTCCAGGTCACGCTGATTATGTAAAAAATATGGTAACTGGTGCTGCACAAATGGATGGAGCTATTCTAGTTGTTGCTGGTACTGATGGCCCTATGCCTCAGACTAGAGAACATATACTTTTAGCAAGACAAGTTGGTGTACCCGCATTAGTTGTTTTTATAAATAAAGTTGATTTAGTAGATGACTCTGAATTATTAGAATTAGTTGAAATGGAAATAAGAGAACTTCTAAGTTTTTATAAGTTTCCAGGTGATGATATTCCTGTAGTTCAGGGATCAGCATTAGGAGCTTTAGAAGGAAAAGCTGAGTGGGTAGAAAAAATTATGGAACTTATGAGTCAAGTTGATTCTTATATCCCTGAACCTACAAGAGAAACAGATAAAGACTTTTTAATGCCAGTTGAAGATGTATTCTCTATAACAGGAAGAGGTACTGTTGCTACAGGTAGAATTGAAAGAGGTGTCGTTAATACATCTGATGCTGTAGATATTATTGGTATGGGTGCAGAAGATTTAAAATCTACTATAACAGGAGTAGAAATGTTTAGAAAGATTTTAGATAAAGGTCAAGCTGGTGATAATGCAGGTCTTCTTTTGAGAGGTATAGAAAAAACTGATATCAAAAGAGGAATGATTATTTGTAAGCCTGGATCAGTAACTCCTCATGCTCATTTTAAGGCGGAAGTTTATGTTTTATCTAAAGAAGAAGGTGGTAGACATACTCCTTTTTTCAATAAATATAGACCTCAGTTTTATATGAGAACAACTGACGTTACTGGCGAAATTATGTTGCCAGATAAAGTTGAGATGGTCATGCCAGGAGATAACCTAACAATTGAGGTAAAATTAATTAATGCTGTTGCTCTTGAGCAAGGATTAAGATTCGCAATTAGAGAAGGAGGAAGAACTGTTGGAGCGGGTCAAGTAACAGAAATTTTAGACTAAAATTTTTAAATTTTTTTTAACAAATTATTTAACTTATTTATTTGTTAAATAATAACAATTATTCTAAATTTGCAGGCCGTTGGCCTGCATTTTAGTTATACGGGTGTAGCTCAATTGGTAGAGTAGCGGTCTCCAAAACCGTTGGTTGGGTGTTCGAGTCACTCCACCCGTGCTAGGGCCGTTTAATTTTTTGATATGAATAAATTAGTAGTTTTAATTTCTGAATCCTATCAAGAAATGGTAAATAAAGTTACCTGGCCAAGTCTAAACAGTTTACAGAGCAGCTCTGTTTTAGTACTTATTGCTTCCTTAATTTTTGCTCTTTTTATTGGCCTAATAGATTTAGGATTTGAAAATGTAATGTCTCTATTTTACGAGACCTTTTAATTAAAAAAGATGAGTTTGAATTGGTATGTTTTAAGGGCTATTAGTGGTAAAGAAAATAAGATAAAAACTTATTTAGAAAAGGAAATTAATAGAAATAAACTTGAAAAATTTATTCCTGAAATCATGATTCCACATGAAAAAGTTTATGTGATGAGAAATGGAAAGAAAAAATTGAAAGAAAGAAACTTCCTTCCTGGTTATGTCCTTATTTCAGCAGACTTCTCACACGGTGAAGTTCAACATGTTATAAAAAATGTTCCTGGTGTTATTGGATTTTTAGGTTCTGGTACTGGTGCATCTAAAGTTCCTATACCTTTAAGAGAAGCAGAGATTAATAGAATTTTTGGAAAATTTGATGAAGAAAATAGTGGAGATGAGTCATTGATTTCACCTTTTGTAGTCGGTGAAGACGTAAAAGTTATGGATGGCCCATTTAGTGGTTTTACAGGATCCATATCTCAGGTATTTGAAGATAGAAAAAAAGTAAATGTAACAGTTAAAATTTTTGGTAGAAATACTCCTGTAGAATTAAATTATTATCAGGTTGAAAAATCAAATTAAATTATATGTCTAAACAGATAGATGGTTATTTAAAATTACAAGTAAGAGGTGGCCAAGCTAATCCTGCACCGCCTGTTGGTCCTGCTCTTGGTAGTAAGGGTATCAATATTATGGAATTTTGTAATCAATTTAATGCGAGAACAGATGATAGAAAAGGTCAGGTACTCCCAGTAGTAATAACTATTTACAAAGACAAGTCATTTGATTTTGTTATTAAAACACCGCCAGCTTCAGTTCTTATCTTACAAGCAGCAAATAAGAAAAAAGGATCAGATCAACCAAATCTAAACAAAGTTGCATCTATTACTTGGGATCAAGTGAAAGATATTGCTGAAACTAAAATGAAAGATCTTAACTCATTTAAAATTACTTCTGCTATGAAAATGATAGCTGGAACAGCTAGAAGTATGGGAGTTAGAGTAAAAGGATCATTTCCTGAAAATTTAAATTAGATGGCTAGAATAACTAAAAATAAAAAATTGTTAGAAGGTAAATATGATATTAATCATTTTTATACATTAGAGGAGGCTTCAAAAATAGTTAAGGATATAACTACAACAAAATTTGATGCTTCAGTAGATTTAGATATTCGGCTTGGTGTTGACCCGAAAAAAGCAGATCAAATGGTTAGAGGTAATGTATCTCTCCCACATGGTACTGGTAAGGTTGTTAGAGTATTAGCATTATGTTCTCCTGATAAGGAAGATGAAGCAAAAAAAGCAGGTGCAGAACATATAGGTTTAGATGAATACATCAAAAAAATAGAATCTGGATGGACAGATATAGATGTTATTATTACTATGCCATCCTTAATGGCTAAATTAGGAAAACTGGGTAAGGTTTTAGGCCCTAGAGGTTTAATGCCTAATCCTAAGTCTGGAACTGTTACAAATGATATTGGTAAGGCTATAGAAGATGTTAAAAAAGGAAAGATTGATTTTAAGGTTGATAAATCCGGTATTATTCATGCATCAGTAGCGAAAGTTTCTTTTGATTCTAAAAAAATAGAAGAGAATGCTAATGAATTATTGAATACGGTTCAAAAATTAAAACCTTCCTCTTCAAAAGGAGTTTATTTTAAAAGCATTAATCTTTCAAGTACAATGAGTAGTTCAATTAAAATTGATAGTTCAACTTTAATGAGTTAATATGAGAAAAGAGGATAAAATAGAATTAGTAAAAGATCTAACACAAAAGTTTAAGGAAAATAATATTTTTTATTTACTTGATGCTTCTGGATTATCTGTTGCTGAAGTTAATTCATTTAGGGAAAGCTGCTTCAAAAAAGATGTTGAGTATAAAGTAATTAAAAATACATTCATTAAAAAAGCTTTAGAAAATCAAGAAGAAGATTATTCTGAAATTATTAATGGAGACTCTTTAAAAGGATTTTCAGGTCTATTATTTGCTAATCAAAGTCCAAGTGGTCCTGCCAAGGTTCTCAAAGAATTTAGAAAGACGTTAGATTCTGATCATCCATCATTAAAGGTTGCTTCAATTGAATCAGATATATTTATTGGAGATAACCATCTAGATTCATTATCAAAATTAAAAGGGAAAGAAGAAATTATTGGTGATATAATTTTATTATTACAGTCACCAGCAAAAAATATTATTTCATTACTTAAAAGTTCTGAAAATAAAATTTCTGGTGTTGTAAAAGCATTGGAAAACAAACAAGAATAGTGTATAAACTTTAAATTAATTAAAATGGCAGATATAAAGAAGATAGCTGAGGAACTAGTTAACTTATCAGTTAAAGATGTTAGTGAATTAGCAAATATTTTAAAAGATGAATATGGTATTGAACCAGCAGCAGCGGCTACAGTCGTGGCAGCTGGAGGAGGAGCTGGAGGAGACTCAGCGGGTGATGCTGAAGAGAAAACAAGTTTCAACATTACGCTTAAATCAGCTGGTGCATCAAAATTAGCTGTAGTTAAGTTAGTAAAAGAAATTACAGGTTTAGGTTTAAAAGATGCAAAAGATATGGTGGATGGTGCTCCTAAAGCGATAAAAGAAGGTGTACCTAAAGAGGAGGCTGAGTCAGCTAAAAAGCAACTTGAAGAAGCTGGTGCTGAAGTAGAATTAAGCTAATTTTTCATTTTCCACATTTAAAATATTGTGGATATTTTTTAAACCTATAAAATATAACCAATTGAGTACATCATTAAATAGAATAGATTTTTCGAAATTAAAAAATGTAGTTGAATATCCTGATTTTCTTGATGTTCAATTACAATCATATAAAGACTTTTTTCAGTTGGAAACACCTCCTGAAAAAAGAGATAATGAAGGCCTTTTCAAAGTTTTTAAAGAGAATTTTCCAATTTCTGATTCTCGTGAAAATTTTGTTTTAGAATTTATTGATTATACAGTAGATCCACCCAAATATTCAGTTGGGGAATGTATTGATAGAGGTCTTACATATTCACTACCACTTAAAGCAAAATTAAGACTCATTTGTAATGATGAGGATAATGATGACTTTGAAACAATCGAGCAAGAAGTATTTCTTGGAAACATTCCATATATGACAAACAAAGGTTCTTTTGTTATTAATGGAGCTGAGAGGGTAATAGTATCTCAACTACATAGATCTCCAGGAGTATTTTTTGCACAAAGTAAACACACAAATGGAACCCCACTTTATTCTGCCAGAATTATACCTTTTAGAGGTTCTTGGATTGAGTTTGCAACTGATGTAAATAATGTTATGTATGCATACATTGATAGGAAGAAAAAATTCCCTATTACAACTCTTTTAAGAGCTATTGGTTATGGTTCTGACAAGGATATATTAGATATATTTAAATTATCTGAAGAATTTGAAGCTACTAAGACTAATTTGAAAAAAGCCTTAGGTAGAAAATTAGCTGCTAGAGTTCTTAAAACATGGGTTGAAGATTTTGTTGATGAAGATACGGGTGAAGTTATATCTGTTGATAGAAATGAATTAATATTAGACAGAGATCACATTTTAGTTGAAGAAGATATTGATGTTATTATTGAATCTGAGGCTCCATTTGTAACGGTTCACAGAGAAGATATAAATGTTGGTGAATTTACAATAATCTATAATACTTTGAAGAAAGATGTTTCTAATTCTGAAAAAGAAGCATTAGAAGAAATTTATAGACAACTTAGAAATACTGAGGCTCCTGATGAACAAACCGCAAGAGATATTATTCAAAATCTTTTTTTTAGTGATAAAAGATATGATTTAGGAGAAGTTGGTAGATATAGAATTAACAGAAAGTTAAATATAAACACCGATTATAATGTTAGAGTTTTAACTAATGAAGACATCATATTAATAGTTAAATATCTTATTACATTGATCAATGCAAAGACTGTTGTTGATGATATTGATCATTTGAGTAACAGAAGAGTTAGAACAGTTGGTGAACAGCTTTATTCTCAATTTGGGGTTGGATTAGCAAGAATGTCTAGAACTATTAGAGAGAGAATGAATGTTAGAGATAATGAAGATTTTAAGCCTGTTGATCTAATTAATGCTAGAACATTAACATCAGTAATTAATTCATTCTTTGGAACTAATCAGCTATCTCAGTTTATGGATCAAACTAATCCATTAGCTGAAATTACTCATAAAAGAAGGATGTCAGCCTTAGGGCCAGGTGGATTATCTAGAGAAAGAGCTGGTTTTGAAGTTAGAGATGTACATTACACACATTATGGAAGACTATGTACAATTGAGACACCAGAAGGCCCTAATATAGGACTTATTTCATCACTTTGTGTTCACGCCAAAGTTAATAATATGGGATTTATAGAGACTCCTTATAGACAAGTAAATGATGGTAAAGTTGATTTAAAAGGAAAGATAAGCTATTTAACTGCTGAAGAAGAAGATAATTCATACATAGCTCAGGCTAATGTTCCATTAAAAACTAGTGGAAAATTTGTAGAAAGTACAGTAAAGGCTAGATATGAAGGTGACTTCCCTCTTGCAAAGGATAAGGAATTAAAATATATGGATGTCGCACCTAACCAAATCGTTTCGGTTGCCGCATCTTTGATTCCATTTCTTGAACATGATGATGCTAATAGAGCACTAATGGGTTCAAATATGATGAGACAAGCAGTACCTCTAATGAGACCAGAATCTCCTATTGTAGGAACAGGAATGGAGTATAGAGTAGCTAAAGATTCAAGATCAACAATTGTTGCTGAAGGAAAAGGAACTGTGATTTATGTTGATGCAAATAAAATTGAAATAAAATATGATTTAGATAAAAATGAAAAATTAGTTTCATTTGATGAAGAATCTAAAACTTATGATTTAATTAAATTTAGAAGGACTAATCAAGATACTTGTATTAATTTAACTCCTACTGTTAAAGTTGGGGAGAAAGTAAATAAAGGTCAAGTTATATGTGAGGGTTTTGCAACTCAAGATGGTGAGCTTGCTTTGGGAAGAAATTTAAAAGTAGCTTTTATGCCATGGATGGGTTATAATTTTGAGGATGCTATTGTTATTTCTGAAAAAGTTGTAAAAGAAGATGTTTTTACTTCTCTTCATATTGAAGAATTTAAATTAGAAGTTAGAGATACAAAAAGAGGTGAGGAGGAATTCACTAATGAAATACCTAATGTTAGTGATGAAGCAATTAAAAATCTAGATGAAAATGGGTTAATTAGAGTTGGTGCTAAAGTTAAAGAGGGGGATATTTTAATTGGAAAAATTACTCCTAAAGGTGAAAGTGATCCCACTCCTGAAGAAAGATTATTACGTGCTATATTTGGAGATAAAGCTGGGGATGTAAAGGATGCATCTTTGAAAGCTCCACCTTCTTTAAATGGAGTTGTTGTAGACACAAAACTTTTTACTAGACAGAAAAAAGATAAAGACTCTAAAAAGCTCGCTAAACAACAGACTGAGCTATTAAAATCAGATTATAGTAAATCATTGGTTGAACTTAAAGGTAGGCTTATTGATAAATTTGAGAAACTTCTTAAAAATAAAAAGTGTAATGGAGTAAATCATAAATATGGTGATGAGCTTATTAAGGGAGGTGTGAAATTTACTAGAAAATTAATTGAAGATAAATTATTTCCTAAGAAAAATATTTATTATGACTTAAATAGTTTAAATGTACCTGAAGAATCTAGCTTAATACAAGATGTTGTTTTAGAGGATTGGACTGATGATAAAAAAATTAATATTTCAGTTTCACAAGCAGTTAAGAATTATGTTATTAAAAGAAACGATTTAGCTTCAAGCTTTAAAAAAGAAAAATTTTCACTTGAAGTTGGTGATGAACTAGCTCCTGGTATTGTTCAAATGGCAAAAGTCTATGTTGCTAAGAAGAGAAAACTAAAAGTTGGTGATAAAATGGCCGGAAGGCATGGAAATAAGGGTGTAGTAGCAAGAATTGTTAAAGAGGAAGATATGCCTTTTCTAGAGGATGGCTCTACAGTTGATATTGTTTTAAACCCCCTTGGTGTTCCATCTCGAATGAATATTGGTCAGCTGTACGAGACTGCATTGGGCTGGGCCGGACTTAAGCTTAATAAGAAATATAGAACTCCAATATTTGATGGAGCTACAGCCGATGAAGTTAGTAAAGAATTAAACCTTGCTAAATTACCTTCTTTTGGAAGAACACATTTATTTGACGGTTCAACTGGTAAAAGATTTGATCAGAAAGTGACAGTTGGTGTAATTTATATGCTTAAACTAGGACACTTAATTGATGATAAAATGCATTCAAGATCAATTGGTCCTTATTCATTGATTACTCAGCAGCCACTAGGTGGTAAGGCTCAATTTGGTGGTCAAAGATTTGGAGAAATGGAAGTTTGGGCATTAGAGGCATTTGGAGCTTCTCATGTCCTTCAAGAAATTCTTACTATTAAATCCGATGATATAGTTGGAAGAGCAAAAGCTTATGAAGCAATAGTTAAGGGTGAAAACATGCAAACCCCTGGTATTCCTGAGTCTTTTAATGTTTTGATTCATGAACTAAGAGGTTTAGCTCTAGAAATAACAATGAAATAATTTTATAATATACAATATATGATATCTAACAAAACAAATAAATCAAGTGACTTTTCTAAAATTATTGTAAGTTTAGCTTCTCCAGAATCTATTCTTGAAAAATCTTTTGGTGAAGTTACTGCTCCTGAAACAATTAATTACAGAACATTTAAACCTGAAATGGGGGGTCTTTTCTGTGAAAGAACTTTTGGTCCGGTTAAGGATTGGGAGTGTCATTGTGGAAAATATAAAAGGATTAGGTATAAGGGTATAATTTGTGATAGATGTGGTGTTGAGGTAACAGAAAAAAAGGTAAGAAGGGAGAGAATGGGACATATAGAATTAGTCGTTCCTGTTGCTCACATTTGGTATTTTAGAACATTACCTAATAAAATTGGATATATGTTAGGTATTCCTGCTAAGAAGCTTAACCAAATAGTATATTATGAAAGATATGTAGTTATAAATCCTGGTGTTAAAGAAGAAGATGGTTGTCAAAAAATGGATTTATTGACAGAGGAAGAATATTTAAATATAGTTGATTCCTTACCAAAAGATAATTATCTACTTCCAAATGATGATCCAAATAAATTTATTGCTAAGATGGGGGCTGAGGCAATAAGTGAGCTTCTATCTCAAATAGATTTAGATTCATTATCTGTTGATCTAAGATATAAGGCTGCTAATGAAACATCACAGCAAAGAAAGGCAGAAGCTTTAAAAAGATTAAGAGTAATTGAATCATTTAGAGATTCTAGAGAAAATATTGAAAATAGACCTGAATGGATGGTAGTAAAAATGATACCTGTCATTCCTCCAGAACTTAGGCCATTAGTTCCACTTGATGGAGGAAGATTTGCTACTTCAGATCTCAATGATTTATATAGAAGAGTAATTATTAGAAATAATAGATTAAAGAGATTACTAGAGATCAGAGCTCCGGAAGTTATCCTTAGAAATGAGAAAAGGATGCTTCAGGAATCAGTTGATTCACTTTTTGATAATTCAAGAAGGATTAATGCTGTAAGATCCGATGGTAATAGATCCTTGAAATCTCTAACTGATATGTTAAAAGGTAAACAAGGAAGATTTAGACAAAATTTACTTGGAAAGAGAGTTGATTATTCTGGTAGATCTGTAATAGTTGTTGGCCCTAAATTAAAGATGCATGAATGTGGTCTCCCAAAAGATATGGCTGCTGAGCTTTTCAAACCTTTTATTATTAGAAAACTTATTGAAAGGGGAATTGTTAAAACAGTAAAATCAGCAAAAAAACTTGTTGATAAGAAAGAACCAGTGATTTGGGACATATTAGAAAATGTTTTGGTTGGTCATCCAGTATTATTAAACAGAGCACCAACTCTCCATAGACTTGGAATTCAAGCTTTTCAACCTAAACTAATTGAAGGAAAGGCAATTGAATTACATCCTCTATCATGTACAGCATTTAATGCTGATTTTGATGGAGACCAGATGGCTGTTCATGTTCCTTTAGGCCATGAAGCTATTGTTGAAGCCTCATTATTAATGTTAGGTTCTAATAATATATTAAATCCTGCCAATGGTGCTCCAATAACAGTACCATCTCAGGATATGGTACTTGGTCTTTATTACGTTTCTAAAGGCAGAAAATCGACAAAAGAACATCCTTTAAAAGGTGAAGGTTTAATATTTTCATCTCAAAGAGAAGTTGTTATTGCATTAAATGAAGAAAAACTTGACAAGAATTCTTTAATTAAACTCAGAACTAATGTTAGAACCTCTGAGGGAATACTTGAAAATAAAGTTATAGATACTGTTGCTGGTAGAGTTTTATTTAATAATCTAATTCCAAAAGAAGTTGGATATATCGATGAACTTTTAACAAAGAAAAAATTACAACAAATTATTTCAATTGTATATAAAGTCTGTGGAATTGCAAGAACAGCAAATTTCCTTGATGATATTAAAGAATTAGGTTTTAATATGGCATATGAGGGAGGATTATCTATGGGACTTGGTGATATTCAAATACCAGAAGCTAAAGAATCACTTGTAAATTCTGCTAAAAAAGAGGTAAAGTCTGTATGGGATAATTATTATATGGGTTTGATTACAGATAATGAGAGATATAATCAAGTTATTGATATTTGGACAAGAGCAAATACAAGATTAACTACAACATTAATGAATCAACTTGAGGATAATGAACAAGGTTTCAATCCTATTTATATGATGATGGACTCAGGTGCAAGAGGTTCAAGGGAACAGATAAGACAATTAGGTGGGATGAGAGGATTAATGGCAAAACCTCAAAAAAACCTTTCAGGTTCAGTTGGAGAAATAATTGAAAATCCAATACTTTCTAATTTTAAAGAGGGTCTTGATGTTATTGAGTATTTTATTTCAACTCATGGTGCTAGAAAAGGATTAGCAGATACTGCATTAAAAACTGCTGATGCTGGTTATCTGACAAGAAGATTAGTTGATGTTGCACAAGATGTGATTATTAACGAAGAAGATTGTGGAACTCTTAGAGGTGTAACAGTTAGTGCTCTCAAGGATAATGAAGATATTGTTGAACCATTATCAGAAAGAATATTAGGTAGAGTTACAGTTCATGATGTATATGATCCAATAACTAATGAATTAATTATAGAGTCTGGAGAAGAAATTAATGAGGAAATTGCAAATATAATTGATCAAACAAGTATTGAAGAGATTGAAATTAGATCAGTTCTAACATGCGAAACAACAAGAGGAGCTTGTGCAAAATGTTATGGTAGAAATCTTGCTAATGGTAAGATGGTTAATGTTGGGGAAGCTGTGGGTGTTATTGCCGCCCAATCAATTGGTGAGCCTGGCACTCAGTTAACATTAAGAACTTTTCACGTTGGCGGTACTGCATCAAATATTGCAATTGATGCAAATATTAAAGCAAAATTTGATGGAAAATTAGTTTTTGATGGTATTAGATCAGTTTCTTCGAAGGATAGTGAAGGAAATAAGGTTGAGGTTGTCATGGCTAGAAGTGGAGAAATAAGAATTATAGATGGAAAAAGTACCACTCTTATATCTAATAATGTTCCTTATGGATCTTATCTACAAGTTAAAGATGGTCAGAAAGTTTCCAAAGGTGATATTTTATGTAATTGGGATCCTTATAATGCAGTAATTTTATCTGAATTAAAAGGTAATATTGATTTTGAGTCAATAGAGGAAGGTATAACATTTAAAGAGGAATTTGATGAACAAACTGGTCATAAAGAGAAGGTAATTGTAGAGTGTAGAGATAAAACAAAAAATCCTGCGATTATTGTTAAATCAAAAGATGGTGATAAGTCTTACAACATTCCTGTGGGGGCTCATTTATCTGTAGAAAAAGGAGATTCTGTAAAACCGGGAACAATACTTTCAAAGATACCTCGTATGATAGGACAATCTAGAGATATTACTGGGGGTCTACCAAGGGTAACTGAGTTATTTGAGGCAAGAAATCCTTCCAATCCTGCCGTTGTAAGTGAGATTGATGGTGTAGTAACTTATGGTGGAATTAAAAGAGGTAATAGAGAAATTTTCATTGAATCTAAAGATGGAACAAAGAAAAAATATTTAGTTTCTTTATCTAAACACATTTTAGTTCAAGATAATGATTATGTTAAAGCAGGATCTCCGTTATCTGATGGAGCTATTACTCCAGCTGATATATTATCAATTAAGGGACCAACAAAAGTCCAGGATTATCTTGTTAATGAGATTCAAGAGGTTTATAGGCTTCAAGGTGTTAAGATTAATGATAAGCATATTGAAGTAATTGTAAGACAAATGATGCAAAAAGTTATCATTGTAGATCCTGGAGACACTAATTTCTTACAAGATGAGAAAGTTGATAAACTCGTTTTCAAAAATATTAATGACTCTATTTTTGAGAAAAAGGTTATTATAAATTCAGGTGATTCAGATAAATTTAAGGATGGACAAATCATTACTTCTAGGGAATTGCGCGATGAGAATTCTGCTTTAAGAAGAAAAGATAAAACAATTATTGAAGTTAGAAATGCTGATGCTGCTGTATCTAGACCTTCTTTACAAGGTATAACTAGAGCATCATTAGGTACTGAAAGTTTCATTTCTGCTGCTTCATTCCAAGAAACAACAAAAGTTCTAAGTGAGGCTTCAATTAGAGGTAAAGTTGATGATTTAAGAGGTCTTAAAGAAAATGTTATTGTTGGACATTTGATTCCAGCTGGAACAGGATTAAGAGAATACGGTGAAATGATTGTTGGTTCTGAGAAAGAATATGATGAATTAATGATGAAATCAGATGATGTTATTTTAGATGATACACCAGTAAATGAAGATATTCTAGAAGAGAAAAATCAAGAACAAAAATGAGTCAAAAACAAAATCAAATAAATATTGAATTATCTGATGAAGTATCTAAAGGTAAATATGCAAACCTTGCAATGATAGCTCATTCTAGTAGTGAATTTGTAATTGATTTCATACAACTTATGCCTGGAGTTCCTAAGGCAAAAGTAAACTCAAGAATTATAATTACTCCTGAGCATGCTAAGAAGTTCTCCATAGCTCTAAGTGATAATATATCAAAGTATGAAAAAAAATATGATAAAATCAAAGACTTTAATGAGCTCCCAAAATTTCCATTAGATATTAATAATGATTCTAACAAATAAATTTAGAATGTTATAAAGGTCTAAAAAATTTTGTTAAAGACGTATGAATTTCTATTTTTGCGTCGCATTAAAATAATATTATGCCAACGATACAACAATTAGTAAGAAAAGGAAGAAAAAAACTTAAGTCAAAGTCTAAATCACCTGCTTTGGATTCCTGTCCTCAAAAAAGGGGTGTCTGCACAAGAGTTTACACTACAACTCCTAAAAAGCCAAATTCAGCTATGAGAAAAGTTGCAAGAGTTAGATTATCTCATGGTAAAGAGGTAAATGCATATATTCCTGGTGAAGGGCATAATTTACAGGAACACTCTATAGTTTTGATCCGTGGTGGTAGGGTAAAGGACTTACCCGGAGTAAGGTATCACGTCATTAGAGGTACACTTGATACGGGAGGTGTTGATGATAGAACCCAAAGGAGATCAAAATATGGTGCTAAAAGGCCAAAGGTTAAAAAATAATAAATGAGAAAATCAAAACCTAAAAAAAGATATTTCTTGCCAGATCCAATTTTCAAGGATACACTTGTGACTCAATTTGTTAATAATCTAATGCATGATGGTAAAAAGAGTATATCTTATTCTATCTTTTATGATTCTCTTAAAATTGTTGAAGAGAAAACTAAAGAAAAGGGGTTAGATGTATGGAAAAAAGCATTAAATAACGTTATGCCTTCTGTTGAGGTTAAAAGTAGAAGAATTGGTGGTGCTAATTTTCAAGTTCCAATAGAAGTTAGGCCTTCAAGAAAAATTACTTTAAGTCAAAAATGGTTAATTCAGTTTGCAAGAAATAGAAATGAAAAATCAATGGTTGACAGACTTGCAAATGAAATTATTGCTGCATCAAAAGGTGAAGGCGGTGCTGTAAAAAAGAAGGATGACACTCACAGAATGGCAGAAGCTAACAAAGCATTTTCACATTTTAGATTTTAATTAATAAGTAATGGCAGAAATAAAAGACTTAAGCTTTCTAAGAAATATAGGTATCATGGCTCATATTGATGCTGGAAAAACAACAACTACAGAAAGAATTTTATATTATACTGGTTTAAGTCATAAAATTGGTGAAGTTCATGATGGAGCTGCTACTATGGATTGGATGGAACAGGAGCAGGAAAGAGGTATTACAATTACTTCAGCTGCTACAACTACATTTTGGAAATATCCTACTCAGCAAGGTAAAATAGTTGATACCACTAACGATTATAGGGTAAATATTATAGATACTCCTGGTCACGTAGACTTTACAGTAGAGGTTGAAAGATCATTAAGAGTATTAGATGGTGCAGTTGCATTATTTTGTGCAGTGTCAGGTGTTGAACCGCAATCAGAAACAGTATGGAGACAAGCAGATAAATATAAAGTTCCTAGAATTTGTTTTGTGAATAAAATGGATAGAGCTGGTGCGGATTTTCTTAATGTCGTAAATGAAATTAAGGATAAACTAAATGCAAAACCAGTACCTCTACAAATTCCTATTGGTGCCGAAGAAAACTTTAAGGGTGTTGTTGATCTTATAACTAAAGAAGCAATAGTTTGGAATGAAACTGATATGGGTATGACTTATGAAGTTGTAGATATTCCAGATAATTTGAAAGATACTGTAGATGAGTGGAGACAAAATCTTGTTGAGAATGTAGCTGAGTATGATGATAATCTACTTGAAAAGTTTTTTGAAGATCCAGATTCAATTACAAAAGAGGAAATGATGAGTGCAATTCGTAAAGCTGTAATTGATATGTCTTTTTCTCCAGTTATGTGTGGTTCTGCATTTAAAAATAAAGGAGTTCAAGCACTTCTTGATGCTGTTTGTTCTTATTTACCATCACCATTAGATCTACCTCCAGTAAGTGGTACTAACCCAGATAATGATGAGGAAGTAACTAGAAAACCTAATAACGAAGAGCCTTTTGCCGCTCTTGCTTTCAAGATAGCAACTGACCCCTTTGTTGGAAGATTATGTTTCTTTAGAGTATATTCAGGTACTTTAGATGCTGGATCTTATATCTTTAATAACAGAAATGGTAAAAAAGAGAGGATATCAAGATTAATGCAAATGCATTCAAATAAACAGAATCCAATCGATAAAGTAGTTGCTGGAGATATTTGTGCTGGTGTTGGATTTAAAGATATAAAAACTGGTGACACACTCTCGGATGAAAAATCTAAGATAGTATTAGAATCAATGTCATTCCCTGATCCAGTTATTGGTTATGCTATAGAACCTAAACAGCAAGCTGATGTTGATAAACTTGGTATGGCTGTTAGTAAATTAATAGAGGAAGATCCAACTCTTAGAGTAAATACTGATGAGGAAACAGGCCAGACTGTCCTTAGAGGTATGGGGGAGCTTCATCTTGAAATTATAATTGATAGATTAAAAAGAGAGTTCAAGGTAGAAATAAATCAGGGTGCACCTCAAGTTGCTTACAAAGAATCTATTCAGTCATCAACTACTCATCAAGAAGTTTATAAGAAACAGTCTGGAGGTAGAGGTAAGTTTGCAGATATAGTATTTGAAATTGGACCTAGAGATGAGGATGCAGAGGGAGATGGTCTTCAATTTGTAAATCAGATAGTTGGTGGTAAAATTCCTAGAGAATTCATTCCAGCTGTTGAAAAAGGCTTTAAAAATGCAATGGAAAATGGTCCTCTAGCTGGTTTTCCTGTAGAATCTATGAAAGTTAGATTATATGATGGTTCTTTCCATGATGTTGATTCTGATTCATTATCATTTGAATTAGCAGCTGGAATTGCATTTAAAGAAGCTGCTAAAAAAGCTAGTCCAGTATTAATGGAACCTATTATGTCTGTTGAGGTTACAACTCCAGATGAATTTACTGGTGGTGTTACTGGTGATTTAAATAAGAGAAGAGGTATTATGAAAGGTATGGACATGAAAGGAAATTCTCAAATTATAAAAGCAGACGTTCCTTTATCTGAGTTATTTGGTTATGTTACTGACCTCAGAACCTTAAGTTCAGGTAGAGCTTCAGCATCATTAACATTTTCACACTATACTGGTGTTCCAAAAAATATTGCTGAAGGAATTATTTCTAAAGCAAATGGAGAATTAAATTAATAAAATGGCTCAGAAAATAAGAATTAAGCTTAAATCCTTTGACTACAATTTAGTAGATAAAAGTTCTGATAAAATTGTCAAGGCAGTAAAGACTACCGGTGCAATAGTAAGTGGACCAATTCCTTTGCCTACTAGAAAAGAAATTTTTACTGTTTTAAGATCACCACATGTAAATAAGACTTCTAGAGAACAGTTCAAGTTGTGTACTTATAAAAGGTTATTAGATATATATTCTAATAGTAGTCAAACAGTTGATGCACTAATGAAACTTGAATTACCAAGTGGAGTTGATGTTGAAATAAAAGTATAATTTTCTTTTTGAATTTTCTTTTTAATGCATTTACTTCGTGATGCTTATGGCTAAACTTATTATTGCCTTTCATATATTTTTTTTATTAAGTTTTTCATCTTTTTCTCAAAACTCATTAAGTACTTCCGGAAAAGCTATTATAAATGAGATAGGAGATACAATTATTTTAAGAGGTATGGGACTTGGTGGTTGGATGGTACAAGAAGGATATATGATGGCTCCTGGTGGATTTTCATCTACACAATATCAAATTAGAGATAGACTTATTGAACTAATTGGACTTCAAGAAACAAATATATTTTATGATAATTGGCTCTCAAATCATGTGAGGAAAATTGATATTGATTCAATGAAACAATGGGGTTTTAACCTTGTAAGAGCTCCTATTCACTATAATTTATTTACTCAACCTATTGAAAATGAATCATATCCTTTTGCGTATACTGAAAAGGAAAAAGGGTTTCAGTTACTTGATTCTCTTTTAAGTTGGTGTAAAGAAAATGAGATATATCTTATGATTGATTTGCACGCTGCACCTGGAGGACAAGGTTATAATGCTGATATTTCAGATTATGATCCATCCAAACCCTCACTTTGGGAAAGTGAATATAATCAGCATAAGACAGTTGAATTATGGAAAAGAATTGCAAATAGATACAAAGATGAGGAATGGATCGCTGGATATGATCTAATTAATGAACCTAATTGGGATATTCCGGAGGGAGCTCTTTTAAGAGATCTTTATGGGCAAATAACAGATGCAATAAGAGAAGAGGGAGATAATCATATTTTATTTATTGAGGGAAATTGGTTTGCAAATGATTTTACTGGACTTACTCCACCTTGGGATGATAATTTTGTTTATAGCCCTCATAAGTATTGGTCACCTGTAGATCAAGGTTATTTAGATTGGATGTTGCCATTAAGAGATTCGCTAAATGTTCCTCTTTTTGTTGGTGAAACTGGTGAAAATTCAAATTTTTGGTACAGAGATGCAGTGAAAGTTTTTGAAGAAAATGGTATTGGCTGGGCTTGGTGGCCATTAAAACGTATAGGTGCTATCCAGCCTCCATTGTCAATTAGTTATAATGAAAAATTTAAAGCTATTGTAGATTATTGGAATACTGGTGATATAAAACCATCAAAAGAAGATGCTATTGAGGGATTGAGGCAATTAACGGAAGATATAAAACTAGAAAATTGCTTTTATCACAAGGATATTATTGATGCCTTATTTAGGCAACCCTTTTCTTCTGAGACTAAAAAATTTAATGATAATGAAATTCCTGGAAAAATTTATGCAACCGATTTTGATATGGGTATAATGGGTGAAGCTTATTATGATGCAGGATCTGAGGCAAACTATGGTGGAGAGTTTTCTCCTTGGAATAATGGATGGGCCTATAGAAATGATAATATTGATATTCAAGACAATAAGGACCCTCTTTCTAATGGGTACAATGTTGGATGGATAGAAAGAGATGAATGGATGAAGTATTCTTTTTCTTTAAACAATGATGGACTATATAATGTAAAGATTAGAGTAGCTACAATCGATGATGATGGGAGGTTTTACTTTAAGATAAATGAAAATCAAGTAACTGATATGATAGATGTTCCAATAACAGGATCATGGAAGGAATGGGATTATATTCAAATTGATTCACTTGTTTTAAATAGTACTGATGAAAATTTTATTTTTCACGCAGATCAAGGAACATTTAACCTTAGTTTTTTTGAATTTATTCGTATTGGTGATATATCATTAGTTGAGACTAAATATGTTTCTTCTTATACCTTGAATGAAAGAACACTTATAATCAATACAAATAAAGATCTTGATTCATCATCAAATTTGAATTTTGCTGATTTTAGTGTTTTTATTAATGAAGAGGATATTTCTATAAATAATATTTATTTCAATAATTCTCCAAGGTCTATAGAAGTTGAGTTGAATCATGCTATTCAGCCTACAGATTCAATTAGAATAACTTATTTAGGTAATTCAGTCAAATCTGTTGATAATATGTCGTTAAAGAAATTTACAGATGTGCTTGTGAAAAATAGAATTCCATTTATTCATGATATACCTGGTAAAATTGAGGCAGAGCATTTTTTTTCTCAAAAAGGAATGGAGTTAGAAAACACTACAGATGAGGGTGGTGGATTTAATATTGGTAGCCTTAATAATGGAGATTTTGCTGATTATTATGTCGACATAAAAACATCCGGTACTTATAATGTTACTTATAGGGCTGCTGCTGACTCATCTTACTCTGAAGGAGGCCAGGTTGAACTTAGTATTTATGATACAAATACAAACGTATTTAACTTCTTACAAAATTTAATTATTCCACCTACAACTGGTTGGCAAGATTGGGAAAATACAAGTAAGGCATTAAATTTAGACTCTGGTGAATATCAAATTAGACTTAAAGTCCTTTCAGGTCCTTTTAATTTAAATTGGTTTTCTTTCGATAATTCAGTCTCCGTTGGAATACCAATACCTGGATATGTTCAAGCCGAAGATTTTGTTTTCCAAGAAGGAATCTCTTTAGAAATGTCAGAAGATGAGGGTGGTGGTCAGAATATTGGATATTTAGATTCGGCAGATTATGCGGACTATATCGTAGATGTAACAAAACCTGGTTTGTATGATTTAAGTTATAGGGTAGCTTCTGATGGTAGTCAAGATTATGCTAATGGTGGGACAATCCAATTGCAATTATTGGAGGATTCAACAGTTAAAGAGTTACATACCATATCATTTCCACCTACAACTGGTTGGCAAGATTGGGTAACTTTTAAAAACTTCCCTAAAATTAATTTAGAATCTGGAGATAAAAAGATTAGATTATTATTTACTAAAACCCCATTTAATTTAAATTGGATCCTATTTGAGGATTTTGAAGGTACTGTTCTTGGACTGGAGAAAGATGATCTTAGGATAGATGTTTTCCCTAATCCAACGGATAAGTTTATAAATGTTATTTCAGATTATGTTCCAAAAAATAATATTAATTATAAATTAGTCGATCTAAATGGGAAAATTATTTACGAAAGAAATAAACTTTATAGATCAAAGATTTCAGAGAAAATAGATATAAATTCATTAAAATCAGGCCTAATATTTCTTGTGATAAGTGAGGAGGATCAACTATTAGAAATTAAGAAAATTCTTATTAAAAATTAGGGTGTTATTTCCATTTTTTTTTAAATAAAAATAAGTTTTCTATTATTTGATGAGATAGCTTAAATTGTTATCTTTGCACACATTTTGTATAAAGATTATAACCGAATTATATAGCAATGTCTGGAATAATTGGAAAAAAGTTGGGGATGACAAGTATATTCGACTCAAGAGGTAAGAGTATAGGGTGTACCGTAATCCAAGCTGGTCCTTGTTTTGTTACTCAAATAAAAGATAGAGATAAAGACGGTTATAGAGCAATTCAGTTATCATTTGATGATCTCAAAGCTAAGAAAATATCAAAATCAATAAAAGGCCACTTTTCCTTATCAAATGTTCCTCCAAAAAAGAAAGTTGTTGAATTCCGTAATTTTAGAAAAGAGTTTGATTCCAAGGTTAAATTAGGAATGGAAATTAATATAGACGATGTTTTTAATGAAAATGAGTTTTTAGATGTAACATCAATTTCTAAGGGTAAAGGGTTTCAGGGTGTTGTAAAAAGACATAATTTTGGTGGAGTTGGTCAAAACACGCATGGTCAACATAATAGAAATAGAGCTCCTGGATCAATTGGTGCTGGATCTACGCCGTCTAGAGTATTTAAAGGAATGAGAATGGCTGGAAGAACCGGAGGTGAAAAAGTAACAATGCAAAACTTAAAAATTTTAAAAATTGATCAAAAAGACAATTTAATATATGTTGGTGGGTCTGTACCTGGATCTAAAGATTCTTACGTTGTTTTATCAAATTAAAAATAATGAAATTAGATATTAATAAAATTTCTGGAAAAGCAAGTGGTAAAAAAATTACCCTATCTGATAAAATTTTCTCAATTGAGCCAAATGATCATGCAATTTATCTTGATGTCAAGAGTTATCTAGCTAATCAAAGACAAGGTAATAGTAAAGTTAAAGGAAGATCTGAAATTACAGGCTCTACAAGAAAAATTAAAAAACAAAAAGGAACTGGTACAGCAAGAGCTGGTAGTATTAAATCTCCCTTATTTAAAGGAGGTGGTCAGATTTTTGGTCCTGAACCTAGAGAATACAAAAATAAGATTAATAAAAAAGTAAAAGATTTAGCAAGAAAATCTGCTCTCACACATAAAGCTAAGGAAAAATCAGTTTTTATAGTTGATAATTTAGAAATGAAAAAACCAAAAACTAAAGATTTTGTTACTTTCTTGTCAAACTTTGCGGTTGATAGTAAAAAGACTCTTTTATTTATGTCTGAAAAAAATGAAAATGTTGTGCTATCTTCAAATAATCTAGAAAATGCTCTTGTTAAAGAAGTTAAAGATATAAATACATATGATATAATAAATGCTGATAGCATCTTCTTTGATGAAGAGTCAGTAAAAAAACTAAATGAAATTTTTAAATAAAATGGCTGTACTTATAAAACCTATATTAACAGAAAAGGCTACTACTTATAATGATAAGGGTAAGTTTTCATTTATTGTTGATAAAAAAGCTAATAAAGTACAGGTAAAAAAGGCAGTTGAAAAAACTTACGACGTTAATGTTGTAAGTGTAAATACAATAAATGTTTTAGGAAAGTCAGTATCTAAATATACAAAAACAGGTATTGTTACTGGAAGAAAGCCATCATATAAAAAAGCAATTGTTCAATTAAAAGAAGGTGAGTTTATAGATTTTTACTCTCAGATTTAAATTTTAAATTATGTCCAAGAAAATTAAACCAGTAACTCCAGGTCTTAGATTCAGAATCGCTCCATCTTTTGATGATATTACTACTTCTTCTCCTGAAAAATCTCTATTAAAGACACTCAAGAAATCTGGAGGAAGAAATAGTAGTGGGAAGATGACTGTTAGAAATGTAGGTGGTGGTCATAAAAGAAAAATTAGAATGATAGATTTTAAAAGAGTAAAGGATGATATCCAAGCAACAGTAAAATCTATAGAATATGATCCGAATAGATCTGCTAATATTGCATTAATTTCATACATAGATGGTCATAAAAGCTATATTATTGCACCAAATGGTCTAGAAGTTGGACAAACTGTAATTTCTGGTAATAATTCACCAATTGAGGTAGGTAATTGCCTGAATTTAGAAAGTATTCCTCTTGGAACAATTATTCATAATGTTGAATTATTTCCTAAAAAAGGTGCTGCTCTTGCTCGAAGCGCTGGTTCATATGTACAATTAGTTGCAAAAGAAGGTAAATATGCTACATTGAAGCTTCCTTCTGGTGAAATGAGACTTGTTCTTTTAACCTGTAGAGCTTCAATTGGTGCTGTATCTAATTCTAATCATATGAATACAAGGCTAGGAAAGGCTGGAAGAAATAGGTGGCTTGGCAGAAGACCAAGGGTCAGAGCAGTTGCAATGAATCCAGTTGATCATCCTATGGGTGGTGGAGAAGGAAAAGCATCTGGAGGTCATCCTAGATCTAGAAATGGATTATATAGTAAAGGCTTAAAAACTAGAAAAAAGAATAAGTATTCAGATAAATTAATAATTAAAAAACGTAAATAAATAAAATGGCAAGATCATTAAAAAAAGGACCATATATCGATTTCAGATTAAAGAAAAAAATTGATGCCACCAATGAAAGTGGTAAAAAAAGTGTAATCAAAACTTGGTCTAGAAGATCTATGATTTCTCCTGATTTTGTTGGACATACCTTTGGCGTACATAATGGAAATAAATTCATACCAGTTTTTGTAACTGAAAATATGGTGGGTCATAAATTAGGTGAATTTTCTCCTACAAGAAATTTTAGGGGTCATGTTAATAAAAAAAATAACTAATGGAAGCAATTGCAAAACTAAATAATGTACCTACTTCTCCAAGAAAAATGAGATTAATTGCAGATCTTATTAGAGGTATGGGTGTTGATTTGGCTTTAAATACTTTAAAGTTTGACTCCAAGATTGGTTCTAAAAGAATGGAAAAACTACTTCTTTCTGCTATTTCAAATTGGCAAGAAAAAAATAAAGATCAGAAAATTGAAGATGCAGATTTATTTATAAAAGAAATTTTTGTTAACGGTGGTAAAATGATAAAAAGATTGAGACCTGCTCCACAAGGTAGGGCTCATAGAATTAGAAAAAGATCAAATCATGTTACTATGGTTTTAGATAGTTTAATTAAGGAAAATAAAAAAGATGGGACAAAAAATTAATCCAACAGGTCTTAGATTAGGTATCATTAAAGGGTGGGAATCCAGTTGGTACGGTGGTAAAGATTTTTCTCAAAAAATTGTTGAGGATCACAAGATAAGAAATTATATAAGTTTAAGGATTCCTAGAGGTGGTATATCTAAAGTTGTGATTGAAAGAACAATGAAGCTTCTTGAAATAACTATTCATACGGCAAGACCAGGTATTATTATTGGAAAAGGAGGAGCTGAAGTAGATAAACTTAAGAATGAGTTGAAAAAAATTACTGGAAAAGATATTCAGATTAATATTTTTGAGATAAAAAGACCTGAAATTGACGCAAAACTAATTGGTGATTCAATTGCTCAACAGCTTAGAGCTAGAATTTCACACAGAAGAGCAATGAAACAAGCTATTGCTTCAGCCATGAGGGTAGGAGCTCAAGGTATCAAAGTTAAAGTTTCAGGTAGAATAGGTGGAGCAGAAATGGCAAGATCCGAACAATATAAAGAAGGAAGAACACCACTTCATACAATAAGAGCAGATATTGACTATGCTATATGTGAGTCAAATACAATTTATGGTAAGATAGGAGTCAAAGTATGGGTTTACAAAGGTGAAGTTGTTGGAAAAAGAAGTTTATCATTGAATGTTGGAAGTAAAAACAGTTTTAAGGCTTAATTAGAAATTATGTTACAACCAAAGAGAACAAAATTTAGAAAAAAACAAAAAGGAAGAGTTAAAGGTATAGCCCAAAGAGGACATACTATTAATTTTGGATCCTTTGGTATTAAATCTTTAGAGGCAGGTTGGATTACTTCTCGTCAAATTGAAGCTGCAAGAATTGCCGTAACTAGAAAAATGAAACGTGAAGGACAGGTATGGATTAGAATATTTCCTGATAAGCCAGTCACAAAAAAGCCTGCTGAAGTGAGAATGGGTAAAGGAAAAGGTGCTCCAGAGTACTGGGTTGCAGTTGTAAAACCTGGCACAATCATGTTTGAAGCAGGTGGAGTTACCTCAGATGTAGCCAAAGAAGCGCTTAGACTTGCTGCACAAAAATTACCTGTTAGAACAAAATTTGTTACAAGAAGAGATTACGTAGAATAATTATGAAAAATTCTGAAATTAGAGCTTTATCACTTGAAGAACTTCAAAAGAAGTTAGTTGTTGAGAAGGAAAATCTTGAGAAACTGATATTCTCTCACGCAGCAACTCCTATTGAAAACCCAATGAGAATTAAGGTTGCAAGAAGGTTCGTGGCAAGAATTAAAACTGAAATAAATAATAAAGCGTTAAAAGCTAAATAAATATGGAAAGAAACTTAAGAAAACAAAGAGAAGGAATTGTTACAAGTAATAAGATGGATAAGACTATTACAGTTGAAGTGCTGAGAAGAGTAAAACATCCTATTTATGGAAAGTTTGTAAAGAAAACATCTAAGTTAACAGCTCATGATGAAGAAAATCAGTGTGATATTGGTGATTTAGTTAGGGTAATGGAGACTAGGCCAATTAGTAAAAATAAGAGATGGAGATTAACTAAAATAGTAGAAAAAGTAAAATAAAATGATACAACAAGAAAGTAGACTTAATATTGCTGATAACAGCGGAGCAAAAGAGGTGCTATGTATTAGAGTACTTGGTGGTACTAAGAAAAGATATGCGTCTGTTGGAGATAAGATTGTTGTAACTGTTAAACATGCAATTCCATCTAGTTCAGTTAAAAAAGGATCTGTCTCAAGAGCTGTAGTGGTAAGAACAAAAAAAGAAGTTAGAAGAAAAGATGGCTCTTACATTAGATTTGAGGATAATGCAGCTATTTTATTAAGTGAGAATGATGAATTAAAGGGAACTAGGGTTTTTGGTCCTGTTGCCAGAGAATTAAGAGAGAAAAACTTTATGAAAATTGTTTCACTAGCCCCTGAAGTTTTATAATTAGAATTATGAAAATACATATCAAAAAAGGAGATACAGTCTATGTTTTATCAGGAAATGATAAGGGTAAATCTGCAAAAGTACTTACTGTACTCCCATCAAAATATCGAGCTATAGTCGAAGGCCTAAACCTTGTTACAAAACATATTAAACCTACAGCTGAGAATCCAAAGGGAGGAATTGAAAAACAAGAATCTTCTATACATATAAGTAATCTTATGTTAGTAGATCCTGCAGATGGAAAACCTACTAAAATTTATAGAAAAAGAAATAAGGATGGTAAAATTGAAAGATATTCAAAGAAAACAAATAAAGTAATTTAACTATGGCAACTTCTAGACTTAAGAAAATTTATATTGATGAAATTATTCCTGCCTTAATGGAAAAGCTTCAGTATAAATCAATTATGCAAGTTCCTAAGATTCAAAAGATATCAATCAATCAGGGGTTAGGTGCTGCAGTAAATGATAAAAAACTTGTACCTTCTGGTGTTGAAGAGTTAACTCTAATTACTGGTCAAAAGGCAATAGCTACAAAAGCAAAAAAATCTATATCAAATTTTAAGCTCAGAGAAGATATGCCAATCGGTGCTAAGGTAACTTTGAGAGGTGAAATAATGTATGAATTTTTAGATAGACTTATATCTGTTGCACTTCCTCGTGTCAGGGACTTTAGAGGTTTAAATAGTAAAGGATTTGATGGAAATGGAAATTATACATTAGGAATTAAAGAACAAATCATATTTCCAGAGATAAGTATTGATAAGATTAATAAAGTTACAGGAATGAATATAACTATTGTTATTGATTCAAATACTGATGAAGAAAGTTATGAGTTATTAAAGGCATTTGGTATGCCTTTTATCTCAAAAAATTAAATATTAATTATGGCAAAGAATGCAGTAAAAGTTAGAGATTTAAAAAGGAGAAAATTAGTAGAAAGGTATGCGGCTAAAAGAGAGGAATTAAAAGCTAAAGGAGATTGGGAAGGTTTAGACAAATTACCTAGAAATTCGTCTTCTGTTAGATTACATAATAGATGTAATTTATCTGGTAGACCAAAAGGTTATATGAGAAAGTTTGGAATATCTAGACTTGAATTTAGAAAAATGGCTTCTGAAGGAAAAATTCCAGGTATAACTAAAGCTAGTTGGTAACTTTTACTATTAATGATTAAATTTGCAAGCTTTTTAAAAAAAAGATATGAATACTGATACTATAGCAGACTTTTTAACAAGAATTAGAAATGCAATTCAAGCAAATAGTAGAATTGTTGAGATTCCCTCTTCTAATATTAAAAAAGAAATAACGAAGGTTCTTCATGATAAAGGTTTTATCACAAACTATAAATTTGAAGATAATGGGCCACAGGGAACTATTAAAATAGCTCTTAAATATAATCCAAGAACTAATTTATCTGCTATTGAAAAAATTACTAGAGTCAGCAAGCCTGGTTTAAGAAAATATGTTGATTTTGATAATTTACCTAGAGTTATTAACGGCCTAGGTATTGCCATTTTATCTACATCTCAAGGTGTTATTACTGATAAAGAAGCTAGAAAATTAAAAATTGGTGGAGAAGTTTTATGTTATGTTTATTAAATAAGAATTATGTCTAGAGTAGGTTTAAATCCAGTTTCAATTCCAGAGGGTGTAACAGTTAATGTTAGTGGATCAAATATTAACATAAAAGGGCCAAAAGGAGAATTAAATCAAAGTATTGATTCTGATTTTAAAATCAAAATCGATAATAATATTTTAACTATAGCTAGGCCATCAGAACAAAAGAGACACAAATCCCTTCATGGTCTCTACAGAGCATTAATTTTTAATTGTGTTCACGGCGTTTCTGAAGGATATGAACTTAAATTAGAACTTGTAGGGGTTGGTTACAAAGCAACAAACCAAGGAAATTTATTAAACCTAACTCTAGGGTATTCTCATAATATTTACTTTCAGGTTCCTGAAGAAATCAAAGTTTCTACTGAGACGGAGAAGGGAAAACCACCTGTTATAACTTTAAATGGTATTGATAAGCAGTTAATTGGTCAAATTGCTGCTAAACTTAAATCACTGAGACCTGTTGAACCATATAAAGGAAAAGGAATAAAATTTGTCGGTGAATATGTAAGAAGAAAAGTTGGTAAAACAGCAGCTGCCGCTTAATTTATAATATAATTATGAGTATAAATAAAGAAAAAAGAAGACTTAAAATTAGAAAAAATATCAGATCAAAAATTTTTGGAACTGGTGAAAGACCAAGAGTGTCTATATTCAAAAGTAATAAAGCTATATACTCTCAGATAATTGATGATTTAAGTGGAAATACTATAGTATCATGTTCATCAGTTGAAATTAAAAAATTTGGTAAAAATAATATTGAATCTTCCAAAGAAGTAGGATTGAAACTAGCAGAAAAAGCTAAGAAAAAAGGTATTAAGGAAGTATTATTTGATAGAGGTGGATATTTATACCATGGTAAAATAAAATCTTTTGCTGAAGGAGCAAGAGAAGGTGGATTAATATTTTAAAAATGAAGAATATAAAAGCTAGTGATTTAGAATTAAAAGAAAAAGTTGTCTCTATACAAAGAGTTGCTAAAGTTGTAAAAGGAGGAAGGAGATTTAGTTTTTCAGCAATTGTTGTTGTTGGAAATGAAAATGGTGTAGTTGGATATGGTCTTGGTAAAGCCAATGAAGTCACAAATGCTATTATTAAAGGTACTGATGATGCTAAAAAGAATTTGATAAATGTTCCAGTATACAAAAATACCATACCACATGAGGTATTAGGTAAATATGGTGGTGGTCTTGTACTAATGAAGCCTGCTTCTCAAGGTACTGGAGTCATAGCTGGTGGCGCAATGAGGGCAGTAATGGAAAGTGCAGGAATTAAAGATGTTTTAGCAAAATCAAAAGGATCTTCAAATCCACATAATGTTGTCAAAGCAACTTTTGACGGTTTAATTAGACTAAGAGACCCACTTGCAGTTGCTAAACAAAGAGGAGTAAGTTTAAAAAAAGTATTTAATGGCTAAAGAAAAGTTAACAAAAGTTGAAATTACTCAAGTTAAGAGTATAATATCCCAAACTACAAGACAGAAGAGGACTATATCTGCTTTAGGTCTTGGGAAGATTAATAAAACTGTTGAAAAAACACTAACTCCTCAGGTTAAGGGGATGATAAATAAGGTTAATCATTTAGTAAAAGTTAAAGAAATAAAATAATGAAATTACATAATCTCAAACCAGCAGATGGATCTATTAAAAAAGGTAAAAGAATAGCTAGAGGTCAAGGATCAGGGAGAGGTGGAACTTCCACTAGGGGGCATAAAGGAGCTCAATCTAGATCTGGATATTCTAGAAAAGCTGGTTTTGAAGGTGGGCAAATGCCATTACAGAGAAGAGTCCCAAAATTCGGTTTTAGGTCTCCTAATAGAATAGAAACAAGACCTGTTAATTTAGATACTTTACAAAAGTTGTGTGATTCATCCAAAGCAAAATCAATAACACCAGATTTATTAGTTAAGAATGGTTTAGCACAAAATTCTGATTTAATTAAAATATTAGGACGTGGAAAATTAACTGCAAAAATTAATGTTTCCTCACATTATTTTTCTGCATCAGCTATAAAAGCTATAGAAAAGTCTGGAGGTAAAATAACCAAATTAATTAATGAATAAACTTATTGATACCATAAAAAATATCTTCTCAATAGAGGAACTAAGAGATAGAATTATCAATACCATTGGATTTTTGGTAATTTTTAGGCTAGGTTCTTTTGTTGTTCTTCCAGGTATAGATCCATCTAAACTTCAGCAAAGTGCAGGTGGAATTTTTGGGTTATTAGATACTTTTTTAGGTGGAGCATTTAGTAATGCATCTATTTTTGCATTAGGTATAATGCCTTATATATCCGCTTCAATTGTTGTTCAGTTACTGGGTGTAGCTATGCCTTATTTCCAAAAACTTCAAAAAGAAGGTGATAGTGGAAGAAAAAAAATGACTCAAATTACTAGGTACTTAACTATAGTTATTTGTATGTTTCAAAGTACGGCATATATATCCGGAACTATTCCTCCAGAGGCTATTTTAGTTCAAAATAAGTTTTTATTTACGATTTCAAGCATTGTTATCTTAACCTCTGGAACAATATTTTGTATGTGGTTAGGTGAAAAAATAACAGATAAAGGCATAGGAAATGGTATTTCTATGTTGATCATGATTGGTATAATATCTCGTTTTCCTGGAAGTATAGTTGCTGAGGCTCTTTCTAGAGGAATGAACCAGGCCCTGTTCTTTCTAATTGAGATTGGATTTTTATTTTTAGTTGTAATGTTTACTGTGATGCTTGTACAAGCTATTAGGAGAATCCCTGTTCAATATGCAAAGCAAGTTGTTGGAAGTAGTCTGTACGGCGGTAAGAGACAATATCTTCCATTAAAGGTAAATTCTTCTGGTGTTATGCCTATTATTTTTGCACAAGCACTTATGTTTTTACCTGCTATAATTGGCCTTCAGTTTGCTGAAAATTCAGATTTTTTTCAATATATTGCAACCTCTTTTTCAAACATGCAGTCTTGGCTGTATAACGTTACATTCGCAGTATTGATAATTGCTTTCACGTTTTTCTACACTGCAATTACCGTTAATCCCAACAAGATGGCTGATGATATGAAAAGAAATAACGGATTTATTCCAGGAATTAAGCCTGGTCCTGAGACATCAGATTTTATATCTAATGTAATGGACAGGATAACTCTTCCTGGTTCAATTCTGTTGGCTGTAGTTGCTATATTACCTGCATTTGCAATGATGTTTGGTATAAATCAGAGCTTTGCTCAGTTTTATGGAGGAACTTCATTACTAATTATGGTAGGTGTAATATTAGACACTCTACAGCAAATTGAGAGTTATTTACTGATGAGACATTATGATGGAATGATGAAATCAGGAAAAATAAAAGGAAGAAGCGTTTAATTATGGCTAAACAAAAGGCAATAGAACAAGATGGTATAGTTACTGAAGCTTTGTCAAATGCAATGTTTAGAGTAAAATTAGACAATGGGCATATAGTGACAGCTCATATTTCTGGTAAGATGAGAATGTTTTACATAAGACTTTTACCTGGAGATAAAGTTAAGTTAGAAATGTCACCATATGATTTAACAAAAGCTAGAATAACATTTAGATATAAATAATATGAAAGTTAGAGCATCAGTTAAGAAAAGGAGCAGTGACTGTAAAGTCATAAGAAGAAAGGGAAAGGTTTATGTAATTAACAAAAAAAACCCTCGATTTAAACAGAGGCAAGGATAAATTATGAGAATTGCAGGTATAGATATTCCGGATAATAAAAGAGGTGAAATTGCTTTAACCTATATATATGGTTTAGGTAGAAGCTCAGCTATAAAAATTTTATCTCAATCAGGTATTAGTGTTGATAAAAAGGTTTCTGAGTGGACTGAAGAGGAATCAAATAAGATAAGAAATATTATTTCTAAAGAATTTAAAATAGAAGGTGATTTAAAATCTGAAGTTAGACTAAATATCAAAAGATTACTTGATATAGGATGTTACAGAGGTCTTAGACATAGAAAGGGGTTACCTGTTAGAGGCCAAAAGACAAAAAATAATTCTCGTACGAGAAAAGGTAAAAGAAAAACAGTTGCTAATAAAAAGAAAGCAGTTAAATAATGAATAAAAAGAAAGATAAATCAAAGAAGAGAGTAGTAGTTGTAAATAAAAATGGACAAGCACATATAAAGTGTTCATTTAATAATATTATTATTTCTATAACTAATGAGTCTGGTCAAGTTATATCATGGTCATCAGCAGGTAAAATGGGTTTTAGAGGTTCAAAAAAGAATACACCATTTGCTGCTCAAATTGCAACCGAAGATGCAGTCAAGTCTGCATATGAACTAGGATTAAGAAAAGTTGATATTTTTATTAAGGGACCTGGTGCAGGGAGAGATTCTGCAATCAGAGCTATGCAAAATGCGGGACTTGATGTTATGTCTATTAATGATGTAACTCCTTTACCTCACAATGGATGTAGGCCCCCTAAAAGAAGAAGAGTTTAAAATATAATTATAATGGCAAGATATACTGGACCAAAATCAAAAATCTCAAGAAAGTATGGTGAACCAATTTTTGGTGATACTAAGGCTTTAGAGAAAAAACCTCACCCTCCAGGACAACATGGAAGAGGGAGAAGAAGAAAAAAATCTGAATATGCTATACAACTTGCTGAAAAACAAAAAGCTAAGTATCTGTATGGTATTTTAGAAAATCAGTTTAGAAATATGTTTGACAAAGCTTCTAGAAAAGACGGTGTTACAGGAGAAAACCTTCTTCAGTTATTAGAAGCAAGACTTGATAATGTAGTTTATAGGTTAGGTATTGCCCCTACAAGGAGGTCTGCAAGACAACTTGTTTCCCATAAACATATAACAGTAAATGGTAATCTTGTGAATATTCCTTCATATACTTTAAAAGAGGGCGATATGGTTGCGGTAAGAGAAAAGTCTAAATCATTAACTGCAATTTCTTCAAGCGTATCAAATAATAATGCCAATAAATATAAATGGTTAGAGTGGGATGACAAATCATTACTTGGTAAGTTAGTAACTTATCCAGATAGAGAGTCAATTCCTGAAAATATTAATGAACAATTAATTGTTGAATTATATTCTAAATAAAATATTGTATAAATAAATTTTTAAAATTATGTCACTACTTTCATTTCAATTACCAGACAAGATAGTAATGGAAAAAGCCGATGATTTTCACGGTATTTTTACATTCTCTCCTTTACAACCAGGTTATGCATTAACTATTGGTAATGCTGTAAGAAGAGTTTTACTTTCCTCTTTAGAAGGGTATGCTGTTACTGGTATAAAAATACCTGGAGTACAACACGAGTTTTCAACTTTAGATGGCATTGTTGAAGATGTTTCTGAAATTATTCTTAATTTGAAAACAATAAGATTTAAATCTGTAACTGAAAATCCTGAAAAAACCCTTGTTATATCTTTTGATAAAAAAGGAACTGTGACTGGTGCTGATATCTCAAAAGCAACAAGTTCATTTGAAGTGCTTAATCCAGAACAAGAAATCTGTACTTTAAGTAAAAAGGTTAAGTTTTCTATAGAATTAAGAATTGAGAAAGGAAGAGGATATGTTTCCTCTGAAGAAAATAGTTCTTCTTCTGATGTTGATTTTATATCAATTGATTCAGTTTTCACTCCAATTATCAATGTGAAGTACAGCATTGAGAATACAAGAGTTGAACAAAAAACAGACTTTGAAAAGTTAATTCTTGATATTCAAACTGATGGTTCAATACATCCAGAGGATGCTTTAAAGGGATCTGCTCAATTATTAATTAAACATTTCTATTTATTCTCAGATAAGGATATGGAATTTGATGAAGATAATTCTGATGAAATTGAAGTTGTTGATGAGGAATTACTTCACATGAGAAAATTACTTAAAACTTCTCTAAATGATCTAGATTTATCTGTTAGAGCTTACAATTGTCTTAAAGCTGCAGATATTAAAACACTAGGCGATTTAGTAAGTATTGAAATTTCAGATATGATGAAATTTAGAAACTTTGGTAAAAAATCTCTTACAGAACTTGAAGAGTTAGTTGATAATAAAGGTCTAACCTTTGGTATGGATCTTGATAAATATAACTTAGATTAATATTTTTAATGAGACACGGAAAAAGGTTTAATCATTTAAGTAGAAAAGCACCACATAGAAAGTCTATGCTTTCAAATATGGCTTCATCTCTTATTCTTCATAAGAAGATTGAGACTACTGTTGCTAAAGCTAAGGCTTTGAGGAAATATATTGAACCTATACTTACAAGATCTAAGTCTGATACTACTCATTCTAGAAGAACAGTATTTTCACTTCTAAAAAATAAAGAGTCAGTGACAGAGCTATTTAATAACGTATCTGAAAAAATAGCCGCAAGACCTGGTGGATATACTAGAATAATTAAAACAGGTTTTAGGCTAGGCGATAATGCAGAAATGTGTATAATTGAATTAGTTGATTACAATACTCTACTTCTATCTAGTGATGATAAGGATAAGTCATCTAAATCAACTAGAAGGAGGAGGAGAAAAAAATCTACGGCTAATGTTTCTGCAGGTGAGACTAAATCAGCTCCAAAAGCCTCAAAAAAAAGTGATAAAAAAGCTGAAAAAAAAGATACAAAAGCTAAAGATGATAAGAAGTCAAAATAGCTGATGCATCAAAATTTTAAATTAAAGGGATTAAATTTATTTAATCCCTTTTTTATTATATATTTTTGAAAAAAAATGGCTATTAAATCTAGAAAACCTGCAATTTTACTCCTTGAAGATGGTTCTTTTTTTGAGGGTACTTCTCTTGGTAAAATAGGTACTGCTACTGGCGAAATATGTTATAATACGGGTATGACTGGTTACCAGGAAATTTATACTGATCCATCTTATTATGGTCAAATTATAATTAATACATCATCGCATATTGGTAATTATGGCACTGTTGATCATGAGCAGGAAAGTGCATGCCCGCAAATCAATGGAGTTATAATAAATGAATATTCAGAAATTTATAGTAGATCGGATTCAGATGAGAGTTTGGAAGAATATTTTATTAAAAATAATACTGTTGCAATTTATGATATTGACACTCGAAAACTTGTTAAGTATATAAGGGATAAAGGAGCAATGAATGCAATTATTTCTAGTCAGATTTTAGATGTTGAAAAATTAAAAAAACTTTTAAGTGAGGTTCCTCCAATGAAAAACCTTGAATTATCATCTAAGGTAACAACCAAGAAAGAATATACACATGGAGATAAAAATTCTAAAATTAAAATTGCAGTTCTTGATTTAGGATGTAAGAAATCTATATTAGAAAATTTTAGTTCTAGAGGTGCCTTATGTAAAGTCTTCCCTGCAAAAACATCTTTTTCTGAAATGGAATCATGGAAACCAGATGGATTTTTTATATCCAATGGTCCTGGAGACCCAGCGTCTATGGATTATGCAGTAAATACCGTAAAGGATATTATAAATAATGAAAAGCCTGTGTTTGGTATTTGTTTAGGTCATCAAATATTAGCTAGAGCATGTGATATATCTACTTATAAACTTCATAACGGACATAGAGGTATAAATCATCCAGTTAAGAATTTAAATTCAGGAAAATCTGAAGTAACATCTCAAAATCATGGTTTTGCTGTCTCAATGGATGAAATTCAAAAGTCAAAATCAATTGATCTAACTCATATTAATTTAAATGACGATACAGTTGAAGGAATAAAGGTTAAAGGAAAAAAAGCATTTTCAGTTCAATATCATCCAGAATCATCTCCAGGCCCTCATGATTCTAGATACTTATTTGATGACTTTATTAGTATGATTAAAAAATGAGTAAAATAAATAAAATATTTGGAAGACAAATTTTGGATTCTAGAGGTAACCCTACAGTTGAGGTAGATATTTATTCTGATAATTTTATGGGTAGGGCAGCAGTTCCATCAGGAGCTTCTACTGGTGAGAATGAAGCTGTTGAGTTAAGAGATGGAGGAGAATATTACTTAGGAAAATCAGTTAATAAAGCTGTTCAAAATATTAATGAAATTATATCTAAAGAATTGATAGGAAAGGATTGTATTAATCAAGAAGAAATTGATCAGTTATTGATAGACTTAGATGGGACTAATAATAAATCTAGGATAGGTGCAAATGCTATTCTAGGAGTATCTTTAGCTTGTGCTCATTTATCATCACAAATTTCAAATCAGCCTTTATATAAATTGCTAGGTGGAGATGATGCTAATTTATTACCTGTTCCAATGATGAATATTATTAATGGAGGTTCTCATTCGGATGCACCTATAGCTTTCCAGGAATTTATGATTAGACCTGTTGGTGCTAATTCTTTTAGTGAAGCTTTAAGATATGGTGCTGAGATTTTTCATACCTTAAAATCTATAATTAAAAGTAAAAAATTAAGTACAGCAGTTGGAGATGAGGGTGGTTTTGCTCCAAACTTTACTGGAGGAACTGAGGAGGCAATTGACACTATTTTATATTCTATTGATAAAGCTGGATTTTCTGCAGGAAAAGATATTACCCTTGCTATGGACTGTGCTGCATCAGAATTTTATAAAGATGGAGAGTATAATTATAAAATTTTTGAGGGAGATAATGGTCAGGTAAGAAGCTCTCAGGGACAGGTTGCATATCTAAAGAGTTTAGTCGATCAGTATCCAATTGATAGTATAGAAGATGGTTGTGATGAAAATGATTGGCAAGGTTGGAATTTGCTCACAAAAGAAATAGGAGAAAGATGCCAAATTGTTGGGGATGATTTATTGGTAACTAATTTAAAATATTTAGAAAGAGCAATTGAAGAAAAAAGTGCAAATTCAATTTTAATAAAACCAAACCAAATTGGTACTCTTACAGAGACAATAAATGCTATTAATTTAGCAAAGGAATCTGGTTGGACTGCTGTTGTTTCACATCGATCTGGAGAGACAGAAGATACAACTATTTCCGATATTGCAGTAGGTTTAAATGTGGGTCAAATTAAGACAGGTTCTTTATCTAGATCAGATAGAATAGCAAAATATAATCAATTACTTAGAATAGAAGAGGATTTAGGTGTTAAAGCAAAATATCCTTCTAAATAAATATATATATTTGGTTTATGATTAGTCAAAAGATAAGAGGTCTCTTCAAGAATTTCTATTTCCTTTTCTTTTTATGTTTTGTATTGTGGATGACAATTATTGATTCAAATGGTTTTATAAATAGATATAGGTTATCCTCCAAGCTTTCTGAATTAAATACCCAAAAAGAGTTTTATATAAAAGAAATTGATAAAGTTTCACTTGACAAAGAAAAATTTGAGAGTGACGAAGAACTTTTAGAAAAATATGCTCGAGAAGAGTATTTAATGAAAAAAGAATCTGAAGATATTTTTTACGTAATAAAAGAATAATGGATAAACATAGCGAAGAATTTCTATATAAATATTTAAATAATCACTCACCAACTGGATTTGAGTCATCAGGTCAGAAAATTTGGTTAGATTATATTAAACCTTATATTGACGAGTATATTTCTGATACTTATGGTACAGTGGTTGGTGTTATAAACCCTAATGCAAAATATAAAGTTGTTATTGAGGCTCATGCAGATGAGATTTCTTGGTTTGTAAATTATATAACAGATGATGGATATATATATGTTATTAGAAATGGTGGTTCTGACCACCAGATAGCACCCTCTAAAAGAGTAAATATTAAAACTGAAAAAGGTATTGTGAAAGGAGTATTTGGATGGCCAGCTATTCATGTTAGAGACCCAAAAACAGAGCAAGCACCATCATTAAAAAATATATTTATTGATGTTGGTTGTTCATCAAAAAAAGAAGTTGAAGACTTAGGGATTCATGTAGGTTGTGTAATTACTTTTGAAGATGAGTTAATGGAACTAAATAAAAAATATTATACTGGAAGAGCTCTTGATAATAGGATGGGAGGATTTATGATTGCTGAGGTAGCTAAAAGATTACATAATGATAAGAAAAAATTAGATTTTGGTTTATATGTTGTGAATTCAGTGCAGGAAGAGATTGGATTGAGAGGTGCCCAGATGATTGCAGAGAGAATTGATCCTGATGTAGCTATAATTACTGATGTGACTCATGACACTAACTCACCAATGTATGACAAGAAAAAAAGTGGTGATATTAAATCAGGAAATGGTCCAGCTCTAACATTTGGTCCAGCTGTTCAGAATAATCTTTTAAAATTACTTATTGATACTGCTAAAAAGAATAAGATTGATCATCAGTTAATGGCAGCATCTAGATTTACAGGTACTGATACTGATGCATTTGCATATTCTAATGATGGTGTTGCATCTGCACTGATCTCTCTACCTTTAAAATACATGCATACAACAGTTGAAACTGTTCATAAAGACGACGTAGAAAGTTGTATCAAATTGATGTATGAATCTGTATTAGCTATAAAAGAAGGTCAAGATTTTAGATATATTAAATAATATCATATCCCGCTTTTCTCATATCCTCCCAAAATGTAGGGTAGGATTTATTTACTACGTCGGGATTATTAATTGTAATATTTATCTCTGAAGATAAAGGAGCAAAAGCCATTGCCATACGATGGTCTTCGTATGTCTCGATTGAAGCTTCGCTAGAAAATTCAATATTTCTTTTATCTAATGTCCAAACTCCATCATCATCATAAAAGTTTACGCCAATTTTTTTTAATTCATTGCTCATGGCTTCTAATCTATCTGTCTCCTTAATTTTTAAACTTTCAACACCATATAATTTAAGTTTAACCTTATGATATGCTGCTACAACTAATACAGTTTGAGCTAAATCAGGACAATCTTTAAAATCTAACTCTAAATAATCACAGTCAAAATCTTTTTTTCTTAATATGATACCATCGCTATCATATATTGTTTCAACATTAAAGAGTGCCATAATTTTTTTGATGACTTGATCACCCTGAAAAGAATGTTCTCTTAGACCTTTTAGCTTAATCACTTTTAATTTTTTATTTATAGAAATAAAACTATACCAGTAACTTGCTGCTGACCAGTCAGACTCAACCTTATATGATCCTGATATATATTTCTGATTGTTAATTGAGATAATATCGTCAGATAAGTGATATTTTATTCCAAATTTTTTCATGAGATTAAGGGTCATCATCACATATGGCTTACTATAAAATGGAGGTACTACCTCAATTTTTAAACCATTAGATAGTACAGGGGCAATCATTAGAAGCGAAGAAATATATTGACTACTTATATCTCCTCTAATAGAGACAGATTCTTTAATCTGAGAAATTTTTCTTTTAATTTTTATTGGTGGGTAGCCATCTTTTTCCATATAGGAAATTTCAGCACCGATTTTATTTAATGCATCAACTAAAATTTTGATTGGTCTTTTTTTCATTCTTTCAGTCCCTGTCAATAGTACTCCTTGCTTTCTAAAAGCTAGGAAAGAAGTAAGAAACCTCATTGTAGTACCAGCATCTTCTGCATCCCAAATATTTTGGGAGTTAGATTTAATTAGGTTTTTTAAAAGTATTGTGTCGTTAGCTTGAGATAAATTTTCTAACTCAATTTGATTATCAGATAAGGATTCAATAATTAATAGTCTATTGCTCTCACTTTTTGATGAATTTAAATTTATTTCTATCTCAGAAGGAGATTTTCTGAAAGAAAGTTTATAATTACTCATCACATCTCTGATTATAATATTCTAAACTTTCATTAATTAAGTCAGGTTCAATAGTTATATCATAATCACATGAGCCAATACCTTCTAAAAGACTTGATCTAATATGTTGAGATATGTTTTTCTTATCATGGTAGGTGTTTTTAATTATGGTATCAAAGAAATCTAACTTTGGAAGATCATAAACCTTCAAAATATATTTAGTAATTTTCTCAAGATCATCTTTATCAATTTTTTTATGCTGATATGATATGAAAGACTCACATATCATCCCTATTACAATCGCTTCACCATGAAGAAACTTATTTTTCTTATCAAGGTAGGTGGTTTCAATTGCATGACCAATTGTATGTCCAAAATTTAATATTTTTCTCAGACCAGATTCTTTTAAATCATTACTAATAACTTCAGACTTAATATTTATGGAATGCTGTACAATTTCATCCCAATCATTATCATCCCAATCGTTTTTAGAAATTTTATCAAACATAACCTTATCTCTTATCAGACAATGCTTAATCACTTCAGCAAATCCAGATCTAAGTTCTCTTTTAGATAATGACTCTAAAAAGATTGTGTCAACAATTACACAATTTGGTTCTCTAAATATCCCAATTATATTTTTTAAATTTTGAAAATCTACTCCTAATTTTCCTCCAACACTTGCATCGACTTGAGATAATAAAGTAGTTGGTATATTTATAAAATCAATTCCTCTCATATATGTAGAGGCAACAAAACCTCCTAAATCACATATGACACCACCTCCAATATTTATCAGTAGGGAATTTCTATCAAACTTGAGATCAATAAGTTCTTTCCATACTTTTTCGCATGAAGATAAGTTTTTATTTTCCTCTCCCTCTTCAATGGTTATAGTATGATAATCAAAGTCATGATTTTCTAGTATTCTATTAAGACAGTATTTTGTTGAGTTATTATCAGCTAGAAATCCAATTTTAGAAAAATTATTTTTACTGATATATTGAGAAAGAATTTTTCCTGCATTGCCAATCTTTATATGATTTGGAATCATATTTTAAAATTAGCCTTTTTTCTATTTATAATTTTATTTTGAACATTAATAGAGCCTAAGTGAATAACTTTATATAAATCTTCTATAAAGTCCTTATCTAGTCCTTTTTCAATTGCCCAATCAAGTCTAGACTTAAAAATTTCGTTCCATCTATCAACCTGGAAGGTAGTAAGATCTGTTTCTTTCTTAAACTCACCAATTTTTTCAACTAAGCCAATTCTTTTCGCTATAACATCTACTATTTCTTTATCAACTTCATCAATACTTTCTCTTATTTCATTTAGTAAATGATTATATGATTTGTCATCTTCATTTGAACTCTTGACTTTCAAATCAGATTTCATTTTAGATAAAACCTCTGGTGTTACTTGCTGTTTAGCATCACTCCAAGCATTATCAGGATCAATATGCGACTCGATTATCAGCCCATCATATCCTAAGTCGAGTGCCTTCTGAGAAGTCTCAAAAATCATATCTCTATTTCCACATATATGAGAAGGATCACAGATTACTGGAAGGTTAGGTAGATTACTTTTTAAATCAATAGCGATCTTCCATAATGGAACATATCTATATTTTGAACTACCTGTCATTGAGAATCCTCTATGAATAGCTCCTAGTTTTGTGATACCAGCCTTATTAATTCTTTCTAGTGCACCCATCCATAATGATAAATCTGGGTTGATAGGGTTTTTAACAAGTATAGGAGTATCTGTTCCTTTAACGGCATCAGCAATTTCTTGAACTGAGAACGGATTGACAGTAGTTCTAGCACCTATCCATAAGATATCAATTCCATATTTCAAGGATAAATCTATATGATTAGTATTTGCTACTTCTACCGCAAACTGTACATCGAGCTCTTTTTTAATTTCAGAAATCCATTTTAGAGCATCTTCACCATTTCCCTCAAAAGTTCCTGGTCTTGTTCTTGGCTTCCATACACCAGCTCTCATTAGTGATATACCATGAGATTTAAGCTGCTTACATGTTTCAAAAAGTTGATCATAGGTTTCAGCACTACATGGTCCAGAAATGATTAATGGATCACTTTCTTTTTTTATCCAATTATTAATTGGTTCTATATTTAATTTTTTGCTCATTTCTATTATATTTTTGCTCTAAAATATTACTATACAACAGATAAGTGGACAAAACTACAAAAAACTTATTTAATAACACAGAATTAGCGTTTACTAATAAATCAAATTTTGAGTTGAGGAAAGCATTTTTTTTATTTTCAGTATTAGATTATCCAATACTTACTAAAATTGGAAATGCTTTTTTACTTCTTGTGCTTAAACTTAGATTACCATTTAAGATAATTATTAAAAATACTATATTCAATCACTTCTGTGGAGGTGAGACAATTAATGATTGTAAAACTACTTTTGAATCATTAAAAAAATTTAATATTAGTGCTATGCCTGAATACTCTGTTGAGGCAGAATCTTCTATAGAAGGATTCGAAAATTATAAAAATGATTCAATTGATTTGATAAATTTTTTAGGAAATGTAAAACTTCCATTTATTGCTATTAAGTGTACAGGACTAATGGATATTAATTTATTAGAAAAAATTTCAAGTGGAGATTTATCCTATTCAGGTGATGAATACCAAGTATTTAAATCAAGAATGATAGAGTTATGTGATGCAGGATTGAAAAATAATGTCCAAATTTTAATAGATGCTGAAGAAACATGGATTCAAGATGCTATTGATAATGTAGCGGTTGAACTAATGAAAAAGTATAATACAAAATCATCCATGATATCATTAACTCATCAGTGTTATAGAACTGGTACCTTAGATAAAATCAAGAGAAACATGAAGATTGCAAAAGAGAATGGGTATTTCTATGGAGTAAAATTAGTCAGAGGTGCTTACATGGAGAAAGAGAGAGAAAGAGCACAAAAGATGGAGTATCCTAGTCCTATACAACCAAACAAAGAACTAACGGATAAGGAATTTAATGATTCTTTAAAGTACACAATTAAGAACATAGATTTCTCTTCACTTTGGGTTGGAAGTCATAATGAAAACTCTTGTAAATATCTTATGGAATTAATGAAAGAAAATAAAATAAAATCTGATGATAATAGAATATGGTTTTCTCAATTATTTGGAATGAGTGATAATATTTCCTTTACATTGTCAGATATTGGATATAATGTTGTGAAGCTTATTCCTTATGGTCCAATTGAAAAAACTATCCCTTACCTGATAAGGAGAGCAAATGAAAACAGTTCAGTAAAAGGTCAGAGTAATAGACAATTTACATTGATAAAAAATGAAATAAATAGAAGAAAACAACTAAATTGAAATTATGAGTTTAAGTGAACAAGAAGAACAAAGGCGAAAATCAAGAGAAGAAATTATTGATCTAGGAATTGATCCATATCCATCTGATACCTTTGATGTCAATACCTATACAGATGAAATAAAAAATAATTTTGATGAAAAGAAAAAAAACTATAAAGATGTAGTATTAGCTGGTAGATTAATGTCTCGAAGAATTATGGGTTCTGCATCATTTGCTGAAATACAAGACTCGAAAGGAAAAATTCAAATATATGTAAGGAGAGATGATATATGTGATGGGGATGATAAAACACTTTATAATACAATATTTAAGAAAAAATTAGATTTAGGAGATATTATAGGTATTAGTGGATTTGTTTTTAAGACTCAGATGGGAGAGATATCTATTCATGTTAAAGAATTGAAGGTATTGTCTAAATCAGTAAGACCACTACCTGTTGTAAAAGAAACAACAGATGAGGAAGGAGAAGCTAAAAAGCATGATCAGTTTAGTAACCAGGAGATGAAGTATAGGAGAAGATATATTGATTTAATTGTAAATCCAGAATCTAGAGATATTTTTGTTAAAAGGTCATTAATTGTAAATGAGATAAGAAATATTTTAAATGAAAATAATTTCTTAGAAGTTGAAACTCCTATCCTACAACCAATTTATGGTGGAGCGTCAGCAAGACCATTTAAAACATATCATAATACATTAGATATACCACTTTATCTGAGAATTGCTAATGAACTATATCTAAAGAGATTAATTGTAGGGGGGTTTGATGGCGTTTTCGAGTTTGCAAAAGATTTTAGAAATGAAGGTATGTCAAGATTTCATAATCCAGAATTTACACAATGTGAGTTTTATGTTGCCTACAAAGATTATATCTGGATGATGGATTTTGTTGAAGAAATGTTCACAAGAATAGTAAAGAAAATAAATGATAATTCTACAAAATTAATCTGTGGTGATGATAAAATAGATTTTGGGAAGAAGTGGAAAAGGTATACTATGTATGAAGCAATTGAAAAATTTACTAGCATAGATGTATCAGAAATGGACGAAAATGATTTAAGAAAATTATGTAAGGACATAAAAGTCAAAACAGATAAAACTATGGGAAGAGGAAAACTTATTGATGAAATTTTTGGCGAAAAGTGCGAGCCAAATTTGATTCAGCCAACTTATATTACAGATTATCCTATAGAAATGTCTCCTCTTGCAAAAAAACACAGAAGTAAAGATGGCTTGGTTGAAAGATTTGAATTAATATGTAATGGCAAAGAAATTTGTAATGCTTTCTCAGAAATCAACGATCCTCTTGATCAAAGAAAGAGGTTTGAAGAGCAGGTTAGGTTAGGAAATAAAGGAGATGATGAGGCTATGGTTCTTGATGAGGATTATCTTTCAGCTTTAGAGTATGGTATGCCACCTACTGCTGGAATAGGTATAGGTATTGATAGATTAACTATGTTATTAACTAATTCTGAATCAATTCAAGATGTTTTATTTTTCCCACAAATGAAACCGGAAAATTCTTAAAGATTATCAAAAAATCTACTTCTTTTTTCAAGTTTGAGATCTTGTAGTAAAGCAGATACTGCATTAATTGTAAGGTTATATGACTGAAATCTTCCAAACGGTACCCAGCTAAAGTTGATTCTCCAACAATGTAAATCTCTTGTTGCGTTTATACTTGTTTGAGTTAGCATTTTAAATTTAAAGTCATATCCAGACCTAAATGATACTTTTGTTTTTTCAGAAATACTTATATCTCCAGAGAAAGTTAGTGTTTGAGTAATTGTTGGTTCTCTAAAGCCAATTTTTCTTCTATTTAAATTATAACTTGCATTTAGAGACCATGGTACATTAAAATCAATATATTCTGCAATATTTGAATTAATGTAATCTAGTTCTTCCTGAGTTCCATATGATGATTCAATTTCTTCATTATCATTTCTAAAGTCTTTAGCAGAAAATCTAACCCCCAAAGCCATATTTATATATGCTAATGAACCTATTCCTTGATTATTTTTTAATGCTAATTCATTAATTCTTCTTTGATAAACATTTCCATTCTCATTGATGCTATCAAGTCTAAAAGTATAAGGGTCAATATTTCCTGAAACACTTAAATTTATAAGTCTTTTAAAAAATGATGTTCTAGTATTAAATCTAATTGGAGCGAGCCCAAATGAATCAGCTAAAAAGTTATAGCTACTTGAAAATGAAAGATTATCAAAAATCTTAATTTTTCTCGTTCCGCTAATTGTATCTTTTTTATCTACTACCTTCATCTCAAGATTATTACCTATATAAAAATTCATTGATGCTGAACTACCAATTCTCGGTGCTCCAAATAAAAAATTTTCATATTTACTTAAAAGTTTTGTGTCGCCTTCATTGTTGATCTGAACATTTTCATAATATCCAAATTTTGGTTTTGTAAAGTCTGGGCTAAATGACATCGATATTTCTGGAGAAATTACATGCCTTATTGCTTTTATTTTTCCTTTTTTGAAAAAAACAGTTCCATAAATTCTAGTTGATAATGCTAATGCTGTTGAATAAGACCAAGCTCTTTGGAATGAATTTGTAGTATCTATTTCAATACCATTCTCTAATTCATTAAAACTATAATTTAATTTTTTTAAATACCATATCTCATCATAATTCATACTAGGACTCACAGTAAAATATTTTAATAGGTTAAAAGATGTTGAAATTGGTATAGTATGCTTTCCACCAATCTTTGATCTATCAATTATTGAATTAATATTATCAGTATTAAAATCAATTTGTTCTGAAAAATTGTTTGAAGAGTTTATAATATTTAGTCCACTTAGTGAGCTACCAACTGATCCATTTGTTAATTCAATCTTACCAGTGAACCTATGACTTATGCTTAATTTTCCTAAAGCTGTTTTTCCTAACTTTCCTAAATTTTTAAAAGGATATATTCTACTCATATTGTAGCTGACATCGGGAAGAGTCAGGTTAACTTTTTTTGTTTGGACATTTTGAGAATGTCTTAGATTGGCTGATAAATTAAACGGGCCATTAAAAGTTTTTGAATACGAAATATTTGAATTGAACTGTGCATTTATACTTTCATTGAAATTTGAATAAACTAAATTTTTATTTTGATTATATGAATTTGTTTGAAAATTCACTGATGATGAAAATCTACTTGATTTACCTCTTGAGTCAGGTGTGTGTGACCAGGATAAAGAAAAATCATTTGATACGGATGGATTTTCAAAATCACCTAATTTACTTTTATTATAATTAAACCTTAAGCTACCATTATAAGAATATCTTTTGTTATAGTTTGTAGCAATAGTACCTCCATAACTTCCTTTTGAGTATATGTCTCCAGTGATTCGTAAATCAATATGATCGTTAACAGCAAAATAATATCCTCCATCTCTTAAATAAAACCCTCTTCTTTTCTCTTCTCCATAATTCGGCATAATTAGACCAGAAACTTTCTTCTTAGGTTGTGGGAACATTCCAAAAATAAAGCCTAGAGGGGTAGGAACATCACCAAATTTTAAATGAAATGGGCCTGAAACTACCTTTTTACCAGGTATTACCTTTATCTTATTTGCTGAAATATGAAAATGAGGTTCAGCTAAATTACATGTTGTATATTTTGCATGACTTATAAAAAGTTCATCATATTCATTCTTTTTTACATCTTCTCCCTGCATATAAGCATCATCGAGTTGAGTTACGATACCCTTTATTTTTGCTTTTCTAGAATCAAAATTATAGGTGATTTTGTCTGTCTCGTAGGACTGATTTCCTTCAGAAAAGATGGGCTTCCCAATTTTTTTTCCTGTTGAATCTAATATGAAGTTAGCATCGAGAGTTTTATCAGTCCAATCGACTAATATCTCATAAGCTTCTAAATTAATTTCGCCATAATCAATTTTTGAATCGCCATACAATTTTAATTTTTGGGTTTTCAGGTCATAAAAAATAGAATCTCTGGCACTATAATTAATTGTTGTTTCGATTTCGCTTTTTTGAACAGTAGTATCCTCAATTAGTATATTAGTTGTATCACTAGCCATTAATGAAAAAAGGGAATCTGATTCCATTTGAGGATAAGAAGTGAAAGGAATAAGTAGGAATAATAATATTACTAACTTTCTCAATTTTATAAATATATTACTTTTTGATAAATTTACACTTGGCAAAGTTATCGCCTATAGGCTTAATAAGTTATAATGAGAAAGATTAATATATCATTTTTACTGGGTTTATTCATTGTTTTAACTTCTTTTAACTCACTTAACCCTTCACAATATAGACTCAAAACTATTGTTATTGATGCTGGTCACGGTGGTAAAGATCCTGGAGCAAGGGGTAAAATATCTTGGGAGAAAGATATTGCTTTATCAATATCTCTAGAATTAGGAAGGATTCTCAAAGAAAATATGCCAGCTGTAAATATAGTTTATACTCGTAAAGAAGATAAATTTTTGACATTATATAGACGTTCTGAGATAGCTAATAAATCTGATGCTGATTTATTTATTTCTATACATGCAGATTCATTTTCGAAATCATCTGTCTATGGGGCTACAACCTATTTAATGGGATTAAGTAAAACATCAGCAAATATGAATGTAGCAAAAAGAGAAAATTCTGTTATTTTCCTTGAAGAAAATTATGAGGAGACATATAAAGATTTTGATCCGAATTCATCTGAATCGGTAATGCTTTTAAGTTTAAATCAAAAGGCTAAAATTGATAATAGTACAATTCTTGCAAACCTTATTCAAGATCAATTTAAAAATAGAGTAGGAATAAGGTCTCGAGGTGTAAAGCAAGCCCCTTTTCAGGTTTTATGGAATACAACAATGCCTAGTGTGCTTATAGAAACAGGATTTATGACAAATCCAGAAGAGGAAAAAAAATTAAATAATAAAACGCATCGAGTTTATATGGCTTCAGCAATCTTCAGGGCAATAAGAGATTATAAAGCCTATTTAGAATCAAATGTTTAATTTTGACCTATGAATAAAGAAATTAAAGTAGGATTAATTGGAGTAGTGGGTTTAGTATTTTTTTATCTAGGCTCAAATTTTCTTAAGGGAATAGACTTCTTCTCTCCAATAAATAGATATTATGCCCTGTATGAAAATGTAGATGGTTTGATAGTCGCTAATCCTGTTATTGTTAATGGTTATACTGTAGGGAGAGTAAGTAATATTAAAATCCTTCAGGAAATGGATAATAAAATTTTAGTTAGTATGGATATTGACGAAGATTTAATTATAGGAAAAAATTCAGTAGCGACTCTTAGTAGTAATGATTTTCTCGGTAGCAAAGCTATTATTTTAAGTATTGGAGACATAACTGATCCACTTAATGATGGTGATACTGTAAATGCAGAAATTGCTGGTGGTCTTTCTGAACTTCTTGAAAAAGCTACACCAATAACCGATAATCTTGGAGTAACTATAAGTAGGTTAAATGATATATTAGCAAGTTTAAGAGGCAGTGGCGATATGATTACTACAACTCTTGATAACCTAAATGATGTATTATCAAATACAAATAATTTAATTGAATCTAATGAATCTACGATATCTTCTACACTAGATAATTTAAATAATCTAACTTCTGATCTTTCTAAAAAACTTGAAGATATAAATCCTATAATAGAAGGGGCAAATGATATGATTTCAAATCTTAATAAAGTAAACTTTGAAAATACTTTTAATCAAATTGATATTTTATTGACTTCAATGAATGGTGTTTTTGATGACTTAGAATCTGGAGAAGGAGGTACTTTATCATTACTTCTTTCGGATGACTCACTTTATAATAATTTGAATCAAACTGCTTACGATCTCGATAAGCTATTACAACATATCAATGAAAACCCTAAGCATTTCTTTGCACCTTTAGGTAAGAGTAGAAAAAAAATCGAGAGAGATTTAAAAAAGCAGAAAGAGGACTAGGTTGAATAGCTTAGTATATGGTCATTAATTTCCTCAGTAGTTATTTCAATAGTATTTCCATGAATTGAGCAAGAGTAGAGATTTTCTGACTTTTCTTTAATTTCTATACTTTTTAGAGGTATTGTCTCACCCTCTACTTTATATGCTGTCTCTTTCATAGACCAGTACTCAACTAATTTCTTTAGATTTTCACCAACGACTAACTCTTCGTCTTCATTTAGAAATTTAGATTTAATTTTTTTAACTTTTTCATCTATTCTCTCAATATCAACTCCACATTTTTTTGCATCAAAAATCACAGACACATATGGGAATTTATGAGAGATAGAAATATGGTATTTAGAGTTTATAAGATGCGGTTTGCCGTTATTATCTTTTTTTATTCCCACAAAATTTATGTCTAATTCTTCACATATTTTCTCGATTAAAATTCTTGAGGCATAGAACTCTTTTCTCTTAATTTCATTTTTTATGTTGGTAGTTTGATTTGTTAATTCAATTAACTCATCTATCGATTCGTCTATTTTCCAGACCCAGATGATGGATTCACCGTTAGAAATTTTTTTAATTATGCTCATATAACATCTTATTAATATAAAATTATATAATAATTGCATGATTTTATTTAAATTCATATCTCAATGAATCAGTTCAACTCAGAAGATATTTCTAATAAAAAATTTAACTCAGGTTTTCGTGGATATGATAAATCTCAAGTTGATAGTTATCTCCAAATACTAGCCAGTGAATTCAAAATTTTAGAGAGTAGGATTATTGATTTAGAAAATAAAATATCAGAGCAAAAAACTGAAAACGAAAAATTTAAAAGTGTTGAGTCATCACTTATTAACACATTAAAAGCTGCAGAAGATACAGGAAAAGATATTGTTGAGAATGCTAAAGAAGATGCTAAAGGGATTCTTAATGACGCTAGAAAAGAGTTAGCTACAATCAAGGAAGAATATGAAAGTATCAAGTCACTAAGAGACGATACTATCCAATATATTAATGAATTGAAGGATAAAATAAATTCAGGTTTAGACATTATTGGAGAGGAGGCTAATTTCGATGAGATATCTGAAAGCATAGATGCTGTAGAAGAAAACATTAATGATTCAGAGAAAGAAGAGGAGTCTATGGAAGAAAACCTTGAGGAAAATGAGGTGGAGTTAGAGATAGAAGATGAAAAAGAAGAAGATATAATTGAAGATGAATCTAGCGAAGATGTAATGGATGAGGGTAACACTAATGAGGAAGAAGAATTATCCGATTCTCAAGAAGACGATATCTACGAGTTAACAACTGAGGCAGAAAAAGAGCCTCCTGCTGAGGAAACTGAAGAAAGTATTAGTGAACCTGAACCAACAGAAGAAGAAAACTTGGAATCAACCCAAAATGATTCAAAAGAAACGCCAGATTTATTTTCTGAGGAAAAGCATGAGGAAGAGGATAATAATGATGAGGAGTTGTCTGCAGATGATATTTTTGGAGGACAAGAAAATAATGATGAAGGTGATCAACCAGAGGAAGAAAATGATATTTCCGACGAAAATGAAGAGGATTCAGTAGAGTCTCAAAATGAAGAAATAGAAACCGAGCCTGAATCAGAAGATGAAGAAAATGAGTCTGAGAAAAAGAAGTCAGATGATATTCAGAAATCATTTTTTGACACATTCGATGAAAATTAATAATTCAACTATATCTCTTAATGGTCTAGAGTTCAAATCAAAGATTGGTCTTTTTGATTTTGAGAAAGAGAGTGGAAATACTTTCATTGTAAATGTGTCTATCGACGTAGATAAAATAATATATGATGATACGATTGAGGGTACAGTGGACTATTCTAACTTATTTTCAATTATTGAGAGTGAGATGTCAAAAGAATACAATCTCATAGAGACAGTCGCTCATAAGATATCGAGTAGTATTCATTCTCGGATAAAAAACATTAAATTGTGTAGACTTGAGATTATTAAAAAAAATCCTCCGATTGATGGAAATGTTGATAATTCAAGTTTTATTTTAGAAACAACTTCATAGAACATATGAGTAAGGAAAGTTCGATAAAAGAATATATTAGCAAGGCAAAAAAAATCATTAATGATGACGAAAAGCTTAAAAAGCTTATCGAAGATGTTTTAAAAAAATTGAAAGAAATTTCTAGTGATAAGAAAACATCGGCTAAACTTAATGATTCACTAAGGTTATTCATTAGAATTATAAATGCATATACTTCTAAGGAGTACACATATGTTCCCTGGAAGACAATTTGTTTAATAGTAGCAGGTTTAATTTATTTCATTTATCCTGTAGACTTGATTCCTGACTTTATACCTGTTTCTGGTCTAATAGATGATATTGCACTAATTGCTTGGATATATGAATCAATCCAAGATGATATTGATAACTTCCTTGAATGGGAGAAAAGTCTGAAGTCTTAGCACATCTTATAAAAAATTAATTTATGTTTGGTATGAACAACCAATAACTATTTACCCCTATGAGAGGCAGGTTATTTAGACAACTTGTTGAGAATGACAAAGAACCATTATCTATTTTTGGTACGGTAAATGCATATTCTTCAGTACTAGCAAAAAATAACGGAGTAAAATCAATATATCTTTCCGGTAGCGGTGTTGCCGCAGCATCTTTCGGTCTCCCAGACCTTGGATTTACAAAACTAGAAGATGTGGTAGAGGATGCTAGAAGAATTACCTCAGCGTGTGATTTACCACTTCTTGTTGATGTTGATACTGGATTTGGTTCATTAAATTCTATTCAAAAAACTGTCAAAATGATGGAGAAAGAAAATGTCGCAGCCATTCATATCGAGGATCAAGTGGATCTCAAGAGATGTGGACACAGACCAAACAAAAAATTAGTTTCAATCACCCAGATGCAGGATAGGATTAAGGCTGCAGTTGACGCCAGGATCGATGATGATTTTGTAATCATGGCAAGGTCTGATGCCTTAGCCGTAGAAAATGAGGAAATGTTGCTTGAGAGAATCAATTCATACATTGAAGTTGGAGCTGATATGATATTTCCTGAGGCACTAGTTTCCTTAGATGGATACAAAAAAATTGCTCAAGAATCCTCTGTACCAATTCTAGCAAATATCACAGAGTTTGGGAAGACCCCTTTATTCTCAAAAAAAGAATTACATGATGCTGGAGTATCTATGGTTCTATATCCTCTAACTGCTTTTAGGGCAATGAGTAAGGCTGCAGAAAAGATATATAAGGAATTATCTAGTTCAGAATCTCAGGAGAATATGCTAGGAGAGATGCAGACTAGAGATGAGCTGTATGATTACCTTTCCTACCATAAATATGAGAAGGAGATGGATGATATTTTAAATAAAAAAGATGAGTAAAGGATTAAGAGGTATTGAGGCGGGAACAACTTCTATTTGTACCGTTGGGGAGACTGGTGATGATCTCCACTACAGAGGTTATGACGTTGTCGACCTCAGTGAACATTGCATTTTTGAGGAAGTGTGTTACTTACTTCTTCATGGTAACCTCCCTAACAAAGACCAGCTTAAAAGCTTTACAAAAAATATAATTTCTAAGAGGTCTTTACCAGAGTCATTAAAAGTTGTACTAGAAACTATCCCTAAGGAGACTAACCCTATGGATGTATTAAGGACCGCGTGCTCATTCCTCGGAAATATCGAGCCTGAGAAGTCATTTGATAATCAGATGCACTGCTCAGAGAGACTACTTGGAATATTTCCTTCAGCATTAAATTACTGGTATCATTTCTCGCACTCTGGAAATAAGATTTCAGAGGAAAATGACTCTGAAACTATTGCAGGCCATTTTCTACATACTTTACACGGAAGAAAGCCAACCGAGACAGAGGAGAAGGTTATGAATATATCTCTTATCTTATACGCTGAACATGAGTTCAATGCATCTACATTTGCTGCGAGAGTATGTGCCGCTACTTTATCGGACTTTTATTCTTGTGTTACCGCAGCGATAGGTACGTTGAGAGGTCCTCTTCATGGTGGAGCAAATGAGAAGGCGATGGAACTCATCTCAAGATTTGAGGATGAGGAATCTGCCGCAAAATCTATCTACTCTATGCTTGAAAATAAAGAGCTCATCATGGGCTTTGGTCATGCCGTGTACAAGAACCAAGACCCGCGAAATGATATAATCAAGAAGTGGTCGAAAAAACTTTCAGTGGGAAGACCTAATGAGAAACTTTACGATATATCATCTAGAATTGAGAGGATAATGAAAGAGGAGAAAGGTCTTTTTGCCAATGCCGACTTTTTCCATGCGTCTGCCTACAATTTTATGGATATACCTACGAAGCTTTTCACTCCAATTTTTGTTTGTTCAAGAGTATCGGGTTGGGCAGCACATATCATTGAGCAGAGATCAGATAATAAATTAATAAGGCCTGGAGCAAAATATGTTGGTAGTGATCCACTTGATTTTGTCCCAATAAACGAAAGAGATTAATATGAAAAATGAGGTTTCAGAAAATTTTATTTCTGATTACGATAAAGAGATAAAAGAGATAGCAGACTACACTGTAAACTTCTCTAATTTTTCAGACCTGTCAAGGCAAACAGCATACCATGTACTTCTAGATAGTATAGCCTGTGGCATACTAGCCCTAAAAAACGAATCATGTAAAAACTTATTAGGTCCAGTCTTTGGCGGTTCTAATATCGATGGCGGAGCAAGAGTTTTTGGAACAAACTATACGCTGGATCCAATTAGAGCGGCTTGGAATACAGGATGTATAATTAGGTGGTTAGATTTTAATGATACGTGGTTAGCGCAGGAATGGGGTCATCCCTCAGACAACCTGGGTGCAATTCTTCCGCTTACCGATTTTTTAAGTTTAAAGAGAGTTAGTAAAGGTCAGGACCCAATCAAAGTATCAGAGTTACTAGAACATACAATTAAAGCTCATGAGATACAGGGAGTCTTAGCTCTTGACAATAGCTTCAACAAGGTAGGGCTTGACCACGTCTTGCTTGTCAGGGTAGCTTCAAGCGCTTTATCCTCATACCTTCTCGGCGGTGATTACGATAATGTATGTAATACCGTATCCCACGCCTGGTTAGATGGAAGTAGCCTAAGAACATACAGACACGCTCCTAACACGGGAAGCAGAAAGTCGTGGGCTGCGGGAGACGCAACATCGAGAGCAGTTCATCTCGCTTGGCTTACCACAAGAGGTGAAGGTGGATACAGAGGTGCTCTCTCGGCAAAGACATGGGGATTTAGTGACGTAAGTTTTAAAAGTAAACCAATTAAAAGAAGTCAAGAGTATGGTACTTATGTGATGGAAAATATTTTATTTAAAATTTCTTTTCCTGCTGAATTTCATGCGCAGACTGCAGTTGAGGCTGGAATATCTCTACATGAAAAGTATAGGGACAAACTCGATAAAATATCAAGTATTGAGGTGGAGACCCAGGAGCCTGCAGTAAGAATTATATCTAAGACTGGGCCACTACACAATTATGCTGATAGAGATCACTGCCTACAGTACATGATTGCTATAGCGTTGATATATGGAGAGGTTGAGGCTAAGCACTACCAAGATGAAATTGCGAGTAATCCGATGATTGATTCTTTGAGAGAAAAGATGATAATAAGTGAAAATCCAAAATTTTCTCGTGACTACCTGGATCCAAGTAAAAGATCAATTGCCAACAGTATCTATCTAGCTTTTGATGATGGATCAAAGTCAGAGAAAATAACTGTGGAGTACCCGGTAGGTCACAGGAATAGGAGAGACGAGGGGATTCCTCTTCTACTTGATAAATTTGAGTCCGCAATAAAAAGTTATTACCCTAGTAACCAATCAGATGATATATTAAACTCCTTCCTAGATATGGAGAATTTATCAAATATGTCAGTAAATGAGATGATGGATAAATTAGTGATAAAATGAGAGTTATTGTCCAGAGGGTAAGTCAGTCAAACGTTAAGGTCTCAGGAGAGATTATTGGTGAAATTAATGAAGGCCTTATGGTTCTTGTAAGTTTTGTTGATGAAGATAATGATACTGATCTTGGCTGGATGACAAAAAAAATTATCAATCTCAGAATATTTAACGATGATGAGGGGAAGATGAATAGAAGTGTCCAGGACATAGGTGGAGATATTCTTCTTATCAGTCAGTTCACTCTCCACGGATCAACTAAGAAAGGGAATCGTCCTTCTTTCATTAAGGCAGCGAAGCCAGATTTTGCAAACGTTATGTATGAGAGATTTATTAAAGTATTAGAGCAGTCTCTGGGTAAGGAAATTCAGACTGGAGAGTTTGGTGGCGACATGAAAGTTAGTCTAGTTAACGACGGACCAACCACTATAATAATAGACTCAAAGGACAAAGAGTAAATTATTCTTTTGCAACATAAGAAATAATGATTTTTTAATTTGATTAATTTACCGGTAATAAACACCTGTTTTAATGGTGTTTATTTTTTGTTAAGTATATTTTTTCATTTATTGAATCCTACTGTTATATTTTCCACTTGTAAACCAGCTTTTTCTAAGAGAGGATTATTAGACAAGATTCCACGATCTCCTATCATTTCCATATACACTTCTACGGGTATCTCTTTAGTTATCTTAAATTGTAAATTTAATCCTTGTAAGTTTCCAGAGTTCCAATTTTTTACTGTTCCTGCTAAGTAAGCATCTATTTCGTAACCGTAAATAGTGAAAGGTTTTCCATTCGCCTTTTCTACTTCTTTAATTGTACTACCAATTCCAACACCCTCTTTTGTTTTCCAATTAGAATTTGGATTTTTAATTCTAATGATTTTGGGGGTTAAGTTGCCATCATTCCATTCTATTGTAATATTATCAGCAGTGTTATCAAAGATCACTTCAGTACCTTTTATATCAAAACCTTCATAACTAAAAACAACGGTTTCTCTTATGTTCCCTTTATCATAAAGCTTATTTAATGCAGATTTCGTAGTTGAAGATGTTATTAGCCCTACACTTTCATTTGGGATGATATTTCTATCAATAGAAATATCCTCCTCAAACTCATATCGATAAAAACTACTGGCACTCCTGTTATTATTAGTAAAAGTAAGCTTAAAAGCATTATTGTCCATAAGGGTAATTTTATAAGTCCCCCCTTCGTATTCCGTTCCCTCGCTATAACAGGTGCTCTTAAGGTTTAAATGCTTTCCATCATTAGATTTCTCCCCATAAAGTTTGCAATATACACCGTCATATAATGAACTATAAAATTCAATTTCACCTTTTACTTCATTTCCATCTATGTTGAAATTTACTTTTTCTCCTATCTCTTTCATCCAATCTTCTACAACTTTAGATGCTGAATATTTCCCGTCTTTGAAACTATTATTTTGGAACCTGTGAACTAATGTGTAATAAATCCAATTTTCTCCATCATAGTTCTCTCGAATAATGTAGCCATTATCATCTAAATTGAAAAGACTATCTCTAACCACATCCCAGTCTCCCCATTTACTTAAATCAGAAGCCTCTTCTTTTGTTAATTTTGCTCCTTTGATTTTATACCATTTATTTCCATCTGTGATAGCAGAGTCAATTATCTCTACAGGTGTAGCAGGGAAACTTAACCAATTTGTTTGAATATAATCTGATTCACTTCCAAAGTTTGAAGCGTCTTTATACCATTCCACTTTATTTAATTGAAATAAAACCTTGCTCTCACTTACATTTGGTTTATTTCTTATGTTGACATTTGTAGCAATTACATATGCATGATCAGAGATATCAACCTTTACATTTGCAGATTGATAGCCTTTTTGGGTATGGCAGCCTATGAAATTGAGTTCTATATCCCGATCACCTTCTATACCACTACTGGTGTATTTTTGTATGACCAGTAAGCGTTCCTTAGACGGCGATACAAAAGCACCTAAAATTTCTGAGGCAAGGCGTCTGAAATTAGAATCATAAGTGGATTGCAAAATGGTTTTACTGCCTTGTTGGTTGTTAGTAGCGGTTAGGGTTTCCTTGGAAATATATCCGTCTTTTTCGACTTTATTATTCTGGATGCTTATACTTTCGCCTTTTGCATTTTTTATAGGAAAAGAGGAATAAGTTAAAGGGGTTTTGGTGTTAATATTATATTTATTTAGCGCTTCGGTAAAAGTGGCTTTGTGAAGCTCAAATATGCCTTTAGCTGAAAAGTCGCATTCACCTTGGCCATATGCATCAAACTTACCCTCACAGATGTCATAGCCACTGTAGGATTTGATATAGGCATTTTTGTCTGTTACTACATCTTTAATCAAAAAATCAAACCCATGCCCCTCTGGAAGACTAGCGTAATTAGATTCGCTAAGGATCATTAGTGCAAAATAACGTTCGTCTTCAGACCAGCCTATAGGGTAATATTTGGAATTTAAATATCCTGCCTGTGTAAATTGGTTAATAGGCACTTCTGGGATAGTTTGTGAGTGGGCACAAAAGTTTATTAATAATAACGAAATTAATAGTTTGATTTTTTTCATATTACTTCTTTTTAACAATCTTCTCCATAGTCAGCCCCTGTACCAAAATTGTAAATAGAACAACAGCGTAGGTTAGAATTAGTATAAGAGATTTAACATCTCCCATGTCATCAGGTAAGTTAAGGGCAAGAGCTATACTAAGTCCACCTCTCAAACCTCCCCATGTAATAATTTTAGCTGTATTTTCTTCAAAGTCTTTAAATCGTGATAGTATCGCAATCGGAATTGATACTCCAATATATCTAGAGAGAACAACAAGGAATATTGTTATTATTGACAACGCTAAATAAACTAAATTGAAGCTATCGAAAATTAAAATTATCTCAAGTCCAATTAATATGAATAGGATAGCGTTAAGTGTTTCATCAAGAAGGTGCCAGAATTTATAGACGTAGTCTCCCATAGCAAGCTCAGAGTCTCCATTACCGTCTTCCTCCTTGATATGTTTATTAAGATATAGACCAAGAATAACAACACCTAGTGGAGCTGAGAGATGGTACCTGGTCGCTATTACAGAAACAAATAGCACTAGAGAAAGTGTTATTAAAACTTCAAGTTCCACGTGTTCATTCTCAATATACCTAACTAATTTTAGACCAAAATATCCTATGATAGCTCCTAGCGCTAGACCACCGATTACCTCAGTAAAGAATAGTGTCCCCACTGAGTCAAATGTTATGTCTGCACCAGTAGATTTTACTCCAAGTAAAGTCAAGAATACAACAACGCCGATACCGTCATTGAATAGAGATTCTCCAGCAATTCTAGTCTCGGTAAGAGGAGATAATTTCATTTTTTTCACAATCGAGAGAACTGCAATCGGATCAGTTGGAGCTATTAGTGAACCAAAAAGTAGACAATCAATATAACTTATTCCTAGAGAAGAAAGTCCAAAGATAGGAGCGTTTACTAGGTAAAATGTTAAACTTCCAACTACATATGTAGAGAAAATAACACCAAATGAGGCTAGAAGTAATATTGTAATTTTATCCTTCCTTAGTATATGAACGTTAATGGACATTGCTCCTGCAAATAGAAGAAAGGGTAGCATCACGTTCATGAGCATGAAGTTAAAATCAAAACTTTCAGTAATTGTATATGCTATGTCATAAAACCCCGGGAAGAAAAATCCAAATATTAGAATTATGACAGATAATGCTATAGCTAAGATCATTAGACCTATAGTCATCGGCAATTTTAAATATCTAAGGTTTACGATTGAGAAGAAAGATGCTAAGATTAAAAGTATAGTACTGAGTTCAAGTATGTCGAGTCTCCTGTTCTCTATTAGTGAATATCCTTGGTTTAATTCTTCCACAAAAAATTTGTTCTTATTTAAGAATATGTGAAAATAACTATAAATTTAAATATGACTATAGAAGAAGCTCAAAAAATTGTTGACAACTGGATCAAAGAAAAAGGTGTCAGGTATTTTAATGAACTAACTAATACTACAATTCTCATGGAGGAAGTAGGGGAACTCGCAAGAGTTATAGCTAGGAAGTACGGGGAGCAGTCTACAAAAAAGGGTGAGGAAAACCTCAACTTAGCAGATGAAATTGCTGATGTACTATGGGTCTTAATGTGCATTGCAAATCAGACAGGTGTTGACCTTACCGATGCTCTAAAAAAAAATATAGAAAAGAAAGATAGAAGAGATTCTGAGCGACACTTAAATAATAAGAAACTACAATAATACTATCTCGTCACCATCTAGATAAGGTAAAATTTCTTGATTATCAATTTCTGAGCAGAATTCGATATCTCTTATATTATCATAACCTGACAATCTTTTAGCGTGTGAAGATTTTTTCATGCTTGATAAGATATCATCTTTAGATTGTTCATATAATTTTTTTGCTATGACTACGGTATCTGACTCATGTTCATAATTCTCTAATCCTGCAACTATTGCACCGGCACACATAGTATCTTCTAGATTAGTACTCCCTTTCCATCCCGAGCATACTAGTAGCGTATCTCTACTATTAGTATTCAGATATTCTATAACTTTTGATAGATTTAGAAATGAACTTATTAAAGTTATTTTAGATCCCTTGGTCTTGACAATTGCTTTTGTGCCGTTACTAGTTGCAATTCCAACATCTCTACCTGCAAATAAGTTTTTTTCAATTTTAGATGGTGAATTTCCATAGTCAAACCCCTCTACCTTTTTACCCATTCTCTCTGCCATTACTATATAACCATTTTCTTTAAGTTTCATACACTCCTCAAGTGACTCTACTGGCTTCACAGATTTAGCTCCCGAGAAAAGAATGGTATTTATCGTACTTGTTGCTCTTAGCACATCAATTACCACTACATTTTTATCGTGGTGCTGATAATTTTCTAGCTGTTGGTGAGTTAAACAAACATCTACTGAACTCATATAAATGGTCTTTTTACTATTTGTGCTTCTACTTTTTTCGATCTGACTTCAATGAATATTTTTTCTGAGATAGTATTTTCACCGTAGCTAACATATCCCATTCCTATAGCCTTTTTTGAATATGGAGAGATTGAACCACTTGTAACTTCACCAACTAGTTCCTTTTCTTTATTAAATATCTTATATCCTTTTCTGGGGATACCTTTTTCAACTAATTCGAATCCAATAAGAACCTTAGATGGTTTATTGGTTCTGTCTCTATCTACAATTTCTTTACCTATGAAGTCTATATCTTTTTTACATATCCATCCAAGTCCAGCCTCAATTGGATTTATGGAGTCATCAATATCATTTCCGTGTAGGCAGAACCCCATCTCTAACCTAAGAGTATCTCTGGCTCCAAGTCCTATAGGTTGGATTCCAAATTTATTACCTGCTAACATAACATTATCCCACAGGGATTCAGCAAATTCATTTTTTACGTAAAGCTCAAAACCTCCAGCTCCTGTGTACCCAGTTGCTGAAATAATAATATTCCCAAACTTACTACTCTCCTTTTCTATGAATGTATAGTATTTTATTTCTGAGAGATCTTCTTCAAATAATTGGCTGCATACTTTCTCTGCGTTTGGTCCTTGGACAGCAAATAGAGAGTACTCATCTGAAAGGTTTTTTATTTCTACCCCTAGATTATTATTGTCATTAAGCCAGTTAAAATCTTTCTCCATGTTTGATGCATTAACCACAAGCATATACTTATTTTCTCCCATGTCATAGACTAGAAGGTCGTCAATTATTCCACCTGAACGATTTAATATAGAAGAATACTGGACTTTTCCTTTTGTTAATTTATTGATGTCATTGGTGGTAACCATCTGTAAAAAATCTTTTGCCATTTCTCCTGTAACAAAAAATTCTCCCATGTGTGAAACATCAAAAATTCCTAATTTTTCCCTAACACAATTATGCTCATCCGCTATAGTAGAATACCACATAGGCATATTATATCCCGCAAACGGAACCATTTTGGCATTATTATTAAGGTGAAACTTTTCGTTTTGTAGACTCTTTGTGTTCATGCCTCAAAGATAAGTTTTAAAGATTAATTTATAGAAGTTTAAATGATTTCCTATGATACTTAGTAGTTCCATATTTTTTAATAGAATCTCTATGTTTTTTTGTGGGGTATCCAAAGTTTGATTCCCAAGAATACATATCGTATTTAATAGATAAATTTTTCATCAGGTCATCTCTATAATTTTTTGCAAGAATTGATGCTGCAGCAATATTTTGAAATTTATTATCTCCCTTGATTATACACTCGTGAGTAATCTTTCTGTACGGCTTAAACTTATTACCATCCACAATAATGAATTCTGGTCTTACTTTTAATTTATCAAGTGACCTGTGCATAGCCAGTATTGAGGCATTAAGAATATTTATTTCATCTATTTTATTATTACTAACCTCTGAAATACTCCAACTAGTTGCGTTATCAATTATTTCTTGACCTACCTCTTTCCTTTTCTTATGACTTAATTTTTTTGAGTCAATAATTGACTTATTCTTGTAGTCTGGCGGAAGTATTACTGCTGCTGCAACAACTGGTCCTGCGATACATCCTCTCCCAACTTCATCGCATCCTGCTTCTACTAATTTGTACTGATACTGGGTATTTAACATTTTTTAATAATTATTATTTATTGTTCATGCAATATTTCTAGAACTATGTCGTCTAATAGATGTGACAAGTAAAATATTAAATTATTAATTATGAAAAAAATACTTCTAATTATAGTGACACTTTTTATCTCAGATATCGCATATTCTCAAGTTCAAAGAGGTAATAACTTCCAGAGGAGAGGGACGGTTGATAGAGATCAGATTAGGGAAAGGATAGAGACGAGAAGGGAGTCGGTCCAAAGTGGAGAAATTGATCCTGTACGTATACTTAATCTTACAGAGGAACAAAGGAAATCATTCAAAGAAATTAATTCAAAACATCTATCTGCTGTAAAACCGATAAAGAAAGATATGATGAAGAAAAAATTAGAGATGCAGCTAGAGAAGATGGAAGATAAAATTGATATAACTACAATTAATAAATTATTTGACGATATCTCTGATCTGGAAGCAGAATTAAGGAAGTCTGAATTTAATAGAAACCTAGAAATTAGGTCACTACTTGATGACGAACAAGAAATGAGATTCGAGAGGATGATGCAAAGGAAAAAGATGATGGAGAAAAATAAAATAATGAGAAAAAATTCAAGAATATGATTCAAGAACAAGTTTCATACTAAGTAAAGTTTAACAACAGTTCATACCTAAAGCCCGAGAAATCGGGCTTTTTTTTATCTTTGCCTCCCATGAAATTATCTCAGCATATCAAGGAAAACCTCAACTTATCATTTCCTATTATGATAAGCCAACTAGGTCACATCACGGTAGGTGTTGCTGATAGTCTCATGATAGGTAATGTTTCTATTCCTCAACTAGCTGCTGTATCTCTTTCAACTTCAATCTTTGGGTTTATTCTTCTTTTCTGTATTGGTTTATCTTATGGGATAACACCACTCATTTCATCTAAAAAATCAGATAAGAATTATATATCCATGACTTTTTATAATGGTATGTATCTAAATATGTTCTTTACAATATTATTAGTTGTCATAACAATATACTCTAAATATTTCCTCCAATATCTTGGCCAAGACGAAGAGGTTTTATTTCACACATACAGGTATCTTGATATTATAGCAATTTCTCTCGTACCCTTAATGTTGTTTCAGACATTTAAACAATTTATAGAAGGACTCGGCTTCACAAAACCTGCCATGTACATTTCTATATTTTCTAATGGGATAAATATAATTTTAAATGGTATCCTAATTTTTGGACTTTTTGGTTTTCCTAGATTAGAAATTCTTGGTGCGGCATATGCGACATTAATAAGTAGAGTCTTAATGTTTATTATAATATTTATCTATTGTTTGAACAGTAAGAGATTCCAAGAATATATTTTACAATTGAATATTTCGTTTAACAATACATCATTCAGAGCAATTTTTGGAATCGGATTTACATCTGGTCTACAATATATTTTTGAAGTAGGAGCATTTACTGTTGCTACAGTAATAATTGGTTCAATTGGAGCAATTCAGTTAGCATCACATCAGATTGCACTAAATCTCGCGAGTATTTCATATATGATTGCTTCTGGAATTGGATCAGCTTCGATGATATCTCTCGGATACTATTACGGTGAGGGAGATAACGAGGAAATCAGGAAATCAGGATATTCTAATTTTATACTTGTATTAGTTCTGATGTGTATATCAGCATTTATATTTATTACTTTAAGAAATCTTCTTCCAACATTTTATGTTGATGATATTGAGGTAATTACACTAGCATCTTCCCTACTAATAATTGCTGGTCTATTCCAATTATCAGATGGGGTTCAAGCCGTAGGTTTAGGAGTTTTAAGGGGTATAAGAGATACAAAAATCCCTACACTTGTTACATTTATTTCATATTGGGTTATTGCTATTCCTCTCTCATATTATTTAGGAATAATTTCTGACTATGGTTTATTTGGTGTATGGATAGGTTTGAGTGTAGGATTAACCATTGCAGCAGTTTTTCATGTTCTTCGTTTTAACTATCTTACATCAGCTAAATAGCTATGAAAATATTTACAATACTTTATTCTTTTTACGGTCTTCTAGTTTTCTCATCTCTTTTCATTTTCTTTTCGATACCACTTTTACTTGGAATTTGGTTCAAGCCTCTTAAAAGAATGGCCTACTGGGCTCATCATAAAATAGCAAGAACTTTTTTCACTTTAATATTTATCCCAATGAAAATTAGGTATGAGGAAGGTGTTGACTTGAAAAAACAATATGTTATCATAGCAAACCACTTCTCATACATTGATATACCTGCCCTTGCTGCATTAAATTTACCTTTTAAATTTATCGGAAAAATGCAAGTCAATAATATTCCAGTTTTAGGATATATTTTCAAGAATTTACACATAATGGTTGATAGAGATAGCAAGGAAAGTCGAAAACAAACGTATATCGATTGTTTTAGTTCATTAGATCAGGGTTATAGCATAGGGATTTTTCCAGAGGGAGGTATAAAAACAGAAAAAGTTCCTAAGATGGCTTCATTTAAAAATGGGGCATTTGCAATGGCTCTTGAAAAACAAGTGCCTATCCTTCCTGTGTCTTTACTAGGTGCATATAAAATAATGAAAGGTTCTTTTTTTATAAATTGGAGTCCTTGTGAGATAATATGTCACAAACCAATATATACTGATGGTTATACTACAAATGATATAGATGCATTTAGAGAAAAATGTTATAATATTTTACAGTCTGAGCTCGATAAATCATATAACGAATAAGAGATTGTTTGATTATTTTATTCCCCTAAAAAAACTAACTTTAAAGTAATGACATTAACGAAATTTAATTACGGAGAAGATACTTTAACTTATAGTTTAGCATTTGAAATTGCAGAGGGTAAAATTAATGCTGGTATATCTGATTCACAGAAGAAAACAATCTTACTCTCAAGAGAAAATATAGAAAATGCTTTAGAATCTAATAAAAAAATTTACGGGGTTAATACTGGTTTTGGTGCTCTTTGCAGTACGATTATCTCTAAAGAAGAGGTCAGTCAGCTTCAGAATAATTTAATAAAAAGCCATGCTGTAGGTGTAGGAGATGACATTCCCAAAATCATTTCAAAACTTATGATGATTTTAAAAGTTCACTCTTTATGTATGGGCTATTCTGGGGTAAGAATTGAATTAATTGAGAGGATATTATGGAAAATAGATAATAATATTATCCCTGTTGTACCTTCTAAAGGTTCTGTCGGAGCTTCAGGAGATCTAGCACCTCTTGCACATCTTTTCTTGCCATTGATAGGTGAAGGAGAAGTAATTTATAGAAATAAAAAGGTTAAGACATCAGATATGCTTTCTATGGAGAAAAAATCTCCTATTGATGTAAAGGAAAAAGAAGGTCTCGCACTTCTTAACGGAACACAGTTTATCTCTGCATATACATGTTTTGCATTGACGAGATTTAGAAGTTGTTTAGAAAATGCTGATATAATTGGAGCTATGTCAGTGGAATCAACTCTTAGTTCAGTAGTACCATTTAGTAAAGAAATATCTGAATTGAGACCTTTTCAAGGTGCTCAACATGTTGCGAGTAAGGTAAGAGATCTTCTATCAAGTTCTGAAATTTTAGATTCTCATAAAGATTGTGATAAAGTTCAGGACCCGTATTCTATAAGATGTATTCCACAAGTTCATGGTGCTAGCTGGGATGCTTTTTATCATCTAGAAAGGATGGTGAATATTGAACTTAATTCGATAACAGATAATCCTATTGTATTAAAGGATGGGAATATTGTAAGTGGAGGTAATTTTCATGGGCAGCCTCTTGCTATACCAATTGATTATAATATAATAGCTGCTTCTGAACTTGGAAATATTTCTGACAGAAGAGTTTATCTACTGCTTAAAGGAAATGAGAAAGTACCAAAGCTTCTTGTTAAAAATATAGGTCTTAATTCTGGGTTTATGATCTTACAATATACGACTGCAGCACTTACGAGTGAGAATAAAAATTTATGTTATCCAGCTAGTGCAGACTCTATCACAACTTCCCTAGGCCAAGAAGATCATGTTAGTATGGGGTCAATTGGAGCTGTAAAATTTCTTCAAGTCGTTAAAAATTTAGAAAAAATATTGAGTATTGAACTGATATGTTCATCTCAGGCATACGATTTTTTAAAACCGCTTTCTTCTGGAAAGAAAATAGAGGATTGTCATAAGTATATCCGTAGTAAAATATCTCACTGTGATAATGATAAAGTTTTTATAGATGACATGAAAGAAGCAGAAATAATTATAAAGTCAAAAAAATTAATTGAATTAACTTCTTAGAATTATGGATACTAAAAGTTTTATAGAAAAGTATGCTAATCATCCAAATTATAAGTCTCCTACAGGCAATACTTTACATGCAAAAAGCTGGCAAACTGAAGCACCTCTTAGAATGTTTTTAAATAACTTAGATGCAGGGGTTGCAGAGGATCCATCTAATTTAGTAGTCTACGGAGGATCGGGTCAAGCTGCTAGGAATAGGAATTCTGTCGAAAAAATAATTGATGTATTATTAAACCTAGAAGATGATGAAAGTTTATTGATTCAGTCTGGAAAACCAGTAGGAAAAGTAAGGACTCATAATCAGGCACCAAGGGTTTTAATTGCAAACTCTAATCTTGTTCCAGAGTGGGCAAATTGGGAGCATTTTGAGAAATTAAAAGAAGACGGATTAATGATGTATGGTCAAATGACTGCTGGTAGTTGGATTTATATTGGAACTCAAGGGATACTCCAGGGAACATATGAGACATTTGCTGCATGTGCAAACAAACATTTTGATGGTTCATTAAAAGGTAAATTATTAGTATCAGGTGGATTAGGAGGTATGGGTGGTGCTCAGCCACTTGCTGCAACTATGGCTGGAGCAACATTTTTAGGAGCGGATATTGATCCGGAGAGAATTCAAAAAAGGTTGAAAACAAAATATATTGATAAAATGACTGATTCATATGAAGAGGCCAGAGACTGGGTCCTTCGAGCTAAGGAAAGAGGAATGAATGTATCTGTGGGATTAGTAAGTGATATAGGAGACTTATTAGAAAAACTATTAGAGGATGATATAATTCCTGAAATATTAACTGATCAAACATCTGCACATGATCCTGTTTTTGGTTATGTGCCAAATGGCATGAGTCTTAGTGATGCTCATTGTTTAAGAAAAAATGATCAGGTAGAGTATAAAAAATTATCATTAACTAGTATGGCTAGACATGTTTCTTTAATGTTGGAGATGAAATCTAGAGGCTCTATCACATTTGACTATGGTAACAATTTGAGAGAGTTCGCAAAGCAAGGTGGTGAGGAAGATGCATTCAGTTTTAATGGATTTGTTCCTGATTATATCAGACCTCTTTTCTGTGAGGGAAAAGGTCCATTCAGATGGGCAGCTCTGTCTGGAGATCCTGAAGATATTTATACAACTGATAAGGCATTAATAGAAGCATTTCCAGAAAATAAAGATATGATTAGTTGGCTTACGCAGGCCAGAGAAAAAATTCAGTTTCAAGGTCTTCCATGTAGAATTTGTTGGTTAGGAATGGGTGAGAGAGAGAAAGCGGGTCTTATTTTTAATGATTTAGTTAAGCAAGGAAAGGTTTCAGCTCCCATAGCAATTGGAAGAGATCATTTAGATTGTGGTTCTGTAGCATCTCCAAATAGAGAAACTGAGGGTATGCTTGATGGATCTGATGCAGTTTCAGATTGGCCACTTCTTAATTTGATGTCTAATACTGCTGGTGGAGCAACTTGGGTTTCTTTTCATCATGGCGGAGGTGTAGGGATGGGCTATTCACAACACGCAGGTATGGTTGTACTTGTAGATGGTACTGAGAGGGCAGAAAAATGTATCAAGAGAGTGTTACATAATGATCCAGCAATGGGTGTATTTAGACATAATGACGCGGGATATGATATTGCCAAAAAGCATTCAAAAAAGTTTAATCTAGATATTTAGTATTGAAAGAATTAATTGGACCTTTTTCTCAAATCATTACAATGGCAAATCTGCCAGAAAGAGGAGCAATTAGCGATAATAGTCTTGAAATAATAGAAGATGGTGGGATAGTAATAGAAGATGGTAAAATTATTGAGGTCGGTGATTTTTTATCATTAAGAAAAAATAATATAGATATAAGAGAAATTAATTATCCATGTGTACTACTTCCAGGATTTATTGACTCACATACTCACGTCTGTCATTATGGAAATAGATCTGATGAGTATGCAAAAAGAAATTCAGGAATTTCATATCAACAAATATTAGAAGAAGGAGGAGGTATTCACAATACAATGAATTCAACATCTAACTGTACTGATGAGCAACTAACAGAAGACACTTTAAATAGACTTAAAAGACATTTTCACGATGGAGTTTTAACTTGTGAAGTAAAAAGTGGATACGCTCCTACTTTAGAAGATGAGATTAGAATGTTGGAAATCATTAATAATATTGATAAGTCAAATGAAATAGATCTAATCCCAACTTGTCTTGCTGCCCATGTTACTCCAAAAAAATATGAATCCTCAAAAAAATATCTAGATTCTATCCTTAATCACTTATTACCTAAAATAAAAGAAGAAAATTTATCTAACAGGGTTGATATCTTTATAGAAGAAAAAGCTTTTTCAGTCTCAGAAGCATCTAACTTTTTAGGAAAGGTTAAAAGTGATTTTCATATTACCGCGCATGCAAATCAATTTACTTCTGGTGGTTTAAAAGTTGGAGTTGATAATTGTGCGGTTAGTGTAGATCATCTCGAGGTAATAACTGATCAAGAAATAGATTACCTATCAAAATCAGATACTACAGGAGTAGTGTTGCCTGGGTGCAGCCTTGGCCTTGGAATCCCATTTGCTCCAGCAAGAAAACTTTTAGATAATAACTGTAAAGTTTCTATTGCATCAGATTGGAATCCTGGTTCTGCTCCTATGGGTGATTTATTGATGCAGGCTTCTCTTCTGGGATCTACAGAAAAGTTATCTAATGCAGAGGTTCTTGCAGGGATTACTTGTAGATCAGCAAATGCTCTATCTTTAGAAGATAGAGGATCCCTTGAGAATGGAAAAATTGCAGATATGATTGGTTTTAAAACAAATGATTTTAGAGATATTCTTTATAATCAGGGTAAATTAAAGCCGTCTTTTATTTGTAAAAGAGGTAAAATCTATAATTAATATTAATTTTAAATTGTGAATCAAATAATAGAGTGTGTACCTAATTTCTCTGAAGGAAGAAATCAAGAGATAATAAATGAAATATCTGAAGCTATTTCCAATGCAAAAGGAGTGCACCTGCTTAATGTAGATCCTGGACAAGCAACCAATAGAACAGTAATGACATTTGTTGGTGATCCAGATTCAGTTATATCTGCTGCCTTTAATGCAATTAAGACTGCAAGTGAAAAAATTGATATGTCGAAACACAGTGGAGAACATCCGAGGTTTGGTGCTACAGATGTTTGTCCATTAATTCCTGTTTCTAATATAACATTTGATGAGCTTATTCCTTATGCAGAGAAGTTAGCAAAAAAAGTTTCAGAAGAATTAAACATACCTATATACTTATATGAACACGCAGCTAGAGAAGATAAGAGAAGAAATTTGGCAAATGTAAGATCTGGAGAGTATGAGGGTCTAAATAAAAAAATTAATAGTAAAGAATGGAAGCCAGATTTTGGAAATTCTTTTAATAAAAAATCAGGTGCTACAGCTATTGGTGTTAGAGATTTTCTTATTGCTTATAATATAAACTTAAATACTAAATCTACTAGGTTGGCAAATGCTATTGCGTTTGATGTAAGAGAGAAGGGAAGGATTAAAAGAAAAGGACATCCTGTTATAGGTGAAATTGTATATGATAAAGATGGAAATCCTGAAACTATTCATGGTTCTTTAAAACATGTAAAAGCAATTGGTTGGTATATTGAAGAATTTGGTATTGCCCAGATATCAATGAACCTAACTAATATCACCGAAACTCCTATTCATACTGTTTTTGAAGAAGTTGTTAAAAAAGCTAGCGCAAGAGGTGCTAGTGTAACAGGCTCTGAATTAGTAGGTTTAATTCCATTAAAATCTATGATTGATGCTGGAAAATATTTCCTTAAAAAACAAAATAGGTCTATTGGTATTCCTGAGGAAGATATAATAAAGATTGCAATCGAATCTCTAGGTCTTAATCAGGTGAAGCCTTTTGACCCAACTAAAAATATTATAGAATACTACCTAGATAAAATAACTAATAAAAATGGTAAGCTAATTGACATGTCTTCAAGAAACTTTTCAGATGAAGTATCTCGTGAAACTCCAGCTCCAGGTGGTGGCTCTGTTTCATCTTATGTTGGTGCATTAGGTACATCATTAGCAGGGATGGTTGCTAATTTATCTTGTAATACTAGGGGATGGGAAAATAAAGTTGAAATTTTTAGCGAGAAAGCTCATGACATTAATCAACTAAGAGAAAAGTTATTATCTCTTGTTGATGAAGATGCTCACTCATTTAATAGTATAATGGAAGCATATAAGTTGCCTAAAGATTCAGAGGAAAATAAACGAATTAGATCTAAAGCAATTAACGATGCTACTTTGTACGCTGCCCAAATTCCTTTGAACATTATGATAGAAGCATATAACTCTTATGAAATAATTGAGTTATTAGCAAATGAGGGAAATCAAAATTCATTGTCAGATTCAGGAGTTGCTTGTCTTTGTGTACATACAGCTATACACGGAGCATATCTCAATGTTAGAATTAATTTAAAAGATGTAGGCGATGGAGAAGATATAATGAAAAAGGCAGATAAAATTTTAAAAGATTCTCATTTGAAAAAAGAAAAAATAATGAAATTGGTAGAAGATAAATTATAATTTCTACTTTTAAATAACTTTATAGTCATGCAAGAATTTAATGAATTTTTAATTTTTATCGATCAGTATCTAGGTAGCTCATCATGGTTTGTTCCTTTATTGCTTGGAACAGGAGTGTTTTTTACTTTCTACCTTAGATTTCCACAAATAAGATATTTTGGATTTGCTTTAAAAGTAGTAAGAGGCAAATTTGATAAAAAAGATGATCAAGGTGACACATCTCATTTCCAGGCTTTAACTACCGCTTTATCTGGTACGGTTGGTACAGGAAATATTGCTGGAGTAGCTTTTGCAATACACCTCGGTGGACCTGCTGCATTATTCTGGATGTTAGCTACTGCAATGGTGGGTATGACAACAAAGTTTGTTGAGGTTACTTTATCTCATAAATACAGGGAAAAAATTTCTGATGGCTCTATGTCTGGAGGGCCAATGTATTTCATGAAAAATGCTGATTTTAGACTTTTTGGAAATAAGGTTAACCTAAAGTGGGTTGGAATTCTATTTGCTTTTGCGACAGTTTTATCTTCTTTCGGAACAGGTAGTTTACCTCAGATAAATAGTATTTCAAATTCAATGTTTTCATCATTTGGTATTGATAAAATGCTAACAGGTGGAATTTTAGCTGTTCTTTTAGGTATTGTAATAATTGGTGGGATTAAAAGAATTGCTAGAATTACAGAGAAACTAGTTCCATTTATGGCTGTTGTTTATATTATTGGGGCTTTTTCTGTTATCATATCCAACTATCAAAATATTGTGCCATCCTTTATTTCTATTTTTTCTGAAGTGTTTTCTGGAAGTGCTGCAGTGGGAGGTTTTCTTGGAGCATCAATTTCTTTTGCTATATCTAGAGGTGTTAACAGAGGACTATATTCAAATGAAGCTGGACAAGGGTCTGCCCCTATAGCTCACGCCTCTGCAAAAACAAATGAGCCAGTATCCGAGGGACTTGTTGCAATACTAGAGCCATTTATTGATACAATAATTATTTGTACAATTACTGGTTTAGTTTTATTGTCATCTGGAGTATGGAATGAAAAACATGAAAATACATTTGCACAAGCTGACCTTATTTTTCTAGATAAAGTATATAGCGAGGATAATGAAAATGATGTTAATGATCTATTTAATTATTTAAATGGAAATAGTGATATTTCAATGTATAACGGTAGCTTAGATGTAAATGATGGAAGGTATTCTCAGGAAATATCTATTCTTCATGCTCGTTCTATAGCTGAAGATATTTTATTTTATGATATAAATGAAGGAGTTTTCAATGGAACTCTAGATATAGTTGATGGAAAACTTCAAAATGATGTAATTGTAAAAGGTAAATCTTTAGTGCATAGTGCACCGTTAACTGCAATTGCTTTTGATAGAGGATTTTTTGGTAATTATGGAAACTACATTGTTAGTATAGGTCTTCTTTTATTTGCTTTTAGTACTGCTATATCGTGGTCATATTATGGAGATAGAGCAATGACTTTCTTATTTGGTGCGGGTTCAGTGCTATATTATAGAATAATTTATGTAATCGGATTCTTTGTTGCATCATTTGCTGATACAACAGTTATTTGGAACGTCTCATTAATCACTATCGCATTGATGACTGTTCCAAACTTAATTGGATTATTATGGCTAAGAAAAGAAGTAAAGTCAACGATTAGTAAGTATTGGGTAGACTTTAAGAAGGAATGGCCAAATGAAAAGACTCCAGAATAATTTATTCTAGTTTCTTATCAATTTCATTTATCATATTTTCGATTTTTTTATATGCATCTTTATTTTCTGAAGTTTGGCCTTTGTTATCATCAAGTTCCACAGAAAGTTTAAACGCGATCATTGCTAGAATATCTTGTAAGTCATCAATATTCATTTGACTTTTTATCTCTGATATCCTCTTGTTTAGATCTTTACCAATGTTTCTAATTTTTTGTTCATCTTCAATAGGAACTTTCATAGGGTAAGACCTATTTCCAATTACTAATTTTATTGAGAGATTTTCCAATTTATTATTTAAGGTTATTAATTATAGTATCTAATTCTTCTATTGTTGAGTCTATATCATCTTTTAGTTTCAATTTTTCATCTGAAGAGAGAATCTCTAAGTTCGAATCATTAGCATTATTGAATTTATATAAGATTAAATCAATTTCTCTATCGGTTATTTCCTTCTTAAGATTTTCATTAATTGTCTCAAGTTTCTTGTATTTTGATATTAGAACAGAAAACTTATTTTCTAGTTCAATAATTTTTTTATTTAAACTTTCTGACATACTACTTTCTAATTTCTGCTTTTAAATCTTTTTCAAATCTCATGATCAAGTTCTCCATAGTAATATTAATAATTTTATCTTCTAAAGTTTTATTATCATCATGAAGAACAAATCTCAATGCGTAGGCAATTTTATTTTCACCAATTCTATCTCCCTCATATATATTATATAACGAATAGTTTTTAATTATTTTTTTTCTATTCTGATCAATAACAGAAGCAATTTCTGAAAACTTCTGATTTTTTGATAAAATAATTGAGAGGTCTCTTTTTACTTCAGGAAACTTTGAGATTTTTGTAAATGAGAATTCTTCTTTTAAACATGTTAAATAATTTTCCCACAAGATTTCAGCATAATATAGTTTTTGACCAATATCAAAAGTCTTAAGGAGACTCTGTTTTACTTCTCCTATTTTACAAATTACTTTTTTATCCTGAATTACTTCAATGCAATTTAATAGTGATTTTGATTCTAGCTCCTTTACTTTATGATTATTGATATTACCTAAAATCAATATTTTATTTATAATATTTTTAATATCAATAAATGATACTTCCTCAGACTTACTGTAAAAGTGTTCATCCTTATTAAGTCCAGTCATGTATATGCCAAGCTTTTTTGTTTCAATGAATTTATTATCCTTTCCTTTATTATACACCTTATCAAATTCAAAAAATTTGATATTGTTTTGTTTTCTATTAAGGTTATAGCGAATAGATTCTAATCCAGTGAACAAAAGATTTTGTTTTAAAATAGCATGTTCATCACTTAGTTTATTAACCATCTCGATAGTTTTCACATCGTCCCACGATTCATTATTTGAATGTTTAAGTGAAGTGAGAGAGTTTGTAGTTATTTCATGAAATCCTGATCCAACAAGCATGTTCATAACTTTTGATAATATATTGTTTTCGTATGATCCTGTACTTTCATCTGATAAGAAATTACTTTGATTTTTAGATGATGTTTTGATATTGTTATAACCATAAACTCTTAATATTTCTTCAACTATATCTGCTTCTCTTGTAACATCGACTCTGTAAGGAGGTACATCTGCTAGAATCTTATTTTTCTTTTCTTCAATTTTTATATCTAAGAGAGATAGTATTTCATTTATTCTTTTTGTATCTACATCTTGTCCTATTAAGTTATTTATTCTATCATAGTCAATCTCAATTTTTCTATTTTCTATCTTTTTTGGGTAAACATCATAAATCTCAGATATAACATCTCCTTCACAATATTTATTAATAAGAATAGAAGCAAACTTAAGAGCAAATACTGTAATGTTTGGATCAATTCCTCTTTCAAATCTGTAAGAAGCATCTGTTTTAAGGCCGTGATTTAAACTAGATTTTCTTATGTCTGAAGGATTAAAATAGGCGCTTTCTAAAAATATAGTTTTTGTCTCTTCGGTCACGCCTGAGCTTTCTCCTCCAAATACACCTGCTATGCACATGGGCTTATTTTCCCCGTCACAAATCATCAAGTCATCTTCTTTGAGTTTTCTTTCAACTCCATCTAGAGTAATGAATTTTTCGTTTTTATTTCCGTATCTAACTATTATTTTTTCTTTGGATACTTTCTCAAAATCAAATGCATGAAGAGGTTGTCCGAGGCTATGTAAAACATAGTTTGTTATATCTACCACGTTGTTTATTGGATTAATACCTATCGATACTAATAAGTTCTTAATTTCAGTTGAAGACTCGTTAATTTTAATATTACCAATAATACATCCTGCGTATCTCGGGCAAGCAGATGATTCTTGTATGTCAATCTCAATTTTCTTATCATTTGAAAAATTAAATTTTTTTATGTCTGGTAAAATAATTTCTCTTTTTTGTGATGCTTTAATATCTCTTGCCACTCCAAGATGTGATGCTGCATCAGCTCTGTTTGGTGTTAGTGAGATATCATATACTGTATCTGAAATTAAATCAAAATAGTTTATTGCTTTATCTCCAACTTTAGCTTTATCATTTAAAACTATAATTCCAGAATGTGAGTTTCCAATTCCAATTTCATCCTCAGCACATATCATTCCATTAGATTCTATATCTCTAATTTTTGCTTTTTTAATTTCAAGTATCTTTTTTTCAGTATTCTTAATTTTAGTGCCAGATTTAGCAACTACAACCTTCTGTCCAACTTCTATGTTTTTAGCTCCACATATTATGGAAAGACTTTCTTTTCCTGTATTTACTTTAGTTATGTTCAGCCTATCAGCATTAGGATGTTTTTCTATTTTTGTTATTTCGCCAACTATTAATTTACTTAAAAAGTCTTTATCTGGTTCAAATGAAATGACTTCATCTACCTCAAGTCCAACTTCAGTAAGAATTGATTCTAAATCCTCTGGATTTTCACTTATTTCTATGAATTTTTTTAACCAGTTAAGAGATATTTTCATTATTAATAAAGTTAATCAATAAAATTAGAGAAAATTGGTTTTAATAATGGAGAAGATGGTATTTATTTAGTTAATTTTTCACCAGCTAATATTTCCATGTCAATATAGTTTTCCCTTGTAGGTATTGGGCAGCTATATTCCTCATCATAGACACAGTAAGGATTGTATGATTTATTAAAGTCTAACTCAATTCTTTTTGCATTTTCAAATTCAATATCAATATATCTTCCTCCTGGATATGTTGAGGTGCTATTTGTTTGATCTAAAAAGCAAAAAAATAAATCACCTCGATTTATTCCATCTAAATATTTGTATACTGGTAAAGAGTACTTTGACCTCCCTAATTTAAAATCTAGATAAGCAAAGTCTAAAAACCTTTCAACATTTCCAGTTGAAGTTGCTAGTTTTATAGTGTCAGGTTCTTCATTTTGAGATACAACAGCAATTACTTTATAATTTACATTTGGATCATAATATGATAATTTATATTCGGATCCTTTAAGTGGAGAAGATGATGAATTATTCAAAAAATCATTTCTTTCTTTTCTATATTCTTCTAGAATAATTGAATATTGATCATATTCTAAACTTGAATTGTATAGATAATATGCAATTGATAAAAAAATGGATATTATTATTAATGGAACTATTCCCCTCAAGGATAATTATTTTAAGCTATTAACTTTTTTTGTAAGCTTTGACTTTAAGTGAGCAGCTTTATTTTTATGAATAATATTGTTTTTAGATAATTTGTCGATCATAGAAACGGCTTCAGGTAATTTTTTTACAGCTGTAGCTTTTTTAGTTTCTTGCTCTAATTTTTTTATAACAGTTCTTGTGGACTTATGTTGATACTTATTTCTTAGTTTCTTAGTTTCACTAGATCTTATTCTTTTAATTGCTGATTTATGATTTGCCATAGTATTAATTTCGTGTGCAAAAATATATTTTTTTTAACATTCTCAAATATTCTAGAGGATTTTTATTCTAATATCAAAAATTAATTATTTAATGATATTTCACCAAAATCATTAATATTTAGGTCTGATTTTGGGAAATCTAAGTTTGTTAATCTTTTAATTTCTTTTGCTGCTTCGTTATTATTATCTAGAACAGGTATACCTAAACCTATCTGTTTTGCAGATATAATTTTTCCACTTAAAAATTCACCTTTTTTATTAATATTGACTTCGATAAGAGGAGCTAGACCTCTATTCCCTGTTAGATTAAACCTAGCATAAGTAGCGAAATTCCCAAGACTGTATGCTATAAACCTTCCTTTATACAAATCAATAGCTCTTAACACATGAGGTCCATGTCCGAATACTAGATCAGCGCCTGAATCTATTACAATCCTTGCAAACTCATGAGGATTACCTCTATTCTCACCTAAAAAATATTCTCTTTTTTTTGTGACTCTATTATATTTTGATCCTTCAGCACCTCCATGAAATGAAATAATAACTATATCACATAAAGAGTCCAAGAGACTTACTATTTCTTCAGCTTTTTCATAATTATTAATTTGAATAGTTCCTTTATTTGGTGAAAAAGATGCAAATCCATATTTGATATTATCCTTAGTAAAAATTGAATATGGTTTTTCAATTGTTCCTGAAAAGTAAATATTATTTTCTTCTAAAACTCTTTGAGTGTTTAACCTTCCAATCTTCCCAAAGTCGTTTATATGATTATTTGCTAAGCTAAGTATATCAAACCCTGCATTTTTATAATGTTTAGCATATTCGTCTGGACTTTTAAAAGCGTAACATTTTTTTGGATCACTACATTTTTTTATTTCTCCTTCTTTAGAAAGAATTGTACCTTCTAAATTTCCGAATGCTATATCAGCCTCTCTTATTGTTTCTGACACATTTTTTAATATATCATCACCATTATTTTTAGGTAAATATGAATTACTGGGGTAATTTGTTCCAATCATCATATCTCCAACACCAATAATTTTTATGGTCTCATTATTGAAAGAATTTATTAAAATTTGATATGCTATGAATAGATATAATATAATGTTCATTAATTTTTAAAAATTTATATGTAAAAGTATTTTATATTTTATTAGAAAAAAAAATCGTTTTTATTTGATTTTTTAATTATAAAAGTATTCTTTTTGCGAATAATTAAAATCTATTAAGATGTACTGGACGTTAGAACTTGTTAATCACTTAGAAGATGCCCCTTGGCCTGCAACTAAAGATGAGTTAATTGAATTCTCTATTCGTACAGGTGCTCCTGCTGAAGTAACTGAAAACTTACAGGAACTAGAGGATGATGGTGCTCCATATGAAAGCATAGAAGAAATTTGGCCTGATTATCCTACTAAAGATGATTTCTTCTTTAATGAAGACGAGTATTAATTAAAATAATTAAGATCCTTCTTTGTTGTAATCTTAATATTTTCTTCTTCTCCCTCAACTAGATTAATATCTAAACCTAATTCTTCAATTAAACTGGCTTCATCAGTGTAGCTAATTTTTTCAATACTATTTAAAGAGTCTTTAATAAGTTTTATCTCAAAAATTTGAGGTGTTTGTATTTGTACATATTTAGATCTATCAACAGAAAAATTTTTATTTCCATCAATTTTTCTTAGTGAATTTATTGTTTGAGTGAAAGGAATTGCATTCCCATTTTTTTCAGCTTCAGTAAATAAACTGTTTATTAATTCTGTAGAAAGAAATGGTCTTACACCATCATGAATACCAATCAAGCCATTTTTAGACTTTATAGCATTGACTCCATTCCTAACAGATATATTTCTATGGTCTCCACCCTGAACTATTATGTCATTTTCTTCAATAAATTTATTTATATAATTACTCCATTTCTTGAAGTCAGTTTTAGGTAAAACTATGTATATATTAAGGTGGTCAATTTTTTTGAATACATTATAGGTATGTATAATAATTGGTAATCCGTTAACTTCTATAAACTGTTTGGGTATATCTGAATTCATCCTCTCTCCGGTTCCTGCTGCCATCAAGATTATTGATTTTTCCATCGATATATTAGATTATTAATAATGCATCACCATATGTATGAAACATATACTTTTCTTTTATAGCTACTTTGTATGCCTTCATTATTGTATCGAAACCTCCAAATGCAGTTGCCATCATAAGTAAGGTAGATTTTGGAGAATGAAAGTTTGTAATCATACCTCCACAAATTTTAAACTCATAAGGTGGAAAAATAAATTTATCAGTCCATCCTCCTTTGGATTTGAGTCTATCGTTTGCAGTTACAGCAGTCTCTAGGGTTTTCATACTTGAAGTACCAACAGCAAATACTCTTTTATTATTATTGAGAGCATTATTTACAGCTATTGCGGTTTCTTCTGGAATAGAATAATTTTCTGAATCCATTTTATGTTTTGTTAAATCTTCTACATCTATATCTTTGAAAGTTCCTAAACCTGTGTGTGAAGTGATATTTACTATTTGCACACCTTTTAATTCCAATTTTTTAAGTAAAATTTCTGTAAAATGTAGTCCAGCTGCGGGTGCAGCAACTGCACCAATATTTTTTGCATACACTGTCTGAAATCTTTCTTCGTCTTTTTTATCAACTTTTCTTTTAATTTCTTTAGGAAGAGGAGTTTCTCCGTATTCATGAATTATATCATAAAAGTTTTTTTCACTGTCTTCTGGAATAAACCTTATAGTTCTTCCTCTTGATGTTGTATTATCTATAACTTCTGCTACTAATTCTCCATCCCCAAAATAAAGTTTATTACCAACTCTTATCTTTCTAGCTGGATCAACTAAAACATCCCATAAATTAAGCTCAGGGTTTAATTCTCTTAGTAAAAAAACTTCAATTTTAGCTCCAGTTTTTTCTTTTTGTCCATACAATCTTGCTGGGAAAACTCTTGTGTCATTAAGAACAAGAACATCGTCTTCATTAAAGTATTTGATTATATCTTTGAATTGTTTATGTTCTATTTTTCCAGTTTCTTTATGGACTATCATAAGTCTAGATTCATCTCTATTATTAGCTGGATGTAATGCTGTTCTTGTCGATGCCAACTTAAAATCAAATTCAGAAAGTTTCATATTTCTTTAATAAAATTACCTTAGTTTTGGAGTCTGCAAAACTAATTAATTAGTTTAACATACTTTTAATTTATGAAATTATTTTTAAGGTTATTAAAAGAAAGTTTTGTCTTTTCCTTCAATGCTTTAATTGCTAATCCAGTAAGGACGGTTTTATCATTACTAGGTGTTACTATTGGAATTTTTACAATTATTGCAGTTCTTTCAACTGTAGATTCTCTTGAAAAGAGTATAAAGGATAATCTAAGTTTTTTAGGCACCGATAATTTAAGAGTTGAAAAGTGGCCTTGGGACTTCAATAATCCCAGCTATGAATGGTGGAAATTTTTTAGAAGGCCAGAGCCAACTTATAGAGAATATGAATTTTTAAAGGAAAACCTTATAAATGCTGAAGCTGTTGAGATTTTAACCTCAAGAGGTGGTGTTAATGTTAAATTTCAAAATAACAGTTCTGTAATTGATAATTTAAATGGTGTTGTTTTTGAAAATCAATTTTTTGGAGATTGGGAGTTCTCTGCTGGTAGATTTTTTACTCAAAATGAAACTCTAACAGGCTCAAATGCTGCTATAATTGGCCATAAAATTATGGAAGATTTATTTAAATCACCAGAATTTGCTATTGGAAAACAGCTTAAGATAAAAGGGAAGTCATTTACTATAATTGGCGTTACAAAGGAACAAGGAGAATCATTTGGTGCCGGTGACTCATTTGACAGACAGATGTTTATACCATTTAATAGTTTTAAGAAAATTTATAAGGTTGGTAAAAAAGGATCAAATGCAGTACTAAGGGTAAAAGGTAATGGAGACACAGATCTAGGTCTTGTAAATTTAGAATATGAATTAAAAGGGCTATTAAGAGCAAAAAGAGGTATAAAACCAATAGAAGATGATAGTTTTGCTATTAATAGACCGGAGTATTTAGCTTCATTTGTATCAGCGATTTTTAGTACTATCAGTATTGCTGGTTGGGTAATAGGCAGCTTCTCAATTTTGGTTGGTGGATTTGGTATAGCAAATATTATGTTTGTTTCCGTAAAAGAAAGAGTACCAATAATTGGTCTTCAGAAATCTTTAGGTGCTAAGAAATATTTTATATTAATGCAGTTTCTATTTGAGTCGTCTTTCCTTAGTGTTTTTGGAGGGTTATTTGGGATATTCTTTGTATTCCTAATGACATTACCAGATCTAGGTACTTTTGACCTGGTAATATCTTTTGAAAATGTTATTCTTGGAGTTACAATATCTTCAATTATAGGAATTCTTGCTGGATTATTACCAGCGATATTTGCTTCAAATCTTGATCCTGTTGAGGCTATTAGATCTAACTAGTTAATTTTTCTTTTATTAGACCTTCTAATTCTCCCATAAGTTCAGGGTTATCTTCAAGAATAGTTTTTACGGAATCTCTTCCTTGGCCTAATTTCTCTCCATTATATGAAAACCAAGAACCTGATTTTTGTATAATTTCTAGTTCAACTCCTAAGTCCAATACTTCTCCTGATTTTGAAATTCCTTTACCATACATAATATCAAACTCTACAACCTTAAAAGGAGGAGCAACTTTATTTTTAACAACTTTTACCTTTGTTCTATTACCGTTAATGCTGTCTGGACTATCTTTAATTTGACCAATTCTTCTAATATCTAATCTTACTGAAGAATAAAATTTAAGGGCATTCCCACCAGTTGTAGTTTCAGGGTTACCAAACATTACACCAATTTTTTGTCTTAGTTGGTTAATGAAAATACAAATACAACCTGATTTATGAATTACTCCAGTCAATTTCCTTAGTGCTTGCGACATTAGTCTAGCCTGAAGTCCCATCATGCTGTCTCCCATTTCTCCTTCTATTTCTCCTTTAGGTACTAATGCGGCTACTGAGTCAATAACAATTATATCAATAGCATTAGACCTTATAAGGTGCTCACTAATTTCTAGAGCCTGCTCTCCATTATCCGGTTGTGATATTAGAAGATTTTCTGTATCTATCCCTAGTTTTTCTGCATATGTTTTATCGAAAGCATGTTCTGCATCTATAAAAGCTGCTATTCCACCTTGTTTCTGTGCTTCTGCTATGCAATGCATTGAGAGGGTTGTTTTTCCTGAAGACTCTGGACCAAAAATTTCTATCACCCTTCCCTTGGGTAGTCCTCCAATTCCTAAAGCAATATCTAAACTTAAAGATCCAGTTGGTATGCTTGGGATTTTAACTATATTTTCATCACTTAATTTCATTATGGTACCTTGACCATATGTCTTCTCTAGCTTTTCGATCGCTAAACTAAGAGCTTTTGATTTTTCTTTTGTTTCTTTCATTTTGTTTAATTTTTGCTAAAATAAGTAGTATAAAATTTAAATACTAATATTTTTAGTAATTTTTAATAAAAATTAACTTAAAGATCTTCAAATATACGTACTAACATTCTCATATTTTAATATTTTTGCTACTTATAACACGTTTTTAATTGAAAAAAACTCTAACTACTTTTTTATTAATTTTTTTATCATTCTATTCTTTTTCACAAGATTATAAAGTAATTCCTGGAGAGAAAGTCGATTTCCTTGTTTCATTTGGAATATTTAATGCTGGTGAAGCCTCGATGATTACTGAAAGTAATTTACATAGTATAGATAATGAGGAAACAATTAAAATTGATGTTACTGGTAAGTCTATTGGAGTATTCGATTTATTTACTACTGTAAGAGATAAATGGGGAGTTTATATTACTAGAGATGAACTAGAACCAAAAAAATTTTATAAGTATCTACTTGAAGGAAAGTACAGAAAGAATGAAATATTAAATTTTGTTGAGAATTCAGATAGTGTTCAAATTGAAATATTAGATAAGGAAACTAAAGAATTTGTAGAACATAGATATTTACATTTTGAAGATGATATAAAGAAAATAATACGATCTTATTTTATGAATTATTGGATTGCAAGTCTTGCTTATCTGAGATCTTTAGATTACTCTGAGACCTTATCAAAAGAATTAGTTGAAATTCCATATTTTGAAAATAATGAGAAATTTAGTTATCAGATGAAGTTCTTAAGGAGAGACACTATAGAAACAAAAATTGGTGAATATAATTCATTAGTTTTCGCACCAATTATTCCTAAAAATAAATTATTTGAGGAAGAGGATGCTGTAAAATTTTGGTTAACAGATGATGACAAGAAAATACCTCTGAAGTTAGAGGCAAAGATGAACTTTGGAAGCTTTGTTATTGAGGTATCTAATTATTCTAATGTTAATTAAAAATTAACTGTATTTAATCAAAAAATTAATAATTTAAAATTCGATTAAATTTTGATATTAAATATTTTAAATCGGGTTAAATTGCAGTATGCTAAAATCAGATTTTAAGATACTTGCTATTGATGATGAGAAGGATATTCTATTACTTCTTAAGTTTAACCTTGAATCTGAGGGTTATATAGTAAAAACTGCATCTTCGGGAAAAGAAGGTATTGATATAGCTTCTAAATATAATCCTGATCTTATTTTAATTGATATAATGATGCCTGAAATCGATGGTATTGATACATGTCGTAAATTAAGAGAGATAGAAAAGTTTCAGTCAACCTTTATTTTATTCTTAACTGCGAGAGTGGAGGAGTATTCTGAAGTAGCTGCCTTCGATGCTGGAGGTGATGACTATATTACCAAACCTATAAAACCAAGAGCTTTATTAAGTAGAATCAATTCATTTTATAAAAGAAAATCATCAGTTGATAATAGTAAGAATGTTATAGAAGTTGAAAACTTATTAATTGATAAAGATAGTTATGTCGTCAAAGTGGATGGAAATGAAGTTTTTTTTCCGAAAAAAGAATTTGAGTTACTACATTTTTTAGCGACTAATCCAAAAAAGGTGTTTAGTAGAGAATCTTTACTCAGAAATATTTGGGGTGCTGATGTTCATGTTGTTGCAAGAACAGTAGATGTTCATATTAGGAAAATAAGAGAAAAATTAGGGCAAGATTTTATAAGCACCATAAAAGGTGTAGGTTATAAGTTTAAAAATTGATTAAAAATCTATTCTTAAACTCTCCATTTATTTTAATAATCATATCTAAAAATAGATTTAATTTTAACCTATGAATAACTCTCAATCTATCTCTGTTCTTTTTGGTATAATTGTTGGAATTATATCATTAACAACAGCATTGTTACTTGGAGTTAGTGACGCAGAAAAGCTATTGACAGCAGGTATAATATCCATTTTTTCATCAACACTTTTATTTGCGATTATTACTGAAAATTTATTTGATAAGAAAATTAAAGAGATATATAAATCCTTTGAAAGAATTAGAAATCAAGAATTTGAAAGAGTGCAGGTTGATACTTCTATCTTAAGAAATATTAATCCTTTGAGAGGTATAAACGAAGAGATCTACAATTATGCAAGTTTAAAACAACTTGAGATTGATGAACTAAAGAGGTTAGAGGCATTTAGGAGAGATTTTTTACAGGATGTATCTCACGAGCTTAAAACTCCAATTTTTGCAGCACAAGGTTTCGTCCATACACTACTAGATAATATGGATGCTGACGATAAAATCAGAAAAAAATTTTTAAGTAAGGCTGCCAAGAGCTTAGACTATCTTGATCTTCTAGTGAGAGATCTTTTAACAATATCTCAGATGGAATCTGGAGAAATTAAAATGAAAATGGAGGCGTTTGATGTTATTGGTCTTGTCAATGAGACAATCGAACAATTAGAGCCACTTGCAAAAACTAAAGGAATGAATCTTACACCTGAGTTATCAGATTACAAATCTGTAATTGTAATTGCTGATTATTATAGAATATTTCAGGTGCTAAAGAATCTAATTTCAAATAGTATCAAATATTCTGAAGAGAATTCTAAGATTACCATTTCTTGTGAAAAAAGAAAAAAAGTAATAAACCTTAAAGTAATTGATTATGGGAAAGGAATTCCTAAAAATCATAGAAGAAGAATATTTGAAAGATTTTATAGAATAGACAAAAGTAGATCCAAAGAGAAGGGCGGTACAGGTTTAGGACTTGCTATTGTTAAGCACATAATTGAAGGCCATAAAACAAAAATTAAATTAAAATCTAAGATTAATAAAGGTTCAATTTTTTCTTTTAATTTAAAACTTGCTCCTAAATCTTCGAAAAGAAGAAAATCTCTTAAAAAAGTCTTGAAAAAGAACAAGGTAGAAATGATATAATATTTACCTAATAAATATTGTTTTTATTTATTAATAAATCTATTTTTGCTCACTTTTTAGAAACAAATGGATTCAAATAGTTACAAGACAAAATACATAAATAAGGAGTCAATTCAAAAGAATTGGTTTGTTGTAAATGCCGATGGAAAGACTTTAGGTAGGTTTTCATCAGAAGTTGCAAAAGTTCTAAGAGGAAAACATAAAGCTTCATTCACTCCGCACATGGATTGTGGTGATTATGTCATTGTAATAAATTCAGATGGCATAAAATTAACTGGTAAGAAATGGAGAGAAAAACAGTATGTTTCTCACAGTGGTTATCCTGGAGGACAAAAAATTACTAACCCATTAGAAATTAAAGAAAAAAAATCATCGACATTCATAATTGAGAAAGCGGTGAAAGGAATGTTACCTAAAAATAGATTAGGTAGACAGCTTTTTAGAAATCTATTTGTCTACGAAGATTCTAACCATCCCCACGAAGGTCAAAAGCCGAAAGAACTAAATATTTGAAATGGAATATATAAGTACAGTAGGAAGAAGAAAAACATCAGTAGCTAGACTATATATGAAACCTGGAAAAGGTAATTTCATGATAAATGGTAAAAAATTAGATAAATACTTTGCGTCTGAGCTGTTAAGATTAATAGTTGAACAACCTCTTAAGCTAGTTGATGTAACAAATAGTTTTGATTTTAAGGTTAACCTCTATGGAGGCGGTCTCAAAGGACAAGCTGAGGCTGTAAGACTTGCTGTTGCTAGGGCACTCGTTAAAAATGATGAAGAAACAAGACCAACTTTAAAAAAAGAAGGTTTTCTAACTAGAGATCCTAGAATGGTTGAAAGAAAAAAATATGGAAGAAGAAAAGCAAGAAGAGCATTCCAGTGGGTTAAGAGATAAAATATTATGATTAAAAAATTAGAACATAAAGATTTATTAAAAGCTGGTGTACATTTTGGTCATTTGACTAGAAAATGGAATCCTAAAATGTCTGAATATATTTTTATGGAAAATAATGGGATTCACATTATTGATCTGCATAAAACCATAGATTGTGCTTACACTGCCGCTGCATCTTTACAAAACATTGCAAAGTCTGGAAGAAAAATAATGTTTGTTGCCACGAAAAAACAAGCCAAAACTTATGTATCTGAGAAAGCAAAAGAATTAAATATGCCATATGTAACTGAGAGATGGTTAGGTGGTATGCTTACTAATTTTTCTACAATAAGGAAATCTTTAAAAAAGCTGTCTGCTCTTGAAAATATTGAAAATTCTGATACATATACTCAAGACTTTTCTAAAAAAGAAAGATTAATGAATTCAAGAGATAAAGATAAGTTAGAAAGAGCTCTTGGTGGAATTTCTAGTTTAAATAGAATCCCTGCTGCATTATTTGTTGTAGATGTAAATCATGAAGAAATAGCTGTACAAGAAGCTAAGAAACTTAATATTCCAGTGTATGGAATGGTAGATACTAACTCTGATCCTAATTCTATAGATTTTGAAATTCCTTCTAATGATGACTCATTTACTTCAGTTTCTACTATAATTGATTATGTATCAGCTGCCATTGCTGAAGGGTTAAAGGAGAGAGAAAAAATAAAAGAAGAAATTAGAATTAAACAAGAAAAAGAAGCATCTGAGAAGGAAGCAAAAGAAAAAAAAGAAGCTGAGAAGAAAGCAAAAGATTCTAAGAAAGAAGTAACTAAATAAATTTTCAAAAATTATGTCAGTAAATATTTCTGCAAAAGAAGTAAATGAACTTAGACAAAAGACTGGTTCAGGTATGATGGATTGTAAAAAAGCACTTGTTGAAGCAGGTGGTCATTTTGATAAAGCTATTGATATTTTAAGAAAAAAAGGCCAAAAAGTATCTGCAGCAAGATCTAATAGAGAAACCTCTGAGGGAGTTGTTATCTATAAATTGACACCAAATGAAGATAAAGCATCAATCTTATCATTTACATGTGAAACAGATTTTGTCGCTAAAAATGATGACTTTCAGGAATTAGCCTCAAATATTTTGAATACTGCATTTGAAAATAATCTTTCAAATGTTGAAGAAATTTTAAGTTCGTCATTAGGTACTTCTACTGTTGAAAAAGAGATAATAAATCTTGTTGGAAAAATAGGTGAGAAAATTGAGATTAGAGATTATCAAACTTTAGAGGGAGAGAAAATTGTTCCTTACATCCACGCTGGAAATAAGTTAGGTGTTTTAGTTTCTTTGGTTAATACATCTTCTGTAGATTATGTTGCAGCTGGTAAAGATGTAGCAATGCAGATTGCGGCAATGAATCCCATTGCATTAAATAAAGATGGTGTCGACCAATCTGTGATAGATAAAGAAATAGAAATTGGGAAAGAGCAAGCCCTTAAAGAAGGTAAACCAGAGAATATCGTTGAAAAAATTGCCCAGGGCAAGCTTCAAAAATTTTTCAAAGAAAATACTCTTATGAGTCAACCTTTTGTGAAAGATAATTCGATGACAATTGAATCTTATTTAGGAACATTTTCATCTGATTTATCAGTTGATAAGTTTTTAAGGATTTCTATTGGTTAATAATCATTAACTATTTATTCATTAATTCTTCTATCTCCTCAGGATATATAGGTATTCCTCCCATTAAATTAATATTTTTATCTTCTCTTACAAGGATATTATCTTCTAGCCTAACACCTAAGTTTTCTTCCCTAATATAAATTCCTGGTTCAACTGTAAAAACATTTCCTGGAGATAAGTCAACATAAAAATTACCAACATCATGAACATCTAAACCAAGATGGTGTGAAGTTCCATGCATAAAATACTTTTTGAATAAAGGATTTTTTGGATTCTGTTTTTTTACATCATGTTTATCGAGCAACTTTATTTCTATTAATTCACTCTCCATAATCTTACCAACTTCTTTATGATATTCATTAATAGTTATACCTGGTCTTAGGATATTAGTAGCTTTATTTTTAACATTTAGAACAGCATTATATATTTCTAACTGTCTTTTTGTAAATTTTCCATCAACTGGTATAGTTCTCGTCATATCAGACTTATAATTTGAATATTCAGCTGCAACATCCATCAGGATAAGATCTCCAGATTTACATACAGAATTATTTGTGTTATAATGAAGAGAACATGCATTTATTCCAGAGGCAATTATAGGTTGATAAGCAAAGCCCTTAGATTTATTTTTTATGAATTCGTGAATAAACTCTGCTTCAACATCGTACTCCCATATATTTGGTTTAATATAACTTAGAACCCTCCTAAACCCTTTCTCTGTTATATCACAAGCTTTTTGAATTAAGTCAACCTCAGTTTCATTTTTTATCATTCTTAAATCACTTAGAATAGGGTAAGACCTCTTAATTTTATAAGTTGGATAATATATTTTAATTTCATTAAGGAATCTATCTTGTGGTGTTTCAATTTTAGTACTTGATCTTATATGTTCATTCTTTTCTAAATAAATGCTTTCTGTCTGAGCTAATATTAGATCTAAAACATTTTTAAAATTATTGTTCCACATAACTGTCTCAATTCCAGATATTTTTCTTGCTTCCTCTTTTGTAAACTTATTCCCCTCCCAAATAGCTATTTCTTCACTGGTTTCTTTGATAAATAATATCTCTCTCATCTTTTTATCAGGAAAATTAGGAGCTAAAATTAGAAATGTATCTTCTTGATCAATCCCTGTCAGATATAAAAGGTTAGTATTTTGAACAAAGTGTAATGTCTCATCTGCGTTTGTTGGCATGAATTCATTAGAGACAAATACTGAAGCTGAATTTTTATCAACTCTATCTAAAAAGTTTTTTCTATTATTAATGAAAAGAGAGTTATCAATTATTTCGTATCTCATCAGTTTATTTTGTCTTAAAGATACATTAATTGTTAATAAATTTTTAATTTGCCTATTATGGATTTTGTTGATAAAAATATCGAGAAATATGTAGAAGCTTTATCTGACAAAGAATCCCCTCTTCTTAAAGAAATCAATGAATATACGATTAATCATGTACATCAGCCGAGAATGTTATCTGGTCATCTACAAGGAAGAATTTTAAGTTTCATATCAAAAATTAAACATCCAAAAAATATTTTAGAAATTGGAACATATACGGGTTATTCTGCCTTATGTCTGGCAGAGGGTCTTCAAGATGATGGTAAATTAGTTACTATTGATAAAGATAAAAGTTTATATGAAAAAGTTAATAATTATTTTAATAGGTCGAATTATAAAAATAAAATTGAACAAAAAATAGGTGAGGCTATTAAGATTATTCCTGAAATCGAATTAAAATTTGATCTTGTTTTTATTGATGCTGATAAGAAAAATTATAAAAATTATTTTGATCAAGTAATTCATAAGTTAAATAAAGGCGGGATAATTATTGTTGATAATGTTCTCTGGAAGGGAAAAGTTACTGATATATCTAAGAATCAAAATGATAAAATAGCCGTATATATTAATGATTTTAATGAATACATTAAAAAAAATAAAAAAGTTTCAAAATTGATTTTACCTGTCAGAGATGGACTCACACTTATCATAAAAGATGAAAATTAAAATCACAGTCCTTTTATTCTTTTCCATTTTTATTGAATCTTTTTCTCAAAACTCTCCAAGAGTACCCGAGAGAATAAGAATTGATAATATGGTCTTGAATATTTCTGATGATGTTATCCCAATTATTCAAAATGAAGTAGATGCTCTTCACCTCAATGAAAAATATTTTCAAATTTATGTTGACAGAATAAATATTTTTTTCCCAATTATTGAAAGAATTTTAGAAGAGGAAGAAATGCCAGATGATTTGAAATATTTAGCTCTTCAAGAAAGTGCACTGATTTCAGATGCAGTTTCCTCATCTGATGCAGTAGGGTTTTGGCAGTTTAAGAAAGAAACTGCTGAAGATTATGGTTTAATAGTAAATGAAAAAATTGATGAGAGAAAAAACATTGTATCTTCTACCAGAGCGGCTTCTAGATATATAAAGAATAGTAATTATCTTTTTGAAAATTGGATTTTTTCTATTTATTCATATTATCAAGGCCTTAATGGAGCAAAAGAAGTTGTTGATCCTCAATTATATGGATCAAAAAGAATGATTATTGATGAAAGTACCCACTGGTATATTATTAAATTTTTAGGATATAAAATTGCTTTTGAAGATTATGCTGATAAAATAAATTACAATAATAATTTTTCAGTTTATGAAAATAAATCATTTATTTCAGTTAAAGACATGTCTGAAAGTTTATCAATTGATAAAAGTAAATTATCTTCATTTAATTCATGGATTAAAACTGATCGAATTCCAAATGATAAAATTTACTCTTTTATTATACCTGAAAAAAAGGAGAATATCTTTAAAATAACGGCTTCAGTTTTATCTGAAAAAGTTAATACTTTAATTGATCAACAAAATAACTCAGCAATTGATGAGAAAATTTTAAGTGTCATTTCTAAAAGATCAATTTTTTTAAATGGATTACCAGCCTTTATTGCTGATTCAATAGATAATATAAATGAAATATCATCAACATATAAAATTTCAAAAAAGAACTTTTTAGCTTATAATGATATTGAAAAAAATCATAAGATAATTCCAGGTATGCCTTATTATTTATCAAAAAAAAGAAGAAAGGGTAGGGTACAATTATATTTGAGAAGAGAAGACGAATCTTTATGGGAAATTTCCCAATTATTTGGTGTTCAGCTTTCTTCTTTGAAAAAGATAAATAAGGAAAATAATACTAGCAAAATTTTGATGAGGAGAAGATCTATTCTTTGACTATTTTTTCAATAATTTTTCCATCTTTTTTTCCTTTAAGAATTAATTTTTTATCTCCATAATGAGTCATCTCCTCTTTAACTAGATAATAATTATCATCATAGCTATCAAGCGTGCTTATTTTATCTACTCCTTCCTTACCCCTCCAAATTTCTAAATCTATCTTTTCCCATTTTTTTGATTTTATAGATTTATATGATGCATCAATTATAGCATTTACAATATAACCATCATAAAAAGTTTCAGAAGGTTTCTCTCCATTTTCTAAAGAGTCAAACATATTTGCAAACATATGATTATAACCTAATTCATTTAATTCATCTCCTACTGGGAAAATCCATCCTGAATCTGACTCAGCTTTTTCTGCAACATAATCGCTGCCTTTTCCTGTTGTAAACATTTCGAATCCTGTTCTTAAAAATGAATTAACCCATATTGTACCTTCAGTACCCATTACTTCATCTCTAAGATCTAACCCACCTCTAAATGTCCAGCTAACTTCAAATTGCCCAATAGCACCATTTTCATATTTGACAAGTCCTATTGCATGGTCTTCAGCATCAATTGGTTTTACTTGAGTATCGCCCCAACACATCACCTCAATTGGTTTAATGTCTTTACCAATATAATTTCTACTAATTTCTATACAGTGACATCCAAGATCTAAAATACATCCACCACCTGCTTGCTCTTTATCCCAGAACCATTCGCTATGAGGTCCAGGATGTGTTTCTCTTGATTTAGTCCAAATAATATGACCTAAACTTCCAGATTTAACACTTTCTAACGCTTTTAAAAATTTTGGGGTATAGCAAAGGTCTTCAAGATATCCTGCAAATATTCCAGCTTTTTCAACAGCTTCTACCATTCTTTTTGCTTCTTCTGCATTTCTGCCAAGAGGTTTAGTACATATTACTGCTTTATTATGTTTACAACATAGGTGAACTGCTTCTTCATGTAAATTATTTGGAAGAGATATACATACGACATCTACGTCCTTATGAGAAATTGAATCTTCCATATTTGTTGTCCAATGTGGGACTTTATAATCTTCAGCAAATTTTTTAGCACTTTCCTCTCTTCTTGAATAAATAGAAACTACCCTATCTTTATTTCTATATCCGTGGAGTGAATCAGTATAAAATCTTCCGATAAAGCCTGATCCTAACATTGAAATTTTTTGCATGACTTATTTATTTTTTTCTTTAAAAAATATGACTAAAAATAGTAAAACTGCACCAGAAATATAGGCTGGAACCATCCATATATCTCCCCAATTTTTTATTCCTTCTATTGTATTACTATCAGTTATAATTCCTGAGAACCATGAACCTATAGTCATACCGATTCCATATGTTGCAACTGTGAATAGACCTTGAGCAGCATTTTTAATTTTTTCTCCAGCTTTATTTTCTGTATACATATAACCTGTTACAAAAAAGAAATCATAGCATATTCCATGAAGTAGTATTCCTGAAATTATCATCCAGTAATAAGTTTCTAAATCACCATTTGCAAAAAAGAAAAATCTTAATGCCCAAGCCGCAATACCAATAATTAATATGTTTTTAACTCCTAATCTATAGTATAGAAATGGAATTGCAAGAATAAAAATAGCTTCAGAAATTTGTCCATATATCATTTTACCAGCTGCACCTTCCATTCCCAGATCATTTAGAAAAACATTCGCAAATGAATAATAAAAAGAAAGAGGAATACATATTAAAACAGCAGAAATAAAAAATATTAAGTATGATTTGTCTTTTAGTAAAATAAGACCTTCTAAACCAAAAGTTGAACCATCAGTTTTTCCCTTTGGAGGTACGTTTGGAAGCGAAAAAGAAAATAAACCAAGAATTATCGATGCTCCAGCTGCTATATAAAAAGTATATGCAATACTTGATACATTATTCTCAAGTTGAAGATTTCCTATTATAAAACCTGCTACTATCCATCCAAATGTTCCAAAGAATCTAATTACAGGAAAAGTTTTCCCTGAATCACTTACATTAGCAAAAACTATATTATTTGAAAGTGCAACTGTTGGCATATACATCAATGAGTAAATAAGTACAGTTATAATAAATAAAAATGATGATGATATCTCAGTAGCATAAATTAATAATAAACCACCGACTATGTGTAAGGCACCCATAGCTTTTTGAGCAGAAAAATATCTATCGGCTATTGATCCTACAAAAAAAGGTGAAAAAATTGCTGCAATTGCGAATGCACTATATGCTGAACCTATTTCTTCTCCAGAAGAATTTAAAATTTTCGCCATATAGGTTCCAGCAGTTACATACCACGCTCCCCAAATGAAATATTGGAGAAACATCATAGTAGAAAGTTTGAAGTTTTTCATAGTTAATTTGGTTTATTCGTGTCAACAATTATTAAGTTAAAAAAAAAATTTTTAAATTAATGTGATTTTATATCATTATTAAACAGACTAACTCTATAAACCATATTTATGAAAAATAATAATTCAAAAAAAAATAGTAGACGAGAATTTTTGAAAAATGGCACTCTAGCAGCTTCAAGTTTTTTTATTGTGCCAAGATATGTTCTTGGAGGAAATGGGTATACATCTCCAAGTGATAAAATTAATATTGCTGGTATAGGAGTAGGAGGTAAGGGTACATCAGATCTATGGTACGCCTCAGACGAAGGTAAAGAAAATGTGGTGGCTCTTTGTGATGTTGATATGGGTGAATATACAAAGAAGTCAAGGGATAGATTTCCAAAAGCAAACTTTTATCAAGATTTTAGAGAAATGTTTGATAAACAAAAAGATATTGATGCAGTTACAATATCTTCTCCGGACCATGTTCATGCAATTCAAGCTTTATCAGCCATGGATGAGGGAATTCATGTATATGTACAAAAACCTTTAACACATAACATAAGAGAAGCTAGAATGCTCACTGAAACTGCTAGGGAGAAGAAGATTGTTACTCAAATGGGAAATCAAGGAGCTTCAAACTCCGGAATGAGAAAAGTTCAAGAATGGTTTGATGCCGGATTAATTGGAGAAGTTGATGAAGTATTTGTTTGGACAAATAGGCCAGTTTGGCCTCAAGGAATCCCAGTTCCTAAGTCAGATGGAAGCCCAGTACCTGAAGGCTTGGATTGGGATTTATGGTTAGGTCCAGCTCCCAAGGTTGAATATACAAATGCATACCATCCTTTTAATTGGAGAGGTTGGTGGGCATATGGCACTGGAGCTTTAGGTGATATGGGCTGTCATCTTATTGATGTTCCATTTAAGACACTAGGTTTACAATATCCTAAAGCTGTTGAATGCAGTGTAGGACAGGTATTTATTAAAATGTGGAGTCCTGAATATATTCCAGAGGGATGTCCTCCATCATCTTCTGTAACTTTAGACTTTGAAGCAACTGATAAAAATAAAAAACCTTTAAAAATGAGATGGCTTGATGGTGGACTTAGACCACCTCATCCAGATTTAATTCCAGCTAGTGATCCTTTAGGAACTCCTAATAGTGCAAATGGAGTAATGATGATAGGTTCAAAAGGTATAATAACAACAGGTGTATATGGTTTTACACCTAAATTATATAGAAAAGGTGAAAAAATGGTTGAGTTTGATACCTCTAATCAACCTGGTAATGAATTCGGACATCAGACCAAATGGATTAAAGCTTGTAAAGCAGGATTTAACAGCTCTGAGCATAAGGCTTTAACATCATCTTTTGATTATTCTGGCCCAATGACTGAGACGGTTTTAATGGGTAATATTGCTATCAGGAGTTATATGGAAATGAAAAGAAATAAAATAGGTAATGCATATTATCCTGGAAGGAGAAAATTATTATGGGATGGTGGAGCTATGAAAATTACTAACTATAATAATGCAAATAAATTTGTCACCCGAGAATACAGAAATGGTTGGGAAATTTAAAACTCATAATCTAAACCAAGTTTACTTTTTAATTGGTTTAGGTTATCATTTTTTTTGACTAAATATTCAAACTTTTCTTTATTGGTATATATTGTTTTTTCTTTTTTAGTTTGATTAATTTTTTTATTTAAAGTTATTTTTTCAGTAAATCTATTTTTTAGTCTTTCATTTAATCTATTAAGAATACTATCATAAATAGACCCTTCTAATTTATTGTCTAAATAGAAAGTTATTGAAGTTCCTTCTATTACTTTTTGTTTCTTGAGGATAGCAACTTCAGATTTTTTTTCTTTTAGAGAATCTATAAATGAATTTATAAGAAGATTAAACTCTTCTTCTGAAAAAGAAACTTTTTTATTTATTTCAATTTCTTCTTTTTTTAATTCAATTTCTGTTTTTACCTCTTCATTTTTTGTAATTAATAAATTTTTGAGGTTAGGAGTGTCTTTATTAATAATATCATTTTCTGATTTTGGTTTTTCAATTATTTTTTTAACTTTTTCTTCCTTTATTTCTTTTTTAAATTCTTTTTTTTCTGGAGTATCAATCTGCTCTTCTTTAGATTTTAGTGTTTTTTTTTTTGATAGCGAACAAATTTTAATTAATGCAATTTCTGTATGAATCTTACTATCACTAGACTGTTTATAATTTATTTCAAATTTATTTAAAACTTCTAAAGCTTTTTCAATGAATTCAGTTTCTATTTTAGAAGATTGATCAATGTACTTAGATTTTTCATTATCCGATACCTCTAAAAGTTCAACTAATTTTTTATTCTTTGATAGAAGTAAATTTCTAAAGTGATTAGAAAGTCCATTTAGTAAACTATAGCTTTCAAATCCCTTTTGAAGAATTTCATTATGTAATAGAATAATTTCAGTAAATTTTGATTCATATAATAGATTACTAATATTAAAGAAGTATTCACTGTCTAAAATATTTAAGTTTTTTGTGACAATTTCTAAAGTTATTTTAGAATCTTTTGAAAAAGTTCTAATAAGATCCAGAGTAGATAAAGCATCTCTCATTGCTCCATCAGCTTTTCGAGCAATTATATGTAAAGCTTCATCTTCAAAATCAATTTTCTCTTGAGATAGTATTTCTTTTAATTTATCTTTTATATCTATAATTTCAATTCTATTAAAATCATAGATTTGACATCTTGATAGAATTGTAGGAATAACTTTATTTTTTTCAGTAGTTGCAAGTATGAAAATAGCATAAGATGGCGGCTCTTCTAATGTTTTTAAAAAAGCATTAAATGCAGCATTTGATAGCATATGAACCTCATCAATTATATATACTTTATATTTCCCTGATTGTGGAGCATATCTAACCTGATCGATCAAATTTCTTATATCATCAACTGAATTATTGGAAGCAGCATCTAATTCATATATATTAAGATTATTTGAACTATCCAGTGGATTCTTAATATTGAACCCATTAATTTCATTTGCTAATATTCTTGCACATGTCGTTTTACCAACACCTCTTGGTCCACAAAATAGTATTGATTGAGCAATTTTATTATTTTTAATTGCATTTTCAAGAGTAGTTGTTACATGAGATTGACCAACTACATCATCAAATTTTATAGGTCTATATTTTCTTGCTGATACAACATATTTTTCCACAGATGTAAATTAAATAAATTAGATTTGCGCAACAATATTGTTCTTTGTTTTTTGGGGTCGACTGGAATTGACAGTATGATAAATTTTATTTTTGCATGTCGGGTGATTGTAACATCCGTAATCAAATGCTACAAATTTTAAACGGCGAACGTAAATACGAATACGCTATGGCGGTTTAAATTCTAAGAATTTAAATTACCACATCATAATTTAGCTGGTGATCTTCGGTTAATTAATTTGGTGTCATAAGAAGATCTACTTTATATTTTTTCCTACAATTATATATTGGAAATTTAGTAGGTAAGGATAGATGTTGGTTGATATTTCCCTGCTCTATCTCTAAAATTAAAAATTATCTAAGCATGTAGACGGAATATGGTTTCCATATCTGGACGCGGGTTCGAATCCCGCCGACTCCACATAATTAATAAGAAAATTCTTTTGTGTCTAGTTTTCTAAGTTGGTAGTTATATTCTATTAATCCCTGCTCTTTTGCTCTAGAATAAACATTTACTCTAATAATTTTTCCATCTTTAAATTGTACATCATGTACATTATATTCAAAAATATCATTCCCATCAGCATCAACATTATAGAAATCATTTCCTGTAGTAAGCCATTCTTCTATCTCTCCGTTTTCATTTTCTGACGAGTTAGCAATCATCCATCTAACATCCCACCTAGGACTTTCATTTTTAAACCAGTTATCTAAGATTGCTATATGAGTATCATTTCCTTTACCAACACTTCCATCTGCAGTATATCCTTCCCATTTTTCAGAATTAATTTCTGCAATTTTTTCTAAATCCTTCTCATTATGAGCCTTGATATAATCAAGCCAAATTTGTTGGTTAGTTACTTCACCTACTGTAATAGGTACTATTTTTCCAGCGTCATTTTTGTATGATCCTATTATAACTGGATTATTTGAGTTATTTGGTTTTTGATCACAAGAAAAAAGTAAAAGTGATATAATGGTTAAATTCAATATGTATTTCATGTTTTTATCTTTAAAACTAGCTTACTTAAATGTATAATAAAATTTAATTATTCTCTTTTATTTCCTTTAATAATTCAATAATTCTATTCATACTGTTTTTTCTTATTGATCATATTTCTAATTCTATTTTCTGAAATAATAATTTGATAATTTTCTGAAATTGTAAATAGACTTTTATTTAGGTTTTCTCTATCATTTTCAATAGTCCTAACTAATAAATCAATTTCTTGATTTTGAAAATCATTTAAATTGTTTGAGTTTTTATAAAAACTAAGTCTATCATATTTGACCTTAACATTAGACTGAAGTTTAATAGTTTCTTGAAGTAAATTTTTTATTGCATTATCATCCCTTGATAAAACTTCATTAATAACTGACAAAACAGCCCCACTAGCACCAATAATTGGGCCTGCTTTTCTTGTTACTTCTGAATTAGAAGATAAAACACCCATAAGTGCACCTAAAAAAGTAATTCCAGCAGCACTAAAAGTTCTAATTTTTCTATTATTTTTTGAGGTTGCTTCTATCCATTTTAAGTTTTCATTAATTTCTTCAAGTCCATTTTGTTGATCTTCAAGTTCATTTATTAACTCTGTAATTTTTTCTTGTACTTTTTGAGGATTAATTGTATTCATTACAACAACATCAAGAGTAATTTGAGTTGATAATCCAGAAAGATCTGTTGCTTTTAGCTCTAAATTATAATTTTGTGTTGAATTTGTTCTTTCAACATGATCATAGTCAACATCAAAAGATATAGTTTTGTTTCTACTATCAAGTTTCATACCTCTAGGTAATTGGGCACCAACATTCTCAATAATTATAGAGTCGTTCACATTAGGATCGTCAACTGGTATTTTATATAGATACTTATTTCCTTCTTCTACTATCCATTTAGATGTTTTTCCAAAAACAGGAGGGAAATTATTTTCTGAATAAATTATTTTAAAGGTATCAATATCAAATAATTCAGGTTTATTTTTTTTATATGCTCTCAATATAAACTGAAAAGTTTTTTCTAACTCGTTTATATTATTTGGATCGATTTTCCATTCAATATTTCCATTCAAAGGATCAAAGTTGTCAATTGGAGCATCAGTTTTTAATTCAAAAAGAATATTTTCATCTCCATCTGAAATTATGGGTTGATAATTAAAAGAGTAATTATTTCTAATTATTTTATCAATCTGTTTATTAATTATTACAGGAGGGTATTCTAGATTATTAATTTCAATCAAAAAATCATATCTATTAAGTTTTGAGTTTTCATCATGCGCAAAGAGATTCCAAGTAATAAATTTATTTATGGCTTGATTATCATCTGGTATAAATTCAAAGTATATTCTTTTACTTCTTTTATCATATATTATTTTTCCATTTTCTAAAATTCTAAAGTTAGGATTGTCATTGAAATAATAATTAAAAATAATTTCATCTTCTCTTCCAATTAATTGTATGATTATAGATAATGTATCCCTTTCATTTAAAATAATATTTGAGGGATCATATAAGTTTTCCTTTAAAACTTTTTGCTCACCATTTATATTATAATCTATTATATTAAATGATATTCCATTATATATTTCTTCTTTTATTGATAAGTCTTTCGAAATAACTATGCTTGTATCGCTTTTAATATTTTTAACAGAATCATTAACTATATTTTGTGCGTAAACTGATGTTGGGATGTGCAGTAAATTTATAATGATGAAGAAAATTAAATTTCTCATGTTATGATAAAATACAATACTTAATATATCTATGTAATTTAATTTAATAATTTTTATCAATTATGCTAATTAATTTTTTAATTCTCTACGCAAATATATTTTCATTTTCAGAAAATATAATTAATAAATCAAAATGGGAACTGAGGAAAGATGAGAATAGTATTAAAGTTTATTTAAGAAAAAATGATAATAATGTCTCTGAATATTTAGCTGTAACTGAGGTTAATTCAGATATTAATTCAATATTAGATTTTATTTTAGATTTTGATAATTCATATAGGTGGATGTATAAGCTAGAGGAAAGTGAAATATTGAAAAAAAATAATGATTCATTATTCCATGTTTATTTTAAAATGGAAATGAGTTGGCCTCTAAAAAAAAGAGATTTGGTGTCAGATGTAAAAATTTTTAAAGATGATGAAGAAATTGTAGTTACACTTAATTCATCTCCAAAATTTATTCCATTAAATAAAGATTTTGTTAGAATTAATGATTCAAAATCTGAATGGATCCTAACAAAAATAGATTCAAATACAACTAAGGTATCTCTTCAGAGTTATGCAGTAATTGAAAAAATTCCTTCTTTTGTAGTTGAAATGTTTATTTTAGATGGTCCTCTTCATTCATTATCAAACCTAAGAAAGAGATTTTAGATTCTTTGTATATCAGCTCCTAAATCTCTTAATCTATTATCTATATTGCTATACCCCCTATCAATTTGATCAATATTATCAATAATACTTTCACCATCTGCTGAAAGTGCTGCAATAAGTAAAGATACTCCTGCTCTAATATCTGGAGAAGTCATTTGAATTCCTTTCAATGGGATCTTTCGATCTAACCCTATTACAGTAGCTCTATGAGGATCGCATAAAATAATTTGGGCTCCCATATCAATTAATTTATCAACAAAAAATAATCTACTTTCAAACATTTTTTGGTGAATAAGAACAGTACCCTTTGCTTGAATTGATGTTACCAGAGCAATGCTTAAAAGATCTGGAGAAAAGCCAGGCCATATTGCATCAGAAATAGTCATAATTGACCCATCAATAAAAGAGTCAATTTCATAATGATCTTGAGCAGGTATATGGATAGAATCATCTTTTAGTTCCATTTTAATTCCAAGTCTTTGAAAAGTTTTAGGAATTATTCCTAAATTTTCAATACTGACATTCTTAATCATAATATCAGATTTTGTCATTGCTGCTAAACCAATGAAGCTTCCTATTTCTATCATGTCAGGTAGTATTCTATGATTAGTTCCATTTAATTTAGACACTCCCTTAATTTTTAGAAAATTAGACCCCACACCTTTAATATTTGCTCCCATAGAATTTAACATTTTACATAGCTGTTGTAAGTAGGGTTCACATGCAGCATTATAAATAGTTGTTTTTCCTTCAGCTAATGCAGCAGCCATTACAATATTAGCTGTTCCAGTTACTGATGCTTCATCAAGTAATATATTATTGCCCTTAAGTTTATCACTTGATACTCTAAATAAGGTATTATTTTTTTCTAATGTAAATTTTGCTCCAAGTTCTTGTATACCAATAAAATGAGTGTCAACTCTTCTTCTTCCAATTTTATCTCCACCTGGTTTAGCCAAATAAGCATTTCCAAATCTAGCTACAAGTGGCCCCATAAGCATAATTGAACCTCTAATTTTTGATGATTTTTCAAAAAATTCATCAGATTTTGTATAATTTATATCGATTGAAGAGGCTTTGAATGAATATGAAGTTGAGTCAATTTTTTCAATTTCAACACCCATACCATCTAATAAATCTATGAGAAGATTTACATCTTTAATATCTGGTATATTTTTAATGGTTACAATTTCTTCTGTAAGAAGAACTGCACAAAGTATTTGTAATGCTTCATTTTTTGCTCCTTGTGGATGAATAATCCCTTTAAGACTTTTCCCACCATTAATTTTGAATGACCCCATTACATTCTTCTTTTTCTAAAAGGCCTATTTGATTTAAAGTTCTTCTTTTTAGAGTGATAATGTTTTGATCCTCTTTCTTTAGTTACCTTATAGAAAAGATTCAATTCTTTAACTTTTTCAATATCAATAGAAAGTTTATTATTTGATAATTCTTTTATATTTTCAACAATTACTTTATTATCTATTGACTCCTTATTCCACATACCAAAAAAAGATTTCATTATTTTTCCAATATGAATAACAGCAGCTTCTTTTTCATCATCTTTTTTTAGTTTACATGCTTCCTCAATCAATAGTTCGATTTTCTTTCCATAGTGTCTATATCTAATTTTTGATTTTGGATAATGAAGCTTTTTTGGTATATCAGATTCACTTTTTCTTTTAGGTTTTGGATATGGACTATCAATATCCAGGCTATAATCTGACATAATATATAAATCATCCCACATTTTAGCTTCAACTTCACTCTGATCCTTAAAACTAGGTTGGGTTATTTTCATCATTTCAACTAATGTTTTAGACATTTTATTTCTTTGTTCTTTATCCTTAACATTACCTACATATTCCACGAGTTTGTGAAAGTTTCTTCCATATTCTCTTAATATTAAATTACTTCTAGTAGTATTATATTCCATCATTACAATTTTTTTCAAAACTAATTAATTTTTTCATCAATTAAGTATTAGATTCATCTACTTATTTTTATGAAATATTTAGATGACTTAAATCCTAATCAAAAAAAAGCAGTTCTTCATGAAAAAGGACCTTGTTTAGTTATAGCTGGTGCAGGTTCTGGGAAGACAAGAGTTTTGACCTATAGAATTGCTCATTTAATTAAAGGAGGTACTGATCCATTTTCAATCCTAGCATTAACTTTTACTAATAAAGCTGCAAAGGAAATGAAAAATAGAATTGAAAAAATTGTTGGACCTGATGCTAGAAGTTTATGGATGGGAACTTTTCATTCAATATTTGCAAGAATTTTAAGATCTGAGGGATATAAAATTGGTTACCCACCAAATTTTGTTATTTATGATACGCAAGATTCTAAATCTTTAGTTAAATCAATTGTAAAAGAATTAAACCTTGATCCAAAATTATACAAAGAAAACTTTGTCTTTAATAGAATTTCAAACGCAAAAAATCGATTGATTTCACCAATTGAATATAAGAATAATCCTATACTTCAAGAGGAGGATATAGCATCTCTAAGACCTATGATTGGTAATATATATAAAATATATTCTGAAAGATGCTTTAAATCTCAAGCAATGGATTTTGATGATCTATTATATAATACTAATTTTTTATTTTCAGAACATATTGATATTTTGAACAAGTATCAACAATTATTTCAGCACGTTTTAATTGATGAATTTCAAGATACAAATTATTGTCAATATTTAATTACAAAAAGATTAGCAGCTGTTAGTAGAAATATTTTTGTAGTTGGTGATGATGCTCAATCAATTTATGCATTTAGAGGTGCTGAAATTAGAAATATTTTAAAATTTGAAGATGATTTTGACGAGCTAAGTATTATTAAACTTGAACAAAACTATAGATCTACAAAAAATATTGTAAATGCAGCTAATTCAGTAATTGATAAAAACAAGTCTAAAATCAGTAAAGAAGTATGGACAGATAATGAAGATGGAGAGTTAATTTCAATAAAAAAATCATTTTCAGATAATGAAGAAGGAAAAATCGTTTCAAATTTAATTTTTGAAGAAAAAAATAGAAATCAGCTTACAAATTCAAATTTTGCAGTATTATATAGAACAAATAGTCAATCAAGATCAATTGAAGAATCTTTAAGGAGAATCGGTCTAAAATATAAGGTTTTCGGTGGTGTTTCTTTTTATCAAAGAAAAGAAGTAAAAGATCTTTTAGCCTACCTAAGATTTTCTATTAATCAAAATGATGAACAATCTTTTAGGAGAATTATAAATTATCCTAGAAGAGGCATAGGTCAGACATCCGTTAACAAAATAGTAACTATTTCTAATAAGGAAGGGATTAGTTTATGGGAAGTATTAGAAAGATCATCTGAATTACTAGGTTCAAGAATAAATAATTTACTATTACCTTTTAAAGATCTAATTATTTCCTTCTCAAATTTTTCAAAAAATAACGATGCATATTCTTCTGCTTCTCATATAGCCTCAAATTCTGGGCTTTTAAAAGATTTGTGGGATGATCGTAGTATTGAAGGTATTAGTAGATTTGAAAATGTTCAGGAATTATTAAATTCAATTAAGGAATTTGTAGATAATGATGAAAATAAAGAAAAAAAATTAGAATATTTCCTCCAAGAGATATCTTTAATGACTGATCAAGATAAAGAGGAAGAAGAAAGTGATGAATTTATATCTTTAATGACTATTCACATGGCTAAGGGTCTTGAATTTCCAGTAGTTTTTGTTGTTGGAGTTGAGGAGGATTTATTCCCATCACAAATGATGATATCCTCAAGGGAGGATTTAGAAGAAGAGAGAAGATTATTTTATGTAGCTATCACTAGAGCAATGAAAAAACTTTATTTAACCTATTCTAGCACCCGTTATAGATATGGTATGTTAAAAGATTGTGAAAAAAGTAGATTTATAAAAGAGATTAGTCCAGCTTATTTGGATACAGAAACTTTTAATACAAATAGATCTCTAGTTTCTAATGTTTTAAAAGAGAAAAAGAGGAATTTATCTCCACTAAAAAATGTCTTCAAAAAGAATAGTAACCATAAAATTTCCTCTAATGATATAAATGAATTAAATGAGGGAATGAATGTTAGACATCAAATTTTTGGAGTTGGAACAATCAAAAAAATTGATCTCCATTCCAATCAAAAAAAGGCAATTGTTAATTTTAAAAATGTTGGAGAGAAAACTTTACTATTAAATTTTGCTAAATTGAAAGTAATAAAATAATGGAAATACTTGGAATAGACATCGGTGGTTCTGGCGTAAAAGCTGCAATAGTTGATACAGATAAAGGGGATTTGTTAACAGATAAAATTAGATTTCAAACTCCTGAGTCAGGATCTCCCAAAAAAATATTTAGTGGTATTGAATCTCATTTTATTAATGAATTGAAATGGAAAGGAAAAGTTGGATGTGGTTTTCCTGGAGTAATTATTAAAAATAAGGTTTATTCAGCTGCTAATATTAGCAAAAAGTGGATTGGAATAAATATTAAAAAAAAATTTTTTAAAAAATTTAATTTAAAATGTAATGCAATTAATGATGCGGATGCTGCAGGGATTGCTGAAATATATTTAAATGAGAATATTCCAAAGAAGGGAACAGTAATGGTTATAACCGTAGGTACTGGTCTTGGCACATCTATTTTTGTTGATGGAAAAATTGTACCTAATATAGAGTTTGGTCATTTGAAGATGTATGGGGATTGTGCAGAGAAATACGCATCGAACCTAGCAAGAAAAAAGCTAAATTTAACCTGGAAAGAATGGGCTGCTAGATTCAGTGAATATATAAATTATATTGAATTATTAGTATCTCCAAATGTCATCGTATTTGGGGGAGGAATAAGCAAGTATTTTAATGAATATGAATCTAATTTAGTATCAAATTGTAAAATTGTTCCAGCAAAAAATAGAAATAATTCAGGAATAATTGGTGCAGCATTATCTGCTGTCTAGGTCTCTTAAATAACCTATATCTTCTATAAGTTTTCCATCTTGCGCTTTATTGGCTAATTCATCACATTTTTCATTTTCTATATTTCCAGCATGACCTTTTACCCATTGGAACTTTACTTTCAATTTTTTATATAATGGAATTAGAGTTTTCCATAAGTCTGAATTTAATTTTTTTTTAAAGTTTTTCTTTTCCCAATTCCAAATCCATCCTTTTTCTATTGACTCAACTACATACTTAGAATCTGAAAATATTGTTATATTGATTTTATCATTTTTTATAGCTTCAAGAGCTTTGATAACTGCAGTTAATTCCATCCTGTTGTTTGTCGTTAACTTATACCCTTGGCTTAATTCTTTTCTTTTGTCTTTATAAAGTAAAACAATTCCATATCCTCCAGGGCCTGGGTTACCTCTACTCGAGCCATCAGTATAAATTTTAATCATTTTTTTTCCAAGAAGTATTTAATTGCAGCTTCATAACCCATTAATCCTAAACCTGATACAATACCTGAACAAACATCACTTAAATAGCTTTTTTTTCTAAAATCTTCTCGAGATAATATATTACTAATATGAACTTCTACTGCAGGTGATTTTACAGAAGCAATAGCATCTCTTAATGCTACAGAGGTATGTGTAAATCCACCAGCATTAATTATTATTCCATCATAAGTAAAGCCAATTTCCTGAATTTTTTCTATTAATTCACCTTCATGATTTGACTGAAAGTATTCTAGTTCTATATTATTGAATTTTTTTAGTAAGTCTTTATAAAAGCTATCAAAAGATACCTCTCCATAAATTTTTTTTTCTCTTATACCAAGTAGATTTAAATTTGGACCATTTATAATAATTAACTTCATGATTATATAAATTTAGTTTAAAAATAAGATTTTATGTGGGAACATGAGATAATTGAGTTCAAAAACTATCTTAAATTAGAAAGGTCATTATCAGATAATTCAGTTTCTGCATATTTAAATGATATTAATAAACTTGTTTCATTTATAAAAAGAAAAAATTTAGGTGAAATCAAATATTCGGATGTAAACTCTATTTTAATAAATGATTTTATAGAAGAAATTTATAATTCAGGTATATCTACCTATTCTCAAGCTAGAACTATTTCAGGCTTAAAATCTTTCTTTAGTTATTTATTACTTGAGGAAAAAATTGAAATTGATCCAACTGAATTAATTGAATCTCCTAAATTATCAAAGAAACTTCCAGAAACACTTAATATTGAGGAAATAGAAAAAATATTAAATTCTATTGAACTTAATTCATTTGAAGGTTTAAGAAATAGAGCAATTATTGAGACTTTATATAGTTGTGGATTAAGAGTGTCTGAATTAACAAATATTACTTTTCAAAATTTATTTTTAGATATTGGTTTTATTAAGGTAATAGGTAAATCTTCAAAAGAAAGGTTAGTACCTATTGGAACATCGGCAATAAAGTATATTAAGAAATATAATGATGAGTATAGAAAATTAATTAATGTTAAAGAAGGTAATGAAGGATACTTATTTTTAAATAGGAGAGGGTCTAAAATATCAAGAAATATGATATTTATCATTATAAAAAATATTTCAAAAAAAATATTTTTAAATAAAAAAATAAGTCCTCACACGTTTAGGCATTCTTTTGCAACACATATGATTGAAGGAGGAGCAGATTTAAGAGCTGTCCAAGAAATGTTAGGGCATGAGTCAATTACAACTACAGAAATTTACACTCATTTAAATAAGGAATATCTTAGAGAAGTAGTAAACAAATTTCATCCAAGGAGTTAATTCTATAACTATATTTGCATTATGTATAAGAAATTAATTCGTCCTATACTTTTTCTTTTTAAACCTGAGTTTATTCATGATTTTTCTTTTTTTTCAATTAAAATCATATTTAAAATTCCTCTAATCAAATATTTATTTAAAAAACTATTTGTATTAGAAAATAAAAATTTAGAAATAAATGTTATTGGCAAAAAATTCAAGAATCGAATTGGATTAGCGGCTGGTTTTGATAAAAATGCAGAATTATTAAATCAAATGGAATATTTTGGATTCAGTCATGTTGAGATTGGTACAATAACACCATTACCTCAAGGTGGTAATTCAAAACCAAGACTATTTAGACTCTCTAAGGATAGAGCACTTATAAATAGAATGGGCTTCAATAATGATGGAGTTGATATAATCCTAGAAAGGATAAAAAAATATAAGGGTAATTTAATTATAGGTGCTAATATTGGAAAGAATAAAGAAACTCCAAATAGTAAAGCGTTAAATGATTATATGATATGCTTTAGAAAGCTTAGAAATCATGTTGAATATTTTGTAGTTAATGTTAGTTCTCCTAATACTCCAGCTCTTAGAGAGCTTCAAAATAAAGAAAATCTAAATTTGTTATTAAAAAATATACAAGCTGAAAATAATCAAAATGCAAACCCAGTTCCTTTATTTTTAAAGATTGCTCCCGATCTTTCATTTAATGAAATAGATGATATAATTGATGTGTGTACTAAACACAAAATTGACGGAGTAATTGCAACAAATACAACCATATCAAGAAAAGGGTTAAAAACTAATAATATAAATCAATTTGGTAAAGGAGGTTTAAGTGGTAAACCTCTATCTGAAATGTCAAATTCAATCATTAAATACTTGAAAAAAAATTGTAAAAATAATTTAGTGATTATTGGAGTAGGGGGGATATTTAATGCTAAGGATGTAAATGAAAAAATTAAATTAGGCGCTGATCTTGTTCAAGTATATACTGGTTGGATATATGAGGGTCCATCAATGATAAAAAAAATAAATAGTTCAATATTAAAATTAGAAAAAGACAATTATTAAATAATTATGTATTATTAAATTTGATAAATGGTTGATAGCTCATATAATAACGATTATTACGAAGAAGAAGGAGGTAAAAACTCAATAATTAAAAAAATTAAAATTTCACTTGGAGCTATCTGTCTTACGTTATCCTTTATTATTTTATTATCTCTTTTGTCATATTTCTTTACCGGTAAGGCTGATCAAAGTTTGATAGATTCTGGATTATCTTTTTCAGCTCTAGGAGAAGAATCTAGAAATTGGTTAGGTATTTTTGGCGCATTCCTTTCTCATTATTTAATTTTTGTAAGTTTTGGTATATCTTCTTTTTTATTAGTGCCTTTACTAGTTGTAATATCAATTAGGCTACTTTTTAAAACTATTATTTATCCATTATCTAAAATTTCTATTTTTACTTTTTTTGGTATAATTTGGATTTCTTCAATATTAGGATTTTTTCTAAATCTATTTCCTGAAAATTATTTTTTGGTTAATTATACTGGTGGCATTGGGTATAATTTATCTCTTTTTCTAAATAATTTATTAGGTGTCTCCTCAATCATAATTCTCCTATTACTTCTATTTTTATTTATTGTTTTTTTCTATAATATATATTCAATACCATCTTTACCTTTTAAAAAAAATAAATCATCAGATAAATTCTTTGATGATTTTGAAGAAGATTCTGTAAATGAAGAAATTTATGAAGAGGAGAATACAGATAATGTTAACATAAGTGAAGAAATTAGAGAAAATATATCTTCTATAGATGAAGATATAGATGAAGATATAGATGAAGATACAGTTGAGGATAATGATCAAGAAGAGGATAATAGTGAGAAAATAGATCTGAAAGTGGAAAAAGGAGTAGATGAAAAAAAATCAAAAAATCTCACAAGTGACGTATATGATCCAGAATTAGACCTTTCTAATTATAAATACCCTAAGGTCGATCTATTAAATGATACCACCAATCAAAAAATACAAGTTTCAAAAGATGAGTTAACCTCAAATAAAAATAGAATAATTGAAACTCTCAAAAACTTTAAAATTGAGATAGCCAAAATTAAAGCCACTATTGGACCTACTGTTACATTATATGAAATAGTTCCAGAAGCTGGAGTAAAAATATCAAAGATTAAAAATTTAGAGGATGATATTGCATTAAGTCTTTCTGCTTTAGGTATAAGAATTATTGCACCTATACCTGGGAAAGGAACCATAGGAATTGAAGTGCCAAATAAGAATAGGGAGGTAGTAAGCCTTAGGTCAGTAATGAGCACAGAAAAATTTATTAAGTGTGATTATGAACTTCCCTTAATTTTAGGAAAAACAATTTCTAATGAGGTTTATATAGCTGATCTAACTAAAATGCCTCATATATTAGTTGCAGGTGCTACAGGTCAAGGAAAATCTGTAGGTCTAAATGTAATGTTGTCATCCCTTTTATACAAAAAGCATCCATCAATTTTAAAATTTGTATTGATAGATCCAAAAAAGGTTGAATTATCTTTGTTTAATAGGATAGAAAAACATTTTCTAGCTAAACTTCCTGACTCAGAGGAACCAATAATTACTGAAACTAAAAAAGTAGTACATACACTTAACTCATTATGTACAGAAATGGATGTTAGGTATAATTTACTAAAAGATGCTCAGGCTAGAAATCTTAAAGAATATAATAAGAAGTTTATCAATAGAAAGTTAAATCCTAATGAAGGTCATAGGTATTTGCCGTATATCGTTTTGGTAATTGATGAATTAGCTGATTTAATGATGACTGCTGGAAAAGAAATTGAAAATCCAATTGCTAGATTAGCTCAGTTAGCAAGAGCTATAGGCATTCATCTTATTGTAGCTACTCAAAGACCATCTGTTAATGTAATTACTGGAGTTATTAAAGCTAATTTTCCTACTAGATTATCTTATAAAGTTACTTCTAACATGGATTCAAGAACAATATTGGATACTAAGGGAGCTGAGCAACTTGTAGGAATGGGAGATATGTTATTTTCATCTGGGTCAGATATAATAAGGTTACAGTGTCCGTTTGTAGATACAACCGAAATTGAAAGAATTTGTGAATTAATAGGTAATCAAAGAGGATATATTTCTGCGTATTTACTTCCAGAATATATTGATGAAAATGAAAAACAGATTGCAGACATTGATTTGTCAGATAGGGATCCATTATTTGAAGATGCTGCAAGACTTGTAGTCTCTTCACAAACTGGAAGCACCTCACTTTTGCAAAGAAAATTAAAGTTAGGTTACAATAGAGCTGGAAGATTAACTGATCAACTTGAGGTTGCGGGTATTGTTGGTCCTTCAGAAGGAAGTAAACCTAGACAAGTATTAATTCAAGATGAATATAGTCTTGAAAAATTACTTAATGAGTTAGGTTAACAATACTTAACGAATTAAATTAACTTTACATTAAATATTAGGTTAGTTTTAATTATGAGAAAAATTCTAATATCTTTTTTTCTAATTTTATTTAACTCATTATTTTCTTATTCCCAGGAAGATAAAAGAGCACTTGATATGTTAAATTCAATGAGTGATAATTATAAAAAAATGAAAGGTTTCACTTCATCATTCACATATACTATGAAAAATTTAACAGAAGATATATCAGATTCATTTTCTGGAAAAATTTCTGTAAAAGATGATAAGTATGTACTATTTATTGAGGGACAAAAAATAATAAATGATTCCAAAACAGTGTGGACTTATTTGGAAGAATTAAATGAAGTAACAATTTCAGATTTTGATCCAACTGAGCAAGACATTTCTATTAATAATGTATTTGAGGTATATAAAGAAGGTTATAAACATAAGTTTATTGGTAAAGAAGATGGAAAAAATATAGTTGAAATTTATCCTGAGGATGAGTACAAATCTTATTTTAAAATTTCATTCAAAATTCTTGAAAATAATCAATTATCTAGCTTTACTGTTCATGATAAATCAAATAGTATTTTTATTTATTCTATTAATGACTTTTTAGAGGAAGATTTAGACAGTTCTCTTTTTACATTTAATATTGAATTATATCCAGAAATTGAAGTAATTGATTTTAGATAAAAATGAATTTTTCTGAAATTGTAAACCAAATAAAAATTAAAAAATCATATTTATGTATAGGTTTAGATTCAGATATAGAAAAGATACCTAATCATCTAAAAAATTTAGATGATCCAATTTTTGAATTTAATAAAAGAATAATTGATGCAACGAAGGACTTAGCAATTGCATATAAACCTAATCTAGCCTTCTATGAATCTCAAGGTTTTAGTGGGTTAATCTCACTTAAAAAAACATTAAAATATATTCCAAATAATATATTTAAAATTGCAGATGCTAAAAGAGGAGATATTGGAAATACCTCAAAAATGTATGCAAAATCTTTTTTTGAGACCTTTAATTTTGATGCAATTACTTTATCTCCATACATGGGTAAGGATTCTTCTCTACCATATTTAAATTATGATAATAAGTGGATAATTTTGTTAGCACTTACTTCAAATGATAGTTCTCTAAATATTCAACATTTTAAAAATAATAATGATAAAAAACTATATCAGCATGTTATTGAGGATTCTTTAAATTGGTCAAGTAAAGAAAATACAATGTACGTTGTTGGAGCAAATAGACTTGAAGAAATTCAGGAAATTAGAAAAATTGTTCCTTATAATTTTCTTTTAATTCCTGGAGTGGGAGCGCAAGGAAATGATCTTAGAGAAATAAGCTTAAACTCTATCAATGATAATTGTGGAATTATAGTTAATATTTCTAGAGATATAATTTATTCAGACTCATCTACTTCTTTCGAACTGAAAGTAAGAGATAAGGCATTAGAATATCAAAATGAAATGGAGTCAATTCTGGATAAGAAAGGTATAATATGACAAATAAATATCAAATATTACTTTTTTATTCTTATTCTGTTATTAAAGATTTAGAAGACTTCAAAAACAAGCACCATTTATTCTGTATAAAAAATAATATAAAGGGTAGAATCATAATTTCCTCAGAAGGTATAAATGGAACAGTTTCAGGACTTATAAAAGATTGTAAAAAATATATCAATGAGTTAAAAAGTAATAGAATATTTAGTGATATAGACTTTAAAATTGAAAGTCATAATAAAAATGCATTTAATAAAATTAATGTTAGAATAAAGGATGAAATTGTAAATTCAGGAATAGATGATAAGAATCTTATAAATAAAAAGGGTGAATATATTGAGCCTTCTGATTTTAAAAGGATTATAAAAAAGGTTCCTAATGATGTTACTGTATTAGATGTAAGATCAAATTATGAGCATAAAATAGGTAAATTTAAAAATGCTATGACCTTGGATATAAATAACTTTAGAGATTTCCCAAAAAAAATATATGAGATTAAAAAAAAGGTTAATAAATCAAATAAAATAATAACATATTGCACAGGAGGTGTAAAATGTGAAAAAGCAAGCGCTTTTCTAAAAGAAAATGGATATGATAATGTTTACCAACTTCATGGAGGAATTATAAAGTATGGAATCGAGGAGGGAGGAGAAAATTTCGAAGGAAAATGTTATGTTTTTGATGATAGGATTGTGAAAGATGTAAATGAAATTAATCCAGAAGTTATTGGAAAGTGCTATGTAACAGGTGAAAAAACAGATAGAATGGTAAACTGTGCTAATGTTTTATGTAATAAACATTTTCCACTTAGTGCTAATGGTGCAAAAAAATATAAGGGTTGTTGTTCTAAGTATTGTTTGGAAAATGGTAAAGTTAGAGAATTTAATGGCACAGGTTTTTATCAAAAAAAATTGAATGGTTATAATCCATATATTGGGTTAGAAAAAAAATAATTTTATTGAAATACTATCTTATTTTCTGAATCAAACCAAGTTTCATAAAACTTTTTATATTTTTCATCAACTATATTTCTCTTAATTTTTAAAGTAGGTGTTAAAATATTGTTTTCAATAGACCAAGAATCTTTGAGTATAACTATTTTTTTTATTTTTTCATGATGTTCTAGCTGATCATTAATTGAAACAATTAACTCTTCAAAGCTACTTTTTATTTCAGATACAATTTTTTTTCCTTCACTTAAAATAACAAGAGCTATTGGTTGAGTTAGATTATCACCAACTACACAAACTTGTTCTATAAAACTATTTTTACTTAATTTAAGCTCTATTGGATTTGGCGCAACATATTTTCCTTTAGCTGTTTTGAAAATATCTTTTATTCTTCCTGTAATGGTAAGATAACCATCATTATCAATTACACCTTTATCACCAGTGTGTAAATATCCATTTTTAATTGTTTCATTGGTTAGTTTATCTTCTTTAAAATAACCCTGCATGATACAATCATTTTTCATAGTTATTTCTCCTTGTTCAGTAATTTTAATATCTGTATCTGGCATTGCTTTTCCAACTGTTCCAAATTTGATATTCCCTGGATAATTTCCATGAGAGCATGCAGAATTTTCTGACATTCCATATGCTTCATATATTTTTATTTTAAATCTGTCAAACCATTCTAAAGTTGAAATAGGTATTGATGCAGCTCCAGTAATACATATTCTAGATTTATTTAAACCTAATGATTTTCGAATTACAAATGAGAATATATTGTTGAGTAAAGGTGTACTCATAATAAAATTTATTGCTGATTGAGGGAAAATAGATAGTATTTTTGTCATGAATTTTGTGTAAATTCTTGGTACTCCAAAAAATATTGTTGGCTTACAGTCTTTCAAATTTTTTGCAAATGTTTCTAAAGTTTCAACAAAAAATATTTTTCCTCCAGATAGTATACCACCATGCTCAACCAATGCTCTTTCTGCAATATGTGATAAAGGGAGATATGAAATAAATCTATCATTTTCATTTAGTGGAAAAAGTAGATCTAAATTTTTTGTAGCTGTTGCAGCAGCTTTATAATTTAAAACTACACCCTTTGGAATTCCAGTTGTACCAGATGTATAAATAATTGTGATCGTATCATCCATATTAATATCATGAATTTTATTAATAGGGTCATGTTTTGAAATAATTTCATCCCATTTTAGGAAATCACATTTTAGATCATAATAACCAAAGTCAACTTTAATTATTTCATTTGGGATATGATTTTCAATTTGATCCCAATCAGACTCTTCTAGTTTTCCTATAAATATCATTTTAGATTCGCTATGTTCTAATATATATTTTGCTGTTTTACCATTTACGTTGGCATAAATAGGAACTGAGATATTTCCACTCATCATTATAGCTAAGTCAGTAATTATCCAATGCGCACAATTTTTTGATATAATTGCAATTTTTGAATTTTTAGGAAAATTTAGACTTTTAATATAATTACAAATTTTTCTTGCTTCAGCTCCAACTCTTTCCCATGAAAATTCATAATTTTTCCCATTAATAGGTTGAATTAAAAAAGTTTCATTCTTCTTTGAGCTTTCCCATTTTAAAAAATTTTCAACTGGTGATTTTAATTTATTACTCATATATAATTATTTTAAATTGCCCATGTTTTTCCTATCTCACTGAATGGAACACATCCCTTATATTCACCTAGGACAACAGAAGGACCATTATACTTTAGAACTTGAGTGGAACCAACTTCAGTCAAAAAGTAAGATTCAATTATTACTTTTTTAAATGACATATATATTCTTCTAATTTTATTATTTCTTTTCATTTTTTGGATAGAATTTAAAATAACAGTTTTTTCAGATAAAGTAAATTCATAAAAATTATTTTCGACAAGATATTCTTTCAATACAATAAGATCAGATAAAAATTTATTTAATTTTTTATCATCATAAACATTATAAACATATTTTTCAATTTCTTGTGGAACTCCCAATGCTAAAGCACCAGGAAACTCTGTATTAGGAATAACTGTATTGGTCAATTCATTTATGAAGAATGCATTATCAATTTCAAAATATTCTGGTTCCCATTTGAGTTCTTTGGTTGAACTTGAACATGAATTCATCACGATTGAGGAGCTAGGTATAATTAAGCTACCATAGAGGAAAGCAGATATTTTTTTTAATGATTCTCTTCTTTTCATTATAGGTTTCTCTTATTTAATTCACTTATTGCGTAATTGGCAGCTCTAGCAGTTAGTGCCATATATGTTATTGATGGATTTACACAACTTGCTGAGGTCATACAAGCTCCGTCAGTTATAAATACATTTTTAGCTGAATGTACTTGATTCCATTTGTTTAGAACAGAAGTTTTAGGGTCTTTTCCCATTCTTGCTGTTCCCATTTCATGAATTCCATTCCCCATATCGTATTTATTATCATAACCTTTAACATTCTTAAATCCACATTTTTCTAACATTTCAGCTGCTGAGTTTTTCATATCTTCTCTCATTTTTTTTTCATTTTCTCTTATAGAAGTTTCAAAAACTACAGTTGGCATTCCCCATTTATCTAACTTTTCATTATCAAGATACATTTTATTATCATGGTAAGGAAGGATTTCTCCAAATCCAAGTAAATTCATTGTCCAACCTCCTGGGGTTGATGCTTTTTTTAGTAAATTTTCACCTGTGAAAGCTCCTTCTCCAGAATTTGCCCAACCACCTCTTTTTGCACCTCCTTGATATCCAAAACCTCTAAGATAATTCATGCTTTCATTTCCCAAATTTCTAAACCTTGCCAGATATCCATTTGCCGGTCGATTTCCATAATAATAATAGTCTTCATATCCATCTATTTGTGCTCTAGCTCCAGCCTTAAAATGATGGTCCATAATATTATGACCAAGCTCACCACTATCATTTCCAAATCCGTTTGGAAATCTTCTAGATTTTGAATTTAGCATAATGAGTGTTGTATTAATAGTAGATGCATTAAGGAAAATTATTTTAGCAAAATATTCTTTTATTTCTAGAGTTTCACTATCAAGAACTCTAACTCCAGTTGCTTTATTTTTTTCATTATCATAGATTATAGAATGAACTATAGAATTTGCTTTAAGAGTCATATTCCCAGTTGCCTCAGCAGCTGGTAATGTTGATGAATTAGAACTAAAATAAGCTCCATAAGGACATCCTCTTATACATAAGTTTCTGCTTTGGCACTTCCCTCTTCCATTATGATTTTTTGTGATATTTGTTACTCTACCAGATGTGTATGTTCTACCTAACTTATCAAATAAATTCTTTTTAAAATCTCTTTCAACACAATTCATATCAAGAGATGGCAAAAAATTACCATCAGGTAGTTGAGATAACCCTTCTTTCATTCCACTTACTCCAATGAAATTTTCTACATGCCCATACCATTTTTCAATATCTTTATATCTAATTGGCCAGTCAATTCCTATTCCATCCTTTGCATTAGCTTCAAAATCAATTTTACTCCATCTATATACATGTCTACTCCACATAATTGATTTACCACCAACATGATAACCTCTTATCCAATCAAAAGACCCTTTTTTTTCATTATATGGTTGGTCTGTATCTTTTATCCACCAATGTTTAGTTGATTGTTTTAATGTATATCCTGTTCTTGATTGTACTTTGTAATGTTTCCTTTCTTTAGCTGTAAGTTGATCTCTATAAGGAAGTTCCCAAGAGTTTTTATTCATTGTTGGGTAGTCTTTTACGTGTTTTACATCTCTCCCTCTTTCTAAAACTAAGGTTTTTAAACCACCTTCGGTTAGCTCCTTAGCAGCCCATCCACCGCTAATTCCTGTGCCAACAACAATAGCATCAAATGTACTTTCTTTTTTGGATTTCGAGTTAATGTTCATTTTGGATTGTCTATTTCAATTATAGCAAAAATATTTTTCTTATTAAAAATTTGTTATACATTATTATTAAATTAAAATATAATGATTGCTTTTTATCTAAACTTTTTATTTCTATTACATCCAATTTATATAAGTACATCAGAAATAATTTTAAATAATAATAATGTTGAAGTAAAAATTAGAATTTTTAGAGATGATCTTGAAGATGGACTTAGATTATTCCATGGTGAATCAATTTCAATTGATACAAATCAAAAATTAAAAAAAGAATCAAAAAAAATAGAAGCTTATATTAAAAGTAAATTCAAATTAACTATTGATAAATCGAAAATTAATTATATGATGATTGATTTGCAACTTATAAATGATTTGGTTGAAACATCATTTCATTTTAAATCTCAATTAAGAATAAATAAAATAAGTGTAAAAAATAATATACTATTTGATATATATAAAATTCAAAAAAATGTAACTCTTATAATTTCTAAAAATCAAACAAAATCACATATTTTTTCTTTTTCTAATAGAGAAAAAACGTTTACATATTAAATAGTTTTATTAATGATTCAGTACTTACCTTTACACCTGTTCTTATAGAATTTTCTATATCAGGATAATAAAATGGAGAATGAAGAGCTGGAAGAGCATATTCTCCAGAATTATATTTATCCATTCTTTCCTTTGGAACTGTCCCTAACCAATACATTGCAGTTGGAATATTTTCTTTAGTACTTCCATATCTAGCAAAATCTTCTCCAACCATTTGTGGCTCAGCAGTTACAACATTTTCTTCTCCAATAATTGAATTAGAAACATTAGTCATAATATCAATAAGTAACTCATCATTATAATTAGCAGGAGTATATTGTTCGGGCATTATAATTTTAGGCCATCTTGATTCATCTAATCCCATTGAAGCTGCAACTCCGTTACAGATTTCTTTAATTCTTTTATGAATTAAATTTCTTACTTCATCCTTATACGTTCTAATTGTAAGTTGAAGATTAACTTCGTCCGGGATAATATTATGTTTTGTCCCACCTTTAATTGAGCCAACAGTTATGACTGCATCATCAAGAGGATTTAAATTTCTACTTACTATGGTCTGTAATTCCATAACTATCATAGATGCAGTTACAATTGGGTCTATTGACATATGAGGTGCTGCTCCATGTGAACCTTGTCCAAATATTTTAATATCAACAGATTCAGTATTTGCCATTATGTAACCTTTTCCAAAGCCAACTTTTCCTGATGGAATTGTTGGTGAAGCATGTAATGCTATTCCATAATCTGGAATGGGAAACTCTTCATAAAGTCCCGCTTTAAGCATCATTGCTGCTCCTGCACCAATTTCTTCAGCAGGTTGACCTATCATCATCATCGTTCCACTCCATTCATTTTTTCTTTCAACCATTGCTCTTGCTGTACCAGTCCAAACTGTCATGTGCATGTCATGTCCACATGAATGCATGGTCCCTACTTCATTTCCGTCAAAGGTTTTTGTCTTTACTTTACTTGCATAAGGGAGTCCAGTTTTTTCCTCCATAGGAAGAGCATCCATATCAGTTCTGTATAGTATGGTTGGGCCTTCTCCATTTTTTAAAATTCCTACTATACCATATCCTCCAAAATTTTCTTCTACATCAAAGCCAACTTTTCTTAATTCATTTGCAAGCTTTATTGACGTTTCCTTTTCCATTAAAGATATTTCTGGATTTTTATGAATATCAATATACAATTCCTTTAGATAGGGAATCTCTGTCTCAACATAATTTTCAAATTTATTATTTATTGGATTAAATGAAAATATAAGAAGTAATGGTATTATATAAATTATATATCTAATCATAGTTCTTTGATTTTAATATTACGATAATAAACTTTTGTGCCATGATCTTGAAATGCAATAGGCCCAGTTCTAGTCTTTGCAAAACCTTTCCAGTCTCTAAATTTAGAATTATAAATTAAAGCATCCCATTCGGGGCCCTCAAGTGGAAAACTAATAGACCTTTTGCCATTTAAATCAATATTAGCAATATTTTCATTATAATTAATTTCAATCAAATAATGGTTCCATTCTCCAGTTGGGTTTGCATATAGCTCGGTTGGGGCAACCATATCATAAAGAGCACCATTCATATGATGGAAATTAGATGTGTCTTCTTTTCCATAAATATCATCATCTAAAACTTGAATTTCTGCGGCTGAAAGATAGGGTACAGAATACTCCCTAGACTCATTTACCCCCCAAAATATCCCACTATTACCATTCTCCTCAACTTTCCATTCAAGAGATAAAATAAAGCTAGTATAACTTTTATTAGATACTAATCCATTATTACTATTTCTTTCCCCAGGATAATAAACATAAGCTCCATCCTCTATTTTCCATCCTATTACAGAATCAGACAGGTATGTATGCCAGTTATTAAATGAGCTATCATCAGATAAATTAATCCATCCTGAATTTAGTTCTTGTTTTTTTGAAGCACAGGACAACACAATTATTATCAGTATCACTGAAAAGAATTTTTCTTTCATTTCTAAAATCTTCTTGTATAAATATATAAAATTTATTGTTTATTGATAAATTCAATCATTTGCTTAAAAACAAGATCTTTCTCATTGTCATTATGAGGCTCATGATAGATGTCTTCAAATAATATAAATTTATTATTAGGAATTAAAGAAGCAATTTTTTTGGTACCCTTGTGAGATATTATTTTATCATTTTCTCCATGATATAACAATGTTTCTAACTTAATTCTTGATGATTTCTTAATTACATTATCAATTGTTTTTATAATTTCAGAAAAAAGATTGAGTGAAATTCTATCGTGTACCAATGGATCATTTTCATAATTATCAATTACATTTTTATCTTTTGATAAATGCTGCGTCACTAAATTATTATGAAGTTGAAGACTTGGAAAAATTTTATGTAGAACCTTATGAATCAATAATAGATAACTTGGAATTTTAATAGCAGTTTCAATCCAGGGAGATGATATAATTGACTTATCTATTTCTTTACTTTCTCTATCAATTAAAAATTTCAATGAAACTAGTCCACCTAAGCTATGACCAAATAAAATAATTGGAGTATTTAGATATTTTTTTCTTATATAGATTAAACTAGCTTCAATAGAGTCTAAATAATTAACAAATTTTTTTAAATGTCCTTTTTTCCCAAAACTTTTTCCGTGACCAATTAAGTCAAGTGCAAAAACACCAAACCCATTTTTTACAAAAATTTTTGCAAAATTTTTGTATCTGCCAGAATGTTCCCCAAGACCATGAACTACAAGTATATTTTTTTTAGGTGGAAATTCAGGAATCCAGCTTCTTATAAAAAGCTTATTATCTAAATTTTTTATAATAAAATTTTCAGAATATTTCATATTAAGAAAATGCTGATATGCCTGTAATTTCATTTCCCAATATTAGCAAATGAATATCATGTGTGCCTTCGTATGTAATGACGGATTCTAAATTCATCATATGTCTCATCATCGGGAAATCATTAGTTATTCCCATTCCACCATGTATCTGTCTTGCATCTCTTGCGATTTTTAATGCAATTTCCACATTATTTCTTTTAGCTAACGATATATGAGATGACTTTGCTTTACCACTATCCATAAGCTTACCAAGTCTCCAGCATAGTAATTGTGCTTTGGTTATTTCTGTAAGCATTTCAGCTAATTTTTTTTGTATTAATTGAAATGAAGCAATTGGTTTACCAAATTGTTTTCTTTCTAGGGAGTATTTTTTTGCTGAATCATAACAGTCCATTGCTACTCCAATTGCTCCCCATGATATTCCGTATCTAGCTTTATCTAAGCATCCTAATGGTGCTCCAAGTCCATCTTTATTTGGTAAAATATTTTCTTTAGGGATTTTAACATTATTAAATACTAACTCTCCAGTTAGACTAGATCTTAATGAAAGTTTACCTTCGGTTTTAGGAGCAGAGAACCCTTCCATTCCCTTTTCAACTATAATACCTTTAATTCTTTTATTTTCATCTTTTGCCCATACTATTGCTATGTCTGCTTCAGGTGAATTTGAAATCCACATTTTTGAACCATTGAGAATATAATAATTTCCTTCATCTTTTAATTTTGACACCATACCCCCGGGGTCAGATCCATAATCTGGCTCTGTTAATCCAAAGCATCCTAAGATCTCTCCAGATGCTAATTTTGGTAAATATTTTTTCTTTTGTTCTTCAGAACCGTATGCTTCTATTGGATACATTACTAATGAACTCTGAACACTTGCTGTTGATCTCATTCCTGAATCTCCTCTTTCTAATTCCTGCATAATAAGCCCATAAGAAATATAATCCAATCCTCCACCACCATATTTTTCATTTACAGTTGGGCCAAAAATTCCAGAATTACCCATTTTTTTTACAATCTCAATTGGAAAATGATTATTCTCAAACCATTCTTCGATATTAGGAGATATTTCTCTAGAAACGAAGTCCCTTACCGAATTTCTAATCAGTTTTTGTTCGTCTGTCAAGATTTCATCTATATTAAAGAAATCAACCGATTCAAAATCTCTATTTATACCCATATTTTATTTTTTATAAAAGTAATATTTTAATAACAAAGAAATAGATAAAATTATAACTTTATATTTTATAAGAAATATCAATTATTATGCTCTAAAACTATTAAAAATCCTAATTTTTCATTAGTTTTATAGTCTAGATTTCAAACTATATAATGCCAGAAAATTCTGATAATAAAAAACAATATTCAGCAGGTAATATTCAAGTTCTAGAAGGGCTTGAAGCTGTTAGAAAAAGACCTGCAATGTATATTGGAGATGTAGGAAATAAAGGGTTACATCATCTTATTTGGGAAGTTGTAGATAATTCTATTGATGAAGCGCTTGCAGGCCACTGTGATTTGATTACAGTTGAAATAAATGAAGATAATTCAATTACAGTTAAAGATAATGGAAGAGGTATACCTACTGGTATCCATCCAAAAGAAAAAAAGTCTGCATTAGAGGTTGTGATGACAGTTTTACATGCTGGAGGAAAATTTGATAAGGATACATATAAAGTATCTGGTGGTCTACATGGTGTTGGTGTATCGTGTGTAAATGCTTTATCTGAAAATCTAACTGCTACTGTACATAGAGAAGGAAAAATTTTCGAGCAAAGCTATCAAAGAGGAATTCCTGAAGCCGATGTTAAGGAAATTGGAAAAACAAAGGATAGAGGAACTATAGTTAAATTTTCTCCTGATAAAGAAATTTTTACTACTCATGAATATAAATATGATACTGTAGCTTCAAGGTTAAGAGAATTATCCTTTCTTAATGCCGGAATAAAAATAGAATTAATTGATAAACGGGATCTTGATGAAAATAACGAACCTAGGTCAGAAACTTTTTTTTCTGAGGGTGGTTTAAAAGAATTTGTAAATTATTTAGATAGTTCAAGAGAAAAATTAATTCCTGATCCAATTTACATGGAAGGAAAAAAAGAGGATACTCCTGTTCAAGTAGCTTTATCATATAATTTATCTTACTCAGAAAATGTAGTTTCATATGTAAATAATATAAATACTATAGAAGGAGGTACTCATGTTGCAGGATTTAGAAGAGGATTAACAAGAACATTAAAGTCATATGCTGAAAAATCAGGCCAGTTAGACAAAGTTAAAGTTGATATATCAGGTGATGACTTCAGAGAGGGGCTAACTGCTGTTATATCTATTAAGGTTGCTGAACCTCAATTTGAGGGACAGACAAAAACAAAACTTGGTAATTCTGAAGCTATGGGAGCAGTTGACAAATGTGTAGGAGAGATGTTAGGAGACTTTCTTGAGGAAAACCCTAAAGAAGCAAAGCAAATTATTTCTAAAGTAATTTTAGCAGCTCAGGCTAGACATGCTGCAAGAAAAGCTAGAGAAATGGTGCAAAGAAAAAATGTTTTAACAGGAACTGGACTACCTGGAAAACTTGCTGATTGTTCAGAAAAAGATCCTGCATTATGTGAATTATATGTTGTTGAAGGTGACTCTGCAGGTGGATCAGCAAAACAAGGAAGAGACAGAACTTTTCAAGCTATTTTACCATTGAAAGGAAAAATACTTAATGTAGAAAAAGCTCAAGAACATAAGATTTATGATAATGACGAAATTAAAAATATAATTACTGCACTTGGTGTAAAATTTGGAACTGAGGAGGATGAAAAAGAACTTAATTTGGAAAAATTAAGGTATCACAAAGTTATAATAATGACTGATGCTGATATTGATGGTAGTCATATTAGAACATTAGTTCTTACTTTCTTTTTTAGATATATGAGGCCATTGATTGATAAAGGATATTTATATATAGCACTGCCTCCGCTATACCTAATCTCAAAAGGTAAGAGAGTTGAATACGTGTGGTCTGAGGATGAAAAAGATAGATTAGTTAAGGAATTGGCAAAAGATGGTAAAGAATCTTCTGTAAATATTCAACGATATAAAGGTTTAGGTGAAATGAATCCAGAACAATTATGGTCTACGACAATGGACCCGAAAGAAAGATTACTAAATAAAGTGACCATAGAATCTGCAGCAGAGGCTGATGTATTATTTTCAAAGCTAATGGGGGATGAAGTTGCTCCTAGAAGAGAGTTTATTGAAAAAAATGCTAAATATGCTAATGTAGATGTCTAAATATATTTCAATTTTATTTTTATTTTTCTTATCATTTAAATCTTTTTCTTATTGGCAGCAAAGAGTTGAATATAAAATTAAAATAGATTTTGATCATAAAAATCATCAATTTATTGGTAATCAATCCCTAAATTATTTTAATAATTCTCCTGATACTTTAACTAAAGTTTTTTTCCATCTTTATTTTAATGCTTTTCAACCCGGTAGTATGATGGATGTAAGAAGTAGGTCTTTACCTGATCCTGACAGAAGGGTTATGGATAGAATTTCTAAATTGAATAAAAATGAGATTGGTTTTCATGAAATTAATAAAATTCAACAAAACGGTGAAGACTTAAATCATCATATTCAAGGGACAATTTTGGAAGTAGAGCTAATAAAACCACTATTACCAAATCAATCTACTTCTTTATATCTCGAATATTTTAGTCAGGTGCCTGCTCAAATTAGAAGAAGTGGAAGGAATAATAAAGAGGGTATCGATTATTCAATGGCACAGTGGTTTCCTAAAATGGCCGAGTATGATAAAAATGGATGGCACGCTAATCCATATATTGCTAGAGAATTTTATGCTCCCTGGGGAGATTTTGATGTTTCTATTTCTATACATAAAAATTATATTATTGGAGCAACTGGGATACTTCTCAACAAAATAAAAGAGGGAAATAAATTTATATGGAATTTTGAAGCAAAGAATGTTCATGATTTTGTGTGGGCAGCTGATCCAGATTATATTCATGATATACTAAAAGTTGATTCTGAAAACTTAGAACTTCATTTTTATTATCAAAATACTAATAGTGAAATGGTAAATAATTGGAAGCGTTTGCAAGATGATACTGCAGATGCTTTTAGGTATCTTAATAAAAAATTTGGAAAATATCCATATTCTAAATACTCAGTTATACAGGGAGGTGATGGAGGAATGGAATATCCTATGGCGACTTTGATAACTGGTGAAAGATCATACCCTAGTTTGTTGTCTGTTACAATTCATGAGGTCCTACATTCTTGGTATCAGATGGTCTTAGGTACTAATGAAAGTTATTTAGCTTGGATGGATGAAGGGTTTACATCATTTGCACAAAATATAACTTTTCATGATGAATTTAATGAAATATATAATTTAGATTCTATAAACCCATTAAAGGGGTCATATAGTAGATATTATAATTTTATTGAAACTGGTTTAGAAGAACCACTTTCAACTCATTCAGATCACTTTTCAACGAATCAGGCATATGGAGTTGGATCATACACCAAAGGAGCAATTTTTTTAATGCAGTTAGGATATATAATTGGAGAAGATAAATTATTTCATGGTCTTAGAAGATACTATAATGAGTGGAAGTTTAAACACCCAGATGAATATGATTTTTTAAGAATAATGGAAAAGGAAAGTGAAATAGAACTTGATTGGTACTTGGATTACTGGGTAAAAACTACACATCAAATAGACTATTCTTTACAAATAAAAGAAAAACAGAACGATAAAATTTCAATATATGTAAATAGAATAGGTAAGATGCCAATGCCTATTGAATTAGAAGTATTGTACGATGATCTTTCTTTTGAAAATTATTATATACCACTTTCAATAATGAGAGGAGAAAAAGAAAATAAATTTATTCAATTAGATGATTGGGAATGGGTAAATAAAAGTTATCAAATTAATTTAAATATTTCTGATAAAAAGATTAAAAAAATTGAAATAAATCCATCAGGAAAAATGGCAGATATTGATAAGTCAAATAATGTTATAAATTTTGAATAGAATTATTTATTCAGAAAATTATCAATAATTTCTTCTACTTCCTTATCCGAAATATTTTGAATGCTATTTTTATATTTCTCTAAAATATTTTTAGGAATACCTACAAAAGGTTTCTTTCTTTTTTCTTTAAACATATTACCTATTTCAGTACCTCTAACTGCAAGTAGATAAGGAGGCTTCCCATACTTTCCTAGTCTAATTTGAAGTCCATTGTCAAATTCTTTTAGAATATCTTTCGATTTCTCAATTGGTGTATTTACTATTTCAATTGCTTGTTCATGAGAAATATTCTTAGGTTCGGGATATTTATCAATATCTATCTTATAATTCTTTTCATTGAATTTAAGATAAAAACCATATCTACCATTTTTAAGCTCAATATTTCCTTTTTCATATTCAAAAATTGGAAGAGAGTTATTTTCTTCTTTCTTATTTATAATTTCTATAGCTTCATTAATTGATATGTGTCTTATTAAATTTTCGGAGGACATATTAAAATATTTTGGAAAGCCTTCGTTTGAGTCATCTTTTTCACCAATTTGAATTACAGGACCAAACTTAGCAACTCTAGCAATCATTTTCTTTCCCTCAAATTCACCTAAATCTTTTTCTAATTGATATCTTTCCTCAGGCACATTATTAGATAATTTTGAAAATATATCATAAAATTCTTCAATCATATTGTTCCAATTTCTTCCTTTAAATGCAATTTGATCTAATTGTAATTCAGTTTTTGCTGTGAAGGAATAATCCATAAAACTTGAATTGAAATTTTCATTTAGAAATTCTGTAACAAACATTCCCATATTAGTTGGATATATTTTATTTTTTTCAAAACCAGTCTTTTCATCCTTTATTTCATCCTTTATTTCATTTGAGATAAGTCTTAATTCATTGCTTTCTATGATCTTACCATTTCTTTCTTCTTTAACAACATATTCTCTTTCTTTAATTTTTCTAATAGTTTCAGCAAAGGTTGATGGTCTACCAATTCCTGAGTCTTCCATTTTTTTTATGAGACTGGCTTCAGAATATCTAGGTGGATGTTTAGTAAAAACTTGTTTACAAAGTATTTCTTCAGCATTTAATAAAAAATCTTTTTGTAGTTTAGGTAACAACTTGGTGCTTTCGGAATTTTCATTATATAATTTTAGAAAACCATCAAAGACCATAACTTCTCCAGAAGCCTTAAATTCATATTTCTTACCATTACTTATATTTACAATTGTTCTTTCAAATATTGATTCGCTCATCTGAGAAGCTAAAGTTCTCCTCCATATTAAATTATATAATTTTTTTTCTGTATCTGTTTTTCCTAGATTATCTATTTTAAAATTTGTTGGTCTTATTGCCTCGTGGGCTTCTTGTGCAGAGTTAGTTTTCGTTTTATAAACTCGACGTTTGAAATAATCATTACCATAGTTTGATGCAATCACATTTTTTGAATTTTCCAAAGCTTCATCTGATAAATTAACTGAGTCTGTTCTCATATATGTTATATGTCCAGCTTCATATAGTCTTTGCGCTGTAGACATAGTGAGTGAGGGAGAAAAACCAATCTTTCTACTTGCTTCTTGTTGTAAGGTGGATGTAGTAAATGGAGCTGAAGGAGACCTTTTTGATGGTTTTTTTTCAATTTTACTTACATTGAAGTTTGTATTTTTACATTCATTTAAAAAACTTTCAGCTTCATTTTTTGTTTTAAATCTTTCATTTAGTTCAGCAGAAAAGGTTTCACTATTATATGAAAAATTAGCTGTAGTTTTAAATGATGATTCAGGCCTAAAAGAATTAATTTCATTTTCTCTATCTACAACAAATTTTACTGCAACTGACTGGACCCTTCCAGCTGATAAACCCCTTTTAATTTTTTTCCAAAGAATTGGTGAAATTTCAAATCCTACTAATCTATCTAAAACTCTCCTAGCTTGTTGTGCATTAACTAAATTCATATTAATTTTTGTTGGATTTTCAATAGAATTTAATACTGCTGTTTTAGTAATTTCTCTGAAAATTATTCTATCATATTCCTCTTCACTAAGCTTTAATATTTCTTTTAAATGCCAGGCTATAGCTTCTCCTTCTCTATCATTATCAGTTGCTAGATAAACTTTAGATGATTTTTTTTTTAGTGACTGTAATTCTTTAATTACTTTCTTCTTATCAGGAGAAGGTATATAAGTTGGAAGAAATCCATTTTCTTTATCTATTGACTCATCATTTTTAGCAAGATCTCTAATGTGACCATAACATGATGTAACTTTGAAATCTTTTCCTAAATATTTTTCAATGGTTTTAGCTTTTGCAGGTGACTCAACTATTACAAGATTTGAACTCATTCTGGTTGTTTTAGATTTTTTTTAGTTGCCAAATATGAAAAATTTTTTTTTATTAATATAATTTCAATTTATAATTAATTTTATTTTTTTGTTTTTCAATACGTAGTATTGAATAATTTGTTTTAATGGAAATAATAATTTCTCCGAATTCATTTAAGGGAACATTTTCTTCAATTGATGCTTGTAATATTATAGCTGAAGGACTATTGAATTATGATTCAAAATTAAATATAAAGAAACTTCCAATCGCAGATGGTGGAGATGGAACTTTAGAAATTTTCAAGTATTATTTTGATTACGATTCAATTAAAGAAAGTTCAGTTAATTCTATAGGTGAAAAAATAGAATCTGAATACATAATAATTGAGAATGGTAAAACAGCAATTATTGAGTTTGCAAATACTTGTGGTTTAGCCAAAGTTGATTTTAATAAAAACGATTTAAATTTTTCAAATTCATTAGGTTTTGGATTACAAGTAAAGTCAGCTATTGAAAGAGGAGTTGAAAATATTATTTTAACTTTAGGTGGATCTGCAACTATTGATGGTGGGTGTGGTGCAATGATTGCTCTTGGAGTGAAATTTTATGATGATAAGGAAAATATTATAAAGGATAAAAATCCTATTGTTTATGCAAATAGTATTGATTTTTCTAGTTCAATAGTAAATAAGAAAAATATCAATTTTACAATTTTATCAGATGTTAATAATACTATTTTTGGTAATAATGGATGTGTAAATGTTTATGGAAAACAAAAAGGTTTAAAAAATTCACAAATTCCAATTTTTGAAAATTATTTAAAAAAAATTAGTTTAAAATTTAAAAAAAAATTCAATAAAAATATTTCAAATATTAAATCAGGTGGTGCTGCAGGTGGTGCTGCAGGTTTTTTAAAACTTTTTTTAAATGCAGAATTACATTTTGGCTCTGAATATATATTTAATAAAATAAATTATTGTGAAAATATTAATGAAGGGTCTATTTTAATTACAGGTGAAGGTAGAATAGATGAACAAACTCTAAATATGAAGGCTCCTTTTTCTTTAGTTAATTACTTAAAAAATAAAAATATTTTCTCAGTAGCTATTGGTGGAATTCTAGATTACAAATATTTAAATATTCTATTAAAATCTTTTGATTTAATTTTTTCAACAAGTGAATCAAATGATAATATTAAATCATTGAGTGTTGCTAGAAAAAATTTATTAACTACCTCATTTGAAATTGCTGAAATAATTAAGCATAAAATAAATAATAACTATATAAATTATTTAAAAAATACGTTTGAAAATAAATGAAACATTTTAAATATTTTTTTTTCTTATTTATAATTTCATTTAATTCAATATCTCAACATCTGAATTATTCACAATTTTATTCTTCACCTCTCAATCTAAATCCAGCTATGACAGGAATTGGTGAATTCGGTAGAATAGGGATTATTTATAGAAATCAATGGCCAAATATTGGAGATGGTTTACACTATTTTTCTTCATGGGCTGATTATAATTTTTTGAAAACTAATTTTTCTTTTGGTCTGAATTTTTCAAAGGAGATAGAAAATTTATCTAGTTTATCAACTTCAAATATTTCACCATCTATATCATATGAAATTAATTTAAATTATAATTGGATTCTAAAATCTGGAATTCAAGTTTCATATTCAAATTCTAATTTTAATAGTGATAATTTAATTTTTTATGATCAGTTAAATCAAGATGGTTCTTTATCTCAAACAAATGAAAATATATTAATGTATAATAGAAGAAGTTATCTTGGATTAGCTGCAGGTCTACTTGCATATTCTGATAAAGCTTGGATAGGTGCTTCAATATTTAATTTAAACAATCCTAATATTTCATTTCTTGATGAAAATTTCAAACTAAATAAATTATACTCAATTCATTTTGGATATTATATTGAAAATTTAAGATTATCACCATCTATTCATTATAAACAACATTCAGTTTTTAAACAATTAGACATAGGCACTTATATTGATTTAAAACCTATTAATATAGGTATATGGTATAGAGGTATTCCTATTGATTCAAATAACAATTTTAACTCTTTAATTGGTTCGTTGAGTTTAAAACTAAATGAACTTAATTTATCTTACAGTTATGATTATAATTTATCTGAAATCAATAATGCTTCGGGAGGTTCACATGAAATTTCATTAATATATAATTTTCATTTTTTTGGAAAAAAATTGCCTCCTAAAAATGTTAGATTTTTAGAATGTCCTATACCTAATTTTTAAGTAATTTTAATTATGAGTTCAGAGGCAATTCTTCAAATAATTTTTGCAATTATTATTTTAAATTATTTGGTTGATTTATTAAGTGGTTTACTAAATTATAATAGTTTCAATAATAAACTTCCTGAAAATGTAAGTGATATTTATAATGAAAGGGAGTACTTAAAATCTCAAGAATATAAAAAGGAAAACTTCAGATTTAATCTAATTACTACTTCTTTTAGTTTTATCATTTTAAATATTGTTTTATACAACGGATATTTTGGGTCTCTTGATTTAATTGTTAGAAACTATACTTTTGAAAATGAAATTAGTCCATCTATATTATTTTTCTTTTCAATTTATTTTATTAATGATTTTATATCTATTCCATTTCAACTCTATAGAGTTTTTGTCATTGAAGAAAAATATGGTTTCAATAATATGACGATAAGGACTTTTATCTTTGATAAATTAAAAGGTTATCTGCTAACTATAATAATCGGTTTATTATTATTAGTTCCTATACTTATTCTAATTTTACTTTATCCCCAAAATTTCTGGATTTATGCTTGGGTTTTTCTATCTGTACTTATGATTTTATTAAATATGTTTTATACCTCATTAATTGTGCCATTATTTAATAAGTTAACTCCTTTAGAAGATGGAGATTTAAAGAAGAGTCTAAATGATTACGCAAGTAGTGTTGGTTTTTCTTTATCTAATATTTTTGTGATTAATGGTTCTAAAAGATCAAATAAAGCAAATGCTTTTTTTACTGGTTTTGGCAAGAACAAGAAAATTGTTTTATATGATACATTAATTAAAAACCATACTATTCCTGAATTAGTTGCAGTTCTTGCTCATGAAGTAGGTCATTATAAATTAAAACATGTAATATCAAACTTATTTATTTCAATAATTACTACCGGATTAATGCTATTTTTGATGTCTGAAATTTTATTTAATAGTGAAGTGAGTTATGCCCTTGGAGGAAATGTATCTTTTAGACATTTAGAGATATTAGCATTTTTTATTTTATATACTCCTATAAGTAGAGTAATTAACATTTTAGCATACATCAAAAGTAGAAAGAACGAGTATGAAGCTGATAATTTTGCCGTTAGTACTTATAAAAAATCACCTATGATAAGTGCACTAAAAAAATTATCTAGAGATAACCTAACTAATCTTACACCACACCCATTATTTGAATTTATAAATTATTCTCATCCATCTCTAAGTAAAAGATTACGATCTATAGATAATGTCAATAAATAATTTAAATTTTATAAATATTTATAATTATAAAACCTTATTTAGACCATACCCATCAAGTCTATTCCTATAATATAGGAGCATTTTAATATTCTTAATTATTATTTTATCTTTTTTTAATTCTAAAGGCCTTATTGCATGATAAAGTCCCAAGTTTTTACATCCAATTTTTATCTGATCATCGATAGATAGTAATAACTCATCAGATGTTTTTAACTTTTTCTTCTCTGATAAATTTTTTACTGATTCTAATACAGTTTTAAACTTAGTTTTAAAGTATTCTATATTAAGATTTAGTTCATCTTCTGGGAGTTCAACTATATTTTGAATATCCATTTTATCAAATTTTTTCCTAATTAATTCAAATGCGGTAAAAGATAAAATAAAACTGGAAAAAACAACAGTACCTGCCATAAGTTCATCAATTATTTTCTCTGATAAATTATTTAAAATCTCCGTTTTATTATTTTTTTCTAGAGATAAATTATTTTTTTTAATTGGGTTTCCTTTGTTATCTACAATATTTCCATAAATATCCAGAGGATTACCAAAAGAAACAGCCATTCTATTTGAGCGTGTAAAATATTTAAATAGAAAAGTAAAAATTTTAAAAGTATCAGAATATCCTAAATCTTTATTTTGTTTATTTTTTGATAAGTATTGATTTATTAGTGCTGGTCCTTCTAGAACAAATTGATAGTTGAATGTGACTGGTATAATATAAATTTTTTTATTGATTTTATTCAATTCTTTTTGAGCTTCTAATGTACTGCCTAACAATCCAAGTTTTAAGTTTTTTTCAATTGCTCCTGATCTAGATCTAGTTCCAGCTGGATAAAATAAATTATGACATCCATTAACAATCGCCCTTTCTGTATACGTTTTTAGAGTCTCTAAATATAAAATGTGTTTTTTTCTTCTATCTACTTTGTAAGCTCCCAAACTATTGAAGAAATAAGCAAAAATTTTTAAATTATATAATACTAAACCTGCACCATACATGAAAGCGGGTAATCCTAAATGAGATATTATCCAACCAATGAGAGCTGAGTCTAAATGTGAAAAATGAGTAGGTACCATAACAATTGTTCCTGATTTTGATAGTTTTCTAAGTCTCTTATATTTACCAACTATTTGAATTGTACTATCAAGATTTAAATTTCCAAAAGGATTTCTTAATCTTGCAGTATTTAACAGTCTTGCTAGAAATGATGTAATTATTCTTCTTGCAAATCCATGATGGCTTCTTTTAAAATTTCCAGTAATTTCTTTGGTGTATCTATCAATGATAATTGGTAAAATTTCATCTTTTAATTTAGGATTATCTTTATCGTTTTCATAAGGGATAATTTTTTCTTTTAGCGAATACCAAAATTTTTGATCATCTGAAGGATCTGCCTTCCATTTAATATTTGATATTCTTAGCTTCTCTTTATAAACTGTATTAATAATTTCATCATAAAGATCTTTATCATTTATTTTTTTAAGTATTTTTTTTTGAGATATTTGAGAAACCTCATGCATAAATAACTTTCTTTTCTTAAAAAGTTCAACTATAGGCCAAAACTTAGATTGTTTTACTATCTTTTTGTACTTCTTTTTTCTTATATCATTCATCTTTTTTTAATATAATGACGTAGTATATAAAGTTAATTTAAATTAGTATCATTTTATGAATCTTAATGACATAGTAATTCCTATTAAAGACGAGATGAAAGATTTTAAGTTGAAATTAAAATCATCTATTTCTAGTCAAAATTCATTAATTGATACTGTTGTCAATTATATCTTAAAAAGAAAGGGTAAACAAATTAGACCAATTTTTGTTTTTCTAACCGCTGGACTTAATGGAAGAATAACAGATTCAACATACAGAGCAGCAATATTAATTGAAATATTACATACAGCTACTTTAATTCATGATGATGTTGTAGACGACTCAAATTACAGAAGAGGATATTTTTCAATTAATGCCTTGTGGAAAAGTAAATATTCAGTATTAATTGGAGATTATTTATTATCAAGAGGCCTTGAGTTATCAGTTGAAAATAAAGACTTTAAATTTTTAGGGGTTTTATCAAATGCTGTTAAACAAATGAGTGAAGGTGAAATTACACAATTAAAAAAATCTAGAAGCCTGGATATTAATGAAGAAACATATTTTAAAATTATTCAAGAAAAAACTGCAAGTTTATTTTCTTCTTGTTGTATGATGGGTGCAATTTCATCTAAAGCCACAGAAGAAAAAATTAAAAAAATGCATGAATTTGGACTTTTAGTTGGTAAAGCTTTTCAAATTAGAGATGATCTTTTTGGCTACCTTTCCTTTGATACAGGTAAACCTTCTCTAAATGATTTTAAGCAAGCAAAAATAACTCTTCCTTTAATACATACCTTATCAAAAGTTGATACTAGTACTAAAAGAAAAATACTTAAAAATCTTAAAAAATATCGTGCTATTGATGAAATTATTGAGATTGTTAAAGAAAATGATGGAATTAAGTACAGTGAAAAAAAAATGATTCAAATGATTGATGAAGCATATTCCATTTTAAAGAATTTTTCGGATTCTGAATATAAGAAAAGCTTAATTAGACTATTAAATTATATCATAAAAAGAAACATTTAAAAAATTTTCAAAAAAAGTGGGATAAAGTGGGGAAAAGTGGTGTAAAATGTATAAATGTTTGTTACATTTGTCAACAAGTGGTTTATATTAATACTCTGATATGGCTTTTTTCACAGGCGAACATGAGTGTAAATTAGATGCTAAGGGTAGACTGGTTTTACCGTCAAGGCTCAAATCAGTCTTGCCTGAAGCTTCTAAGAAAAGTATAATTATCAGAAAGGGTTTTGAATCTAATTTGATAATTTATCCTATTACTGAGTTCCAACATATATATACAAGAATTAACTCATTGAATGAGTTCAGTTCAGAGCAAAGAAAATTAAAGAGAAACTTATTTAGTGGTATATCTCAAATTGAATTTGATTCTAATGGAAGATTTTTAATTCCTAAAAATATGATATCTCATTGTGGAATTGAAAGAGAAGTCATTTTGATTGGTGTAGGGAATATTATTGAGTTATGGAATCCTAAATCATATAAAAATAATTTAATTGAGGATAGCAAAGAGTTTTCATCTCTTGCCCAAAAATATTTAGATATTTAATGATTTATGAAATATCATGTTCCAGTTTTACTTAATGAATCAGTTAATGGATTAAGTATCAAACCTTCAGGAACATATGTTGATTTAACTTTTGGTGGTGGTGGTCATTCAAAGTTGATCCTAGATAAATTAAATTTAACTGGAAAATTATTTTCATTTGACACAGATAATTCAGCTATAAATGAAAATAAAATCAAAAAAGAAAATTTCTTCTTAATACAAAGTAATTTTAAATTTTTTGATCTTCATATCAAAGAGAGAGGAATAAATAAGGTAGATGGTATATTAGCTGATTTAGGAGTTTCTTCTCACCAGATTGATAATAAAGAAAGAGGATTTTCTTACATAGGTAATAATAGATTAGATATGAGGATGTCTACAAAAAACGATTTATCTGCAGAAGAAGTATTAAATAATTATGATCAAGATAGCCTACAGAATATTTTATTTGAATACGGAGATATTAAAAACTCTAAAATTATAGCTAGAGAAATAATTTCTTATAGAAATAAGAAGAGGATAAGAAATAATGAGGATCTTTTGAAAGCAATTCAAAATATTTCAGAAAAAAAATTAAGCTATAAATTTTTATCTAAACTCTATCAGGCAATAAGGATTGAAGTAAATGATGAGATAAATTCATTAAGAGAGATGTTAGAAAAATCAGTAGATTTTTTGAATAGATCTGGAAGATTAGTAATAATTTCTTACCATTCAATTGAAGATAGATTAGTTAAAAACTTTATAAATAAATCTAGTTTTAATTCTGATTATAATAAAGATTTATATGGGCAAAAAATAGAATTTTTCAAGAGTATAAACAAAAAACCAATTATTCCAACAGATGAAGAAATAGATTTGAACTCTAGATCAAGAAGTGCTAAACTTAGAATAGGAGAAAGATTATGAGTATAAAGAATAATATAAATAACCTATTAGAATCATTGAAAAATCAATTATCAGATTCATTTAATTTTGACTTATTTAAAGTTTTATACTTATTGTTTTTTTTAATTATATATATAAGTAATCAACATTCTGTAGAAAAAAATATCAGAGAAATAAGTCGATTAGAAAAAGAAGTTGAAGAGTTAAGGACAGACTACATTACTCTTAACAATAATTATATGTTTTCAAGAAAAGAAACAGAAATTTTAAAAAGAGTAAAAAGTTTAAAATTAAAGAGTTCAAAATTACCACCGGAAAAAATTACAATTGAAGAATGAATATCAAAAAGGAAATTTTATTTAGAGTCAAAATTGTTTTTGCTTTTTTATTATTAATTAGTTTGGCTATAACATATAGTATTTTTGATCTCCAATTTAGACAAGGAGAATATTGGCATTCAAAATCAGAAAATATCAATTTTAAGTTTGATAATATAAAAGCTAGTCGAGGTAATATTTTATCTGATGATGGAAGTATTTTAGCAACATCATTGCCGTTTTATAAGGTTGCTATTGACCCATCTATTGCATCTCAGAAATTATTAGATGAAAATATTGATTCTTTATCTTTTTTACTTTCATCTTTTTTTAAAGATAAGACAAAAAATCAGTATAAAAATGATATTATTTCTGCAAGAAAAAACAATAGAAGATATCTCCTCTTAAACAGAAAAAAAATTGACTATCAAGAAAAAAAGTTATTATCAAATTGGCCAATTTTTAGAGAAGGTAGATTAAATGGTGGAATACTTTTTGAGAAAAAAGATGAAAGATTTAGACCTTTTTCGAAATTAGGATATAGAACAATTGGTTCTGTAGATGAAAATAATAAAGGCACAGTTGGATTAGAATATAGTTACAATTCTTACTTAGATGGTATAGATGGGAAAATTTTAACGCAAAAGTTAGCTGGAAACCACTGGATGCCAATTTATGATGGTTCAGAAATTCAGCCTAAAAATGGAAATGATATTGTTACAACTATAAATGTGAATTTACAGGATATTGCAGAGTCTGCTCTTTTGAGAGGTTTAGAATCAAATGATGCAGATAATGGATCTGTTATTTTAATGGAAGTTAAGACTGGAGAAATAAAAGCGATTTCTAATTTTAGTAAAAATAAATCAGGTTATTATACTGAGAACTATAATTATGCGATTCAAGGAATGCATGAGCCTGGTTCCACATTTAAACTAGCTAGCTTATTAGCATATGTTGAGGAAACTAATAGGTCAGTTTATGATAGCATTGATACTGGAGAAGGTGAGTTTAGATTTTATACTGAAATAATGAAAGACCACAAGCCTGAAGGATTTGGCAAGATTACTATAAAAGAAGTATTTGAAAAAAGTTCAAATATAGGAGTAGCAATGTTAATTGATGATACCTTTAAAGATAAGCCTCAGAATTATCTTAATTATTTAAAGAAATTTGGATTTAATGATAATTTTAATTTTCAAATATTTGGTTCATCAAAACCTCAAATTAAAAATTATTTAGATTCTACATGGAGTAAGGTTTCTTTACCATGGATTGCTCATGGTTATGAATTAATGCTTACTCCTCTACATACTTTAACTTTTTATAATGCGATTGCTAACAGAGGATATTATATTGAACCTCAAATTGTAAAAAAAGTCAAAAATGCTAACGAAACAATTTTAGAATTTGCTAAATCATCTCCCAAAAAAATAGCAACAAAAAATTCAATTAATACCATGAAATTATTACTTGAAGGTGTAGTTGAAAATGGAACCGCGGATAATATAAAACATAGTAATTACAAAATTGCAGGTAAAACAGGAACAGCAAAAAAAGTTTATGAGGGAAGATATATTAATAGATATTATACATCTTTTTCTGGATTTTTTCCTTCAGAAGATCCTAAATATAGTTGTATAGTTGTAATTGATAATCCAAAAAAATATAGAATTGGGGGGAGTGATGTTGCTGCTCCAGTATTTAAAGAAATAGCTGATAAAATATTTATTTCTGATGAAAAATATTTTACTGAAATAGAAAATGAAGAATTTAAATTTTCTTTTCCCCAGATTAGATCTGGATTTAGAAAGGATCTTGTCTATTTATCTAATAATATGGCTCTATCAAATCATTCAACGAATGAAAGTGATTGGGTTAGAACTAAATTAGTTGACAATTCAATTTATTGGGAAAAAATAAATACTAATTCTATATATGTTCCAAATGTTGTTGGCATGACTTTAAAGGATGCAATATTTTTACTTGAGTCAAGAGGATTAAAAGTATCTTTTAAAGGAAAGGGAAGAGTTAAGTATCAAAATATTCCTCCAGGTAAATTATCAAAAAACTTTAATTCAATTAATATAAATTTAGGATGAAAAAATTAATTGAAATTTTAAAGGGTATTAAAATATTATCATCCTATGGTGATTTAGATAAACCTATTAATGGCATTACTGATAATTCGAATTTTGTTAATAAAAATTTTCTATTTTTTGCAATTGAAGGAAATGACTTTGATGGTCATAGATTTATTGAAGATGTAATATCAAAAGGGGCAAACACAATTGTTTGTACGAAACTTCCAGATAATTTAATTAAAGACATTACCTTTATACAGGTTGAAGATATAAGAGAATCTGTTTATAATATTTCCTCAAATTATTATGAAAATCCTGATCAGAAAATTAAAATTATTGCTGTCACTGGCACTAATGGTAAAACGTCTATAGTATATTTTTTATATCAATTTTTCAAGTCGATTAATGTGAAAGTTGGTATGATGTCAACAATAGAAAATAGAATAGATGACTTTATTTTAGATGCAAAACTTACAACACCTAATCCTATTGAATTTTTAAAAATTTTAAACGAAATGGTTATGAAAAATTGTGAATATTGCTTTATGGAGGCAAGTTCACACGCTATTCATCAAAAAAGGATAAATGGAAAAAATATATTTGCCGCTATCTTCTCAAATCTATCACATGATCATCTTGACTATCATAAAACATTTAAAAATTATATTGATTCAAAAAAAATTTTATTTGATGATTTAAATAAAGATTCATTTTCAATAATCAACTTAGATGATAAAAGATCAAAATATTTGACTCAGAATACAAAATCCAAAATTGTGACATATGGATTAAAAAATATTTCTGATTTTAATGCTAAAATAGTTGAGAGTAATAGTGAAAGTATAATATTAAATTTTGGAACTACAGATGTTACTTTTAAAATCATTGGTGATTTTAATGCATATAATATATTGGCTGTATATTCTCTCGCAAATATTTTAAAAATTAATAAGGATATAATTCTTGAAAAGTTATCTGAATTAAATACTCCAAGTGGTAGATTTGAATTTTTAATAGGAGAAAATAATCAAATAGCTATTGTTGATTATGCTCATACTCCTGATGCTTTAGAAAATGTTCTTTTGAATATTTTAAAATTCAAGAAAAATAAAAAAGTCATAACGGTTGTTGGTGCAGGTGGTGATAGAGATAAATCTAAGAGACCTGAAATGGGTAAAATTGTTACTAAGTATAGTGATTTTGTATTTTTTACTTCAGATAATCCAAGAAATGAAAATCAAGATGAAATAATATCAGATATTATTGATGGTGTTATAAATGATAATTATGAAGTAGAAGCAGATAGAAAAATTGCTATAAAAATGGCTTTTGATAAGTTTAATACTAATTCAATTATTCTTGTAGCAGGTAAAGGACATGAGAAATATCAAATTATTGGAGATAAATCATTACCTCATGATGATAAAGAAATTATTAAAAAGTTAATTTTATAAATAATGTTATATAATCTATTTGAATATTTAAATAATAATTACGATTTAATAGGAGCTGGAGTATTTCAGTATCTTTCATTTAGGGCAGGTATGGCAGCTATATTCTCTTTGATAATAAGCATTTTATTTGGAAAAAAAATTATTAATATTTTAAGTAAGTTCCAATTATCAGAAAATATAAGGAATCTAGATTTAGAGGGACAAATAGAAAAAAAAGGAACACCAACGATGGGTGGAATTATTATTCTCATCTCAATTCTTATTCCCACTATTCTATTTGCAGATCTTGATAATATTTATATTTTAATAATGTTATTTGTTACTGTATTTGTCGGTTTAATAGGTTTTATTGACGATTATTTAAAAATTAAAAATAGAAATAAAGATGGTTTAAAAGGTAGGTTTAAGATAATTGGTCAAATAATTATAGGAATAGTTGTTTCATATATTATCATAACTGATGACTCAATTGTTGTTAGGAATTTTACAGAATCTATATCTCAAGAAAATCTAAAAGATGGTATTGAACATATTGATACAAAAGATTTAATTACAACAATACCTTTTGTGAAGGATAATGAGTTTGATTATAAATGGTTATTGCCATATACTCTTCATAATTATACATGGCTTTTATATAGCTTAATAATAATATTTATAATATCAGCAGTATCTAACGGAGCTAATATAACTGATGGTTTAGATGGTCTAGCAGCTGGCACATCAGCAATAGTTGGAATTACATTATCAATATTTATTTATTTATCTGGAAATATTATTTTTTCTGACTATCTCAATATACTTTATATTCCAAATATAGGTGAATTAGTTATTTTTTCTTTTGCCTTTGTAGGAGCATGCATTGGTTTTATATGGTATAATTCATACCCTGCTCAGGTCTTTATGGGAGATACAGGTAGTTTATCTATTGGTGCAATTATTGCTGTATTAGCAATTATTGTAAAGAAAGAATTATTGATTCCTCTTCTTTGTGGAATATTTTTGATTGAAAATTTATCAGTAATTATCCAAGTATTATATTTTAAACATACAAAGAAGAAATATGGAGAAGGGAAGAGATTATTTCTTATGGCTCCTCTTCATCATCATTATCAAAAGAAAGGGATTCATGAAACTAAAATTGTTGCAAGGTTTTGGATGGTTTCTATTTTACTTGCAATTATGACTTTAGCAACTTTAAAATTGAGATAAATTGATTGAATGGTTAAAAAGAAATATTCAGGGAGATAAATATATTTGGTTAATTGCTATTATTCTTTCTATAATAGGTTTACTAGCAGTGTACAGTGCAACAAGTTTACTAGCATTTCAACAAAAGGGAGGTAATACTGAATTTTTCTTACTTAAACATTTTTTATTAATTGTATTTAGTTTTATTGCGATGTGGTTTGCGCATAAAATTGATTATAAATATTATTCAAAGATTGCATTAATTGGATTATATGTTTCGTTACCACTTTTATTTTTAACATATAAGTTTGGAGTTAATATAAATGAGGCTTCTAGATGGATTAGTATACCAATTATAAATATGGCTTTTCAACCATCTGATCTTGCAAAACTTTCACTTATAATTTATTTATCTAGCTTTCTTTCAAAAAAACAATACGATTTAGAAAACATTAAAACTTTAATTATGCCGTTTCTTTGGATTGGTTTAATATGTCTATTTATTGCTTTGACTAATTTATCAACAGCATTGATTTTAGGAGCCACATCAATTTTATTAATGTTTATATCTAGAGTAAAAATTTCTCATCTTTCTCTTTTAATAAATTCGATATTATTTTCTTCAAATAAATTTGTCTGATTATTATTATCATCAGATTCGTTGAAATTTTCAAATTCAATATTTGTTTTATTAAAACCTGTAGCAATTATTGTAACTCTTACGCTATCATCTAATTCACCATCAATTGCTGTACCAAAAATTATTTCAACATTAGATGAAGATGATTCATTAACCAACTTTGTAATTGTATTAAGCTCAATAGTAGTTAATTCATTATCTCCACCACCAGAAACAATATTTAAAAGAATTTTTTTTGCACCAATAATACTTCTATCATTTAATAGAGGTGAATTGATTGCACTCTCAATCGCATTTTTAGCTCGATCTTCACCAGAAGACTCTGCAGAACCTAAAACTGAAGTCCCTGCATTTTTCATTACCGTTTTTACATCCTCAAAATCTACATTTATTTGTCCAGGGACTGTTACTATTTCGGCAATACATTTTGCACTTGTAGAAATAATATCATCTGCTTTTTCAAAAGCTTTTGATTGGCTTAGATCACCATAAATTTCAATTAGCCTCTGGTTTAAAATTGTAATTACGCTATCACATCCTTTTTTTAATTCATCAACTCCAATTAATGCTTTTTCCATTTTAGACTTTCCTTCAAAATCAAAAGGAAGAGTTACAATTCCAACAGTTAAAATATCTAATTCTTTAGCTATCTGTGCAATAATAGGTGCTGCTCCTGTGCCTGTACCTCCTCCCATTCCAGCTGTTATAAATAACATTTTAGTCCCATCATTTCTAAGCATATCTCTAATTTCATGACTACTTTCTAATGCTGCTTCTCTACCTTTATCTGGATTAGCCCCAGCACCTAGTCCTTTTGTGAGTTCCATTCCTATTTGAAGTTGATTTTTAACGTTCGAAGAGTGTAATGCTTGAATATCAGTATTACATATGATAAACTCCACATTTCTTATTCCAATTGAATTCATATAATTTACTGCATTACTTCCCCCCCCTCCAACTCCAATAACTTTAATTATTGATTTATGATGTGATGGTATATCAAATTCAAATGCCATAGTTATTAATTTTCATCTTTAAATTCAGTTAAATCATCGTCTTTTAAAAACCCTTTTATTCTCTCGGTAACTAATTTTCCAAAGTTATTAACCTTTGGAAGTGAGGATCTAGTAAATGATATATTATCATTATCATCTAAATTATTCAAAGAATTTACATAATCCCACAATAAAAGACCAACAGAAGTAGAATATTTAGGAAACTCAAGATTTACTATATCTGATTTTGTTAAGTACGAAGATGGATATCCTTTCCTTACATCTAATCCAGTAATATATTTTACCTGTTGTTTTAAATTTAGTAGTTGTGAACCACCACCAGTAATTACAATACCAGCTGATAATTTTTCACTCATACCACTATTTAAAATTTCTTGATGAACTTTTTCAAAAATTTCTTCCATTCGAGCTTCTATAATTTTATATAAATTATCTAATAAAATTTTCTTATCTTCTCTTTGTCCTTCTCCCTTAATCTTAACATATTCCTTAATAGGTCTTTTAACATATAATGCTTTTCCAAATTTAATTTTTAAAGCTTCAGCATGATGTCTAGGAAGTCCTAAACCTTCTTTAATGTCTTGAGTTACTATATCGCCTCCAAGAGGAATTACAGCAGTATGTCTAATAATATTATCATGAAATATGGAGATATCTGTTGTTCCTCCTCCTATATCTACCAAACATATTCCATCTTCCTTATCATTTTCATCAAGTAGAGCCAGGCTAGATGCAATAGGTTCTAAAATTAAATTTTTACACTTGACGTAGGATCTTTTTATTGACTCCTCCATAATTTTTATATCAACTTTATTTGCACTTATTATATGAAAGTCAGCTTCTAATTTTTTTCCATATTCTCCAACTGGATCAACTGACTCATGATCTTCGTCAATAGTAAATTTTTGATGCATACTATGAATAATTTTATGATTTGTTGGTATAACTGCCATTTTTGATCTTTCCTCTAATTTTTTAATATGAGAAGTTTTTATTTCAACAGGTTCATTTTCTTTATTCTGTAATCCAATTGAATGATGTGTGCTAAAGCTTCTTATATGTTTACCTGCAATTCCAACATTCACATATTCAATAGGAACTTGTGCCATTTCACTAGCATTTTTTATAACCTCTTTAATTTTTGATGTTGCTTTAATTAAATTTTGAATCATTCCTTCAGAAACTCCTTCTGAGTCTGTCTCAGAAAAACCAATAATTTTTAATTTATTACTTGCAGTTTTTTCAGCAATTATTGCACATATTTTTGATGTCCCAATATCTAACGCAGTATAATATTTTTTTTGTTTGTCCATTGACTAAGTTTTGTCACAAATAATTTGATTCTTGAATTTTACATTAACTGTCCTATAAGTATTCCAACCTTTTGCAGGAACAATTTTTTTATAGAAAAGAATAATTTTTTCAAATTTATCTTCAAAATTATCAGGATACCCAAAAATAATTTTTTGTTTTGAAAATTGAGGATGAATAATAATATTTTTATCAGA
>CACOFQ010000002.1 GCA_902626505.1 uncultured Marinoscillum sp.
TTATATATGAAAATAGATAGGACTGATAAAAAAATTTTAGAGATATTACAAAAAAATGCTAAAATAACTAATGCGAAGTTATCTAAGCAAATTGGACTATCTCCTGCGCCAACACTTGAAAGAGTAAGAAAATTAGAATCAAGAGGAATAATAAGTGGATATCATGCAAAGTTAAATATGTCTAAAGTTGGATTAGGTGTAAGTACTTTTGTAATGGTTTCATTAAAAGGCCACAACAAAAAAAATCTTCAGTCTTTTCTTGATAAAATTAAAGATGTTGAAAATATTGTTGAATGTCATCATATTACGGGTAGTGGAGATTTCATATTGAGAATAGTTGCTGAAGATATTGAATCTTATCAAGAATTAATGCTTGACAAAGTTAGTGAAATCGAGGTGACGGATAGTTTACAGTCAATGGTCATTCTTTCTACATTTAAAGATAATAAAGTAATACCAGTTCAAAATTGATGAAAAATATTGTCCTTGATTCAGGAGATATTATAAATAAAATAAAAAGAATATCTATTGAAATTATTGAAAAAAATTTAAATGAGGAAGAAATATATATATTTGGAGTTCTACCTAATGGAAAATATTTAGCAGAGCAGATTAATATTTTTTTTAAAAAAAATTCTAAAATAAAATTTAAAACTTTTTTTATTGATATTGATAAAACTAGTCTATCAATTAATAAAATAATACCAGAACCTAATCCAATTAAGTTAAAAAATAAAGTTATAATATTAATTGATGATGTAATCAACAGCGGAGCTACATTAATGTATTCCATAAATAAATTACTTGACTATAGTCCAAAAGAAATTCAAATTGCAGTTTTGATTGAAAGAAATTATAAAAGTTTTCCTCTTACTCCTGATTTTAAAGGCCTTGAGTTAAGTACTGCAAAGTCTGAACATGTTGAGGTTTCAATTGATAAATCACCTAAAGTATTAATTAAATGATATATATAGTTAGAAAAGAACATTTTAACGCAGCACACAAGTTGTATAATCCGAAGTGGTCCAAAGATAAAAATATGAGTGAATTTGGTGTTTGTTCAAATGAAAATTGGCACGGTCACAATTATGAGATTGAAGTTACAGTTAAAGGAAAAATTAATCCAGAATCAGGTATGCTTGTTAATTTAAAATATTTATCTAAGATAATGAAAGAAGAAATTATTGATAAGGTTGATCATAAAAATTTAAATTTAGATGTTCCCTTTTTAGAAGGAATTATAACTACCACAGAAAATGTTACTATTAAATTTTGGGAAATCCTTGATGCAAAGATTAAATCCTTAGATAATTCTGAGTGTAGGCTTCATAAAATTAGAGTTTATGAAACCCCTAGAAATTTCGTTGAATATTATGGCGAAAAATAAATCTGATGTATTTATTATATGTGGTGAAAGATCTGGAGATTTACATGGTTCACAAATTGTTAAAAAGTTATTATCTGAAAAACCAAACTTAAAAATTCATTGTTGGGGCGGAGATTTGATGGAAAAAAGCTGGGGCTACAGTTTTAGAAAATTATAGAACCTATAATATTATGGGTTTCATAGAAGTCTTATTTAAACTTAATCATATCTATAAAAAAATATCTCTTTGCAAAAGTCACATAATTGATTATAACCCTAAAGTTATATTACTTATTGATTTTCCTGGTTTCAATCTAAAAATTGCAAAATTTTCAAAGATTAATGGATATAAAGTACATTATTTTATTCCTCCAAAGGCTTGGGCATGGAATAAAATTAGAGCAAAAACTATGTCAAGATATGTAGATAAAATTTATTCTATACTACCTTTTGAAGTAGATTTTTTTAGAAAATATAATTGTAATATATCGTATGTCGGAAACCCTCTTATTAGTCAAATAAGTAAAAAAAGGAAAGATAAAAATAACTTTACAAATACAATCTCTTTATTGCCTGGAAGTAGAGAGTCAGAGTTAAAATATTCATTACCAATATTTAAAAAAATCATTGAAGAATTAAAAGATTATAATTTTAAAGTTTGTGGAGTTAGTAATTTAAATAAACAGCTTTATTCTGATTTTAATAAATTTAATAATGTTACATTGTTTATTGATAAAACTTTTGATGTTGTTTCTAGCTCTAATATTTCAATTGTAATGTCTGGTACAGCTAGTCTCGAGGTTTCTTTACTAAATACTCCCCAAATTGTTGTCTATAAAGCATCTTGGATATCTTATCTAATTGCTAAAATTATGGTAAAAATAAAATACATATCTCTGGTAAATTTAATTTTGAATAAAAGGGTAGTACCAGAATTAATTCAAAACGATTTTAATCATAATAATGTGATATTTGAAATAAATAAAATGAATAATAAACTTATAACATCGAGTATGTTAAATGACTACTCTTTAATTAGAAAAAAAATTGGATATAAAATATCAGAAAATGAAGTATATAAAATTCTTGAAAAAAAGATTTATGATTTTTTAATTAGCACTTCATCTATTATACCATATTCTTTAGCTTCTTCAGATCTCATCCACTTATCTCTATCAGAATCTTTCTCAATTTGTTTAAACGATTTTCCAGTATGGTCTGCTAAAATATTGTACAGGTCTTTTCTTAGTTCTTGCATTTGTTTTAATGTGATTTCCATGTCAGTAGATTGTCCCTGCATTCCACCGCTTGGTTGATGAATCATTACTCTAGAATGTTTTAGAGCTGATCTTTTACCTTTTTTTCCTCCAGAGAGTAAAACTGCTCCCATAGAAGCCGCCATCCCAGTGCATATGGTAGCAACATCTGGAGAAACATATTGCATTGTATCATAAATTCCAAGTCCTGCATAAACTGAACCCCCTGGGCTATTGATATATAATAATATATCTTTCTTTGAATCTACTGATTCTAAAAATAATAATTGAGCAGTAATTATATTAGATATGTTTTCTTCTATTCCCATTCCTAAAAATATTATTCTATCCATAATAAGTCTTGAAAACACATCGATTTCTCTAAAATTTGTTGGTCTTTCTTCTATCACTGCTCTAGTCATATTTTCAACTTTCTCAACATATTTGTCAAATGTAAGACCATTAATATTTTTATCTTTTACTATATATTTTCTTAATTCTTTTTTATCCATAATTAGATGTTTTTTGCAAGTAACTTAAATTTATCAAATGTTATTGATTTTTTTATAATTGTAACATTTTCTTTAATATGATTAAATACTTTATTTGATTTTATCTCATTAAAAATTTTAAGGTAATTTTCACCTTTATTATGTCTGAGATAGTTTTCAACAAATTTATCAATGTCTTTACTCATATTCTGCATTCCTGAAGACATTAATTGATGTTGGATTTGGTTTTTAGCCATCTCTTCAATTTCAGTATTCTCAACTTTAATTTTATTTTTATCAATAATTTCATCAACTATATAAGACCATTTGATTTGGTCACAGTACTTATTATAATCTTCACCTAATAATTTTTTTGAATTTTCCTCATCATTATTTGATTTAATCCAGTTTTTAACATAGATCTCAGGTAAATCTATTTTTATTTTATTTAAAAAATCATTTTCTATTTCTCTATTTAAATAATATTCAGTTTCCTTTAAATAATTAAATTCAATAGATTTTTCTATCTCTTTTTCAAATTCTTTTTTTGTTTTTATTTTTCCAGGTCCAAAGATTTTATCAAAGAATGTAGTATTTAATTTTGCTGTAGATCTTTCAATTATATTTTCTATTTTAATTTTAACTGTATCCGGAAATAGTTTTAAATCAATAGTATCACCAATGATTTGAGAAATTACCTCTGTATTATTTTTTGATAATCTTTTTAAATTAATAATTAATTGATCATCTATTTTTTTCCCTATAATTTTTTTACTTTCATTTTGGTCAAGATTTTCAAAATTTATAAGGCCTTTTTTATTAGTATTATTATACTCAATATCACAGTAAACCGATGATTTTTTAGTCACTTCTTTTAAATTATTAACGTCAGCGTATTGATTTCTTAGGTTTGAAATAGTTTCATCTAAAACTTTTTTTTCAATTTTAATATTATAAAGTGTAAATTTTTGAGATTTTTTTGGAGTTTTTATTTCAAAGCTACTTAAATGTCCAACTTTAAAATTAAATTCAAAAGTATTTATATTATTTATATCAATATTATCAATATCATTATTTTCAGGCTTGGGTTCACCTATTATTTTAATCTTATTTTCTTTTATAAAATTATTTATTTTTTCACTTACTATCTTATTAATTTCTTCAAGGAGAATACCTTTTCCATACATATTTTTTATTATTTGTAAAGGTACCATTCCCGGTCTAAAACCTTTTAAGTTAGCTCTTTTCTTTATGTCTTTTAATTTATCTTCGAATTGATCAATATAGTCTTTCTTTTCAAGGATTAAATTAATGTTTGACTCAGTATCAGAAATTTTTATTTTTTTTATTTTCAATTTTTATAGATTTTTTGAATTGTGCGGATGGAGGGACTCGAACCCCCATGCCTCGCGGCGCTAGATCCTAAATCTAGTGCGTCTACCAATTTCGCCACATCCGCATAAATAGTTTGCAAATCTAGAGATAAATTTATTATATGAGAAAATTTAAATTAAATTATCTTTATATAAACATATGAGAACTAAAATATTATCGGATCAGAAAGAAAACCAACTTATAATTAAAGCTTATACAAAGCTTTTGAGGCAATCTCGTTCTGTAATATCAAAAGATGACTCAAAAATTATAAAGAAAGCATTTAGGATTTCCTTAGAAGCTCATAAAGATATGAGGAGAAAGTCTGGAGAACCTTATATATTACATCCAATAAGTGTAGCTCAAATTTGTGTTAATGAAATTGGTTTAGGTACTACTGCTATAATTGCTGCTTTACTTCATGATGTAGTTGAAGATACAGATATAACACTTAAATTTATTGAAAAAGAATTTGGTGAAAGGGTAGCAAAAATTTGTGACGGATTAACAAAGATATCAGGTGTTTTATCTCCTGGATCTTCTATTCAATCAGAAAACTTTAGAAAGATGTTATTAACATTAGTTGATGATGTTAGAGTAATATTAATAAAGCTAGCTGATAGACTCCATAATATGAGAACTTTAGATAGTATGTCAAGAAGTGCTCAACTTAAAAATTCCTCTGAAACAATATTTATATATTCTCCTCTTGCTCATAGGCTAGGTTTGTATACAATAAAATCTGAATTAGATGACTTATACCTAAAATATACTGATAATAAGAGTTATAGATTAGTTTCAAATAAACTAAGTGAAACTAAAGATGTAAGAGATAAATTTATTAGATCATTTATAAGACCAATAAAAAAGAAACTTAAAGAATTTGATTTAAGTTATAAAATTATAGGAAGGCCTAAATCAATTTTTTCAATTAATAATAAAATGAAAAAACAAAATAAGGATTTCGAAGAAATATATGATCTATTTGCCATTCGTATTATTTTAAATTCAGATATTGAAGATGAAAAAACACACTGCTGGCAAGCTTATTCCTCTGTTACTGACTGTTATCAACCAAATCCAGATAGACTAAAAGACTGGGTTTCAACACCAAAAACAAATGGATATGAGTCGCTTCATACAACTGTAATGAGTAATACTGGAAAATGGGTTGAGGTACAAATAAGAAGTAAAAGAATGGATGAGATAGCAGAAAAAGGATTTGCTGCCCATTGGAAATATAAAGAAAAGTTAAAGGGAGGCACCCAATTTGATGATTGGATTAGTTCAATTAGAGATTTGATTAGTCAAAAAAACTATTCACCTCAGGAATTTTTAGATGATTTTAAAGGTAATTTATATAACGAGGAAATTTTTGTTTTTACTCCTAACGGAGACTTAAAAACCTTACCATTAAATTCTACTGTTCTTGATTTTGCTTTTTCTATTCATTCTGAATTAGGATCAAAATGTACTGGAGCTAAAATTGATGATAAACTTGTTCCAATAAATTATAAATTGAAAAGTGGAGATCAAGTTAATATTATTACTTCTTCGAATCAAAAGCCGACTGAGGACTGGTTAAAAAAAGTTGAGACCTCTAAAGCTAAACTAGCTATTAAAAATAATATTAATAGACAAAGAAAGAACTTATCAAGTCAGGGAAAAGATTTATTAAAAAGAAAATTAAAACAATTAAAATTAGAATTTGATGAAAATATTTCTAAGATATCAAGTTACTTTCAGTACAAAAGTATAATTGAATTTTATTTTGATATAGCTAAGGGAACTTTTAATATTAAAAGAATAAAAGAATATTTAGATCACCTTAAAAATGTAAAAAATAAGTCAAAAAATAAGATAATAGAAATAGAAATAGATAGGTCTAAATCAGTAAAACATAAAGATAATTTAAATGGTAGAATAGTTGAGTTTGAAGGAAAAAAAGATAATATAGATTATTCTCTTTCTAAATGTTGTAAGCCAATTCCAGGCGATGATATTTTTGGTTTTATCACTGTTAACGAGGGTATAAAAGTACATAGGACTAATTGCAAAAATTCACCTGAGTTATTATCAAAGTATGCATATAGAATATTGAAGGCTAGTTGGTATCATGAATCAAATGACAACTTTATTAGTACTTTATCAATTGAAGGCACAGATAGAGTAGGAGTTATTGATGATATTACAAAAATTATATCATCACAGCTTAAGGTTAATATGAAATCAATTAATGTTGATTTAAAAGATGGGATTTTTAAAGGAAATATAGAGTTATTTGTTTCCGATACCTTGCAATTATCTAAATTGATTAAGAAATTACAGAAAGTATCAAACGTTAATAATGTTATTAGATTAGATTTATAATAATGAAAAAAAAAACAATTCTTGATGAAGTAAAAAACATCCTTGATAAACATCTAGAGTTAAAGGGTTTAAGGAAAACTCCAGAGAGATACGCAATAATTAATGAGGTATATTCTTTTAACCATCATTTTGATGCTGATGAATTATATTCTCAAATGATAAAAAAGAAATATAGAGTAAGTAGAGCTACTATATATAATACTTTAGAATTGCTAGTAAATTTAGAATTAGTAACTAGGCATGTCTTCAAAGATAATTTAGCTAAATATGAAAAATCTTTTGGCTTTATGCAGCATGATCATATTATATTAGATAATGATGAAATAATAGAATTTTGTGATCCTAGAATTCAATCAATTAAAAATACTGTTGAGGAAATGTTTGATATTAAAATTAAAAACCATTCATTATACTTTTTTGGTGAAAAAAATAAGAAATAAATGTCAGTAGATGTTTTGTTAGGGTTACAGTGGGGAGATGAAGGTAAAGGTAAAATTGTTGATTATTTAGCACCTAAATATGATTTCATTGCTAGATTTCAAGGAGGTCCTAATGCAGGACATACGCTTGAGTTTGATGGAATAAAACATGTCCTTCATCAAATTCCTTCAGGTATTTTTAGAGATAATAAGCATAATATTATTGGAAATGGAGTTGTTTTAGATCCTGTAATATTTATGGATGAGATAATTCAAATAGAAAAAAAATTCAATCTTGACCTTACAAAAATTTTATCAATATCTACAAGAGCTCAATTAATTTCTCCAGTGCACAGGTTATTGGATAAGATATTAGAGAAAAATAAAGGAGACAGTAAAATAGGATCAACCTTAAAAGGTATCGGACCAACTTATCAGGATAAAATAGGAAGGCATGGTCTAAGAGTAGGTGAAGTTTTATCTAAAAATTTCAATGATAAATATGCTAAACAGAAATCTTATCATGATAATTTTTTAGATGGACACTATGATCAATCATTTGTTGATGAAGAGAAAAAGTTTTTTGAATCAATTAAAAAACTAAAAAAATTTAAAATTGTAGATACCGAATACCTTATGAATAAAAATATAAATAGAGGTAAAAATATTTTAGCAGAAGGTGCTCAAGGAACTCTTCTAGATATTGATTTTGGTAGTTATCCATTCGTAACATCATCAAACACAACTACTGCAGGAGCATGCATAGGATTAGGTATTTCTCCGAATAAAATTCTTAATGTTTTTGGCATTTTTAAAGCTTACTGTACAAGGGTGGGCGCAGGGCCATTTCCTACAGAACTTTTTGATGATATTGGAAAAAAAATTGCTTCAAATGGTAATGAGTTTGGATCAACTACTGGCAGGGCAAGAAGATGTGGGTGGTTAGATATTCCAGCCTTAAAATATTCAATAATGCTTAATGGGGTAACTGAATTATATATGATGAAGGCTGATGTTCTTTCTGATTTTAATGAAATTAAAGTTTGTGTTGGGTATAATTATAATGGAGAAAAAATTGATTATTTTCCTTCATCTATAGAATCTGAAAATATTAGCCCAATATATAAGACTTTCCAGGGTTGGTCTTCAAAATCAAATAAAGCACAAAAATTTGAAGACTTAGAGAAAAATTTTCAATCGTACGTCAGATTTATAGAGGATCAAGTTGGCGTAAAAATTAATTTAATTTCTCTTGGGCCAGTAAGAGAGCAAACAATATATATTAATTAATCAGGATAGTATCTTGATTATAATTTAGATTTATCTAAATTTGCCTTTAATGTCTTTACTTCTTAATTCTTTAGTCGTATCGGATCCATCATCAAAATACCATAATTCATTAGTAAATATCTTAATTTCTTCAGATGGAAAAATTAATAAAATATCAAAAAATAAAATTAATACAAAAGCGAAAAAAATAATAAATTTTGATTCTTGTAATGTTTCTGTGGGGTGGATAGATTTTTATGCTAATTTTTGTGATCCTGGATTTGAGAATAAGGAGGATTTAGAGTCTGGAGTTAATTTAGCCTCAAAATCAGGATTTACAGATGTTGTAATTAAACATAATACAAACCCAGTAATTCAAAATAAAAATGATATTTCATATATAAAAAATAAATCATTTAATGATTTTTGTAAAGTGTATCCAACTGCATCAATTACTAAAAATTCTTGTGGAGAGGAGATGAATGAATTAATAGATTTATTCAAAGAAGGAGCTGTTGCATTTTCTGATTCTAACCTACAAAATTCAGAATTAATTTTGAATGTTCTTTTATACTTAAAGCAGTTTAATGGTTTATATATTTCAAATCCGAAAGACATATATTTATCTAAAGGATTAGTAAATGATGGATTAAACAGTAATATTTTAGGATTAAAATCTATTCCTAGTATTTCAGAGATAATTGGAATAGAACGTGATCTATCGATACTCACATATACTGAGGGAAGAATTCATTTTTCAGGAATATCAACAAAAGAATCAGTTAACTTGATTAGGAAAGCAAAAAAGACTGGTCTTAATGTAACGTGTGATGTTCCAATATATAACCTAATTTTAGATGATAATGAGATCCTTGACTTTGACACAAATTATAAAGTATTTCCACCATTAAGATCTTCCACAGATATTGATGAACTATTAAAGGGTTTAGATGATGGTACAGTTGATGTTATAACTTCAAACCATGAGCCCCAAGATTTTGATTCAAAAAATTGTGAATTTGAAAAAGCTAGTTTTGGGATTATTTCTCAACAAACTTTTTTTTCTAATCTTGTTGAATTATCTAGAAAAATTTCATTTGATAAATTATTAACGAAGATTACAGTAAATCCAAGAAATATTTTAGGTATTACTAACCCTGAAATAAAAGAGGGAAGCTATGCATCATTAACAATATATGATGAAAAAGGATCTTGGGATTATAATGATTCAACAAACTTATCAAAATCTTCAAATTCCCCTTGGATGAATTGGTCTTTGAGAGGTACTGTAAAGGGTGTTGTATCTGGAAATAAAACTAATATTTTATAATGGATCTTTCTATTATAATTCCGGCTTTTGATGAAGAAAAATCTATTTCTCCTTTATGTAATCAAATTCAAAAGAATTTAAAGGATAGAAATATTAAATATGAAGTAATTTTAATTGATGATGGAAGCCATGATAATACCTGGGAAGAAATCATAAAAGTTTCTAAAAAGACTAAAAATATTATTACAATTAAATTTTCAAAAAATTACGGAAAATCTGATGCTCTTGATGCTGGTTTTAAATGTGCAAAGGGTGATTTTATTCTAACTATGGATGCAGATCTTCAAGATGACCCCTCAGAAATTTATCCTCTTTATGAAATGATAAGATCTAATGATATGGATTTAGTTTCGGGATGGAAAAAGAATAGAAATGATCCGCTTTCAAAAACAATTCCTTCGAAATTTTTCAATTTTATTACTAGAAAGTTTTCTGGGATCGAATTAAATGACTTTAATTGTGGAATTAAGATTTATAAAAAAGAAGTAATTGATTCTATAAATTTATATGGTGAGATGCATAGATACATCCCTCTTATAGCTAAGTGGAATGGATTTAATAATATAGGAGAGAAGGAAGTTAATCATAATAAGCGTAAATTTGGTGTAACAAAATTTGGAATGGAAAGATACGTAAGAGGTTTTTTAGATTTATTATCTGTTAGTTTTGTATATAGATTTAAAAAGAGACCAATGCATTTTTTTGGTTCAATTGGTGTCGTTTTTTTCTTATTGGGGTTCTCATCAGTTGGATGGATAGTTTACGAAAAAGTTTCTAAAATTTCGCAGAATATTTCTTTAGAACTAATAAGGCCAGTTACAGATCAACCTATATTTTATATTGCTCTTGTCTCAATTATTATTGGAGTTCAATTATTTTTAGCAGGTTTTCTATCTGAGTTAATTATACAAATTAACTCAGATAGTAAGGGATATACAATTGAAAAATCTGGTAATGGCAAAAAAAATTAAATTCTCAATTGTAATTGCAGTTTTTAATAGGCCTTCTGAAATAGAGGAACTTCTCAAAAGTATGTCTCTTCAAGATTATAGAGATTTTGAAATAATTATAGTCGAAGATGGCTCTGAAAAGTCATCAAGAGAGGTTGTTAGCTCATATAATGATAAATTAAATATTTTTTATTATTTCATTGAAAATAGAGGTCCTGCATTAGCTAGAAATTTTGGTGTTTCAAAATCAAAGGGAGAATGGATAATATTTTTTGATTCCGATTGTACTATTCCAAGTAATTATCTTTTTGAGGTAGAAAAATATCTGAAGAAAAAATCAATTAATTTTTATGGGGGTCCTGATATGATGGATCAAAGTTTTTCATATCTACAGAAATCTATTAATTTTTCTATGACTTCTTTATTAACAACAGGTGGTATTAGAGGAAACAAAAAATCTATTGATAAATTTCTCCCTAGATCGTTTAATATGGGAGTTAGAAAAAAGGATTTTGATAGTGTTAAAGGTTTTTCTGATATTAGACAATACGGTGAAGATCTTGACTTATCATATAAGTTAATTTTTTCAGGTAAAAAATCAGCCTTGATTTCAGAAGCGAAAGTTTTCCATAAAAGAAGGACTGATATTTTTAATTTTTTTAATCAAATGTTCAAGTCTGGAAAAGGAAGACATTATCTTAATTTAAAGTATAATAATACCTTTAAATTATTTCATTTATTACCAAGTTTATTTTTGTTAGGTTTTATATTGGGCATTTTACTATTTGCTTTTAATTATTTTAAATATTCGAATATAATTTTAGGCATTTATATGATTTATAGTATTCTCATTTTTATTTTATCAACTATAATTAATAAAAATCCAATAATTGGGTTTTTATCAGTAGTTACAACATTTTGCCAGTTTTTTGGTTATGGAGCTGGTTTTATTTACGCTCTAGTAAAAAAATAATTTTTATTTTGTAACAAGGAAAAGATCTTCCTTTTCATCAATTCCATATCTACTAATTTTATCCTTTTCTAGAAATTTATTTGATTTAATTTTATCAACTTTTAGACCAACTGATGAAAGTCTTTTTTTATAATCCTTTCCATATTTTCTTACATGATCAGATTGACCATAAACTATTTCTCTTTCTTTCTTATCTACAATATTCTTATCTTCAATTGTGATTTTAGGAATTGGGAAATAAAATGGAACCTGAACTATACCTTTACCTCCTTTTTTTAATACTCTTTTAATTTCTTGTAAAGCTTTAATGTCATTGTCAACATGTTCCAAAACATGATTACATATAACAAAATCAAATATGTTATCATCAAAAGGCATATTATGAATATCCATCTTAATATCTGCTAATGGTGAATTTAAATCAGCAGTTACATAATCTATTTTTTTATTTTTTTTAAAAGTTTCGATAAGACAATTCTCTGGAGCAATATGTAAAATTTTGTTATTTTTATTCAAGATCGAAGTTTTTTTATTTAGATAAATAAAAATTAATCTATGTCTTTCAAGTGATAGGCAGTTTGTACAGAGTGCATTTTCTCTTGTCACTCTTCCATAAGGAAAAAATTTACTAAACTTTTTATTACATATAGGACATTCAACATTATTTCCAATATAGAAAGCAGATAGTAATTTAAATATTGGTTTGCTTACTCTTTGAAGATAAGTTCTAGGAACCTTTTTTAATAGAAAACCTATGAATGGCTTTATCATTTTTTTAGATTACCTATATAATTACTAGGAGTAATTGATAAAAGCTCATCTTTAACTTCATCATTTACTGGAAGTTTTTTTATAAATTCTTTTAAAGACTTCTGATTTATTTCATTATTTCCTCTTGTTAAATTTTTTAATAACTCGTATGGATTTTCAATATTTTCTCTCCTTAATATTGTTTGGATCCCTTCTGATATTACAGCCCAGTTATTGTTTAAATCTTTTTCTATTTCTTTTTTATTTATATCTATTTTATTTAATCCTTTGATAATTGAATCAAAAGCAATTTTTGTATGGGCTAGTGGAACACCAATATTTCTAGAAACCGTAGAATCTGTTAAGTCTCTTTGTAGTCTTGATACAGGTAATTTTTCAGCTAAAAAAATAAATTGAGAATTTGCTAGCATAAGATTTCCTTCTGCATTTTCAAAATCTATAGGATTTACTTTGTGTGGCATAGCAGACGAACCAACTTCATTTTTATTAACTTTTTGTATTAAATAGTTAATTGAAATATAATGCCATATGTCTCTACATAAATCAATTAAAACTGTATTAATTCTTGACATATTATGAAATATAGCTGCCATATTATCATAATGTTCAATTTGAGTTGTTGGATTTGATCTTTCCAATCCTAAATCTTGAAGAAAACTTTCAGCAAAATCATTCCAATTGATTTTTGGGTATGAGACGTAGTGAGCATTTAAATTACCAGAAGCTCCTCCAAATTTTCCATTATTAGGAATTTTTTTTAATGATTTTATTTGATTTTCTAGACGAATAGTAAAAACATTTATCTCTTTACCTAATGTTGTTGGTGACGCAGGTTGTCCATGAGTTCTTGCAATCATTGATATTTCATCTGAAATATTTGATATATTATTCAATGAAATAATTAGATTTTTTAATTGAGGAATTATAATATCATTAATTGATTCTTTTATCATCAATGGTATTGCTGTATTATTTACATCTTGTGATGTAAGTCCAAAATGGACAAATTCTTTGTATTTATAAAGACCTATTTTATCAAATTGATTTTTTAAAAAATATTCAACAGCTTTAACATCATGATTTATTTCATTTTCAATTTCCTTTATTTTCAAAGCATCTTGATGAGTGAAATTTTGATATATAGATCTGATACCTTTCCTATCTTTTTCAGATAAATTTTTGAAATTTTTTATAGGTAGTTTTGATAGTGCTATGAAGTACTCAATTTCTACAAAGACTCTATATTTTATTAAGCCAAATTCAGAGAAATAAGTAGAAAGTGATTCTGTTTTTGAATAATATCTTCCATCAATTGGTGAAATAGAAAGGATGTTATTTAAATCATTATTCATCTGCAAATTTAGGTAATTATTGTAACAGATGACATATATTCACGTTATTAAGATTAATTTTTATAGAAATGTCAGATAATATTAACGTTAAAATCAATATGGATGGTGAAATCTTTGAATTCGTCATGGCTAGAAATGATAATATTTTAGATTCTGCTCTAAGTGAAGATATTGATTTGCCTTATTCTTGTCAGAGTGGTGTTTGTACTGCATGTCAAGGTAAATTAGTTTCTGGGAAAGTTGAAATGGAAGTAACTGATGGACTATCTGATGAAGAAATAGATGAAGGTTATATTTTATGTTGTCAAGCTCAACCAACATCGGGTGATCTTGAAATTGATATAGAATAATAACCTTTCTCTTTTACGATTTTTCTTTGAAAATGATTAAATAAAATAATAGATTTGCAGATATTTTTTTTCTATTTATAGCTCATGAGACAACTTAAAATTACACAATCAATAACTAACAGAAGAGAAAGTCATACTCTTGAAAAGTATTTTACTGAGGTAAGTGGAGTTCCTATGATTACTCCAGAGGAAGAGGTTAGACTTGCAAAAGAAATTAAAAAGGGTAACCAGGATGCATTAGATAAACTTGTTAGAGCTAATTTGAGATTTGTTGTGTCAGTTGCTAAACAATACCAAAATAGGAGTTTACCTTTAAATGACCTTATTAATGAAGGAAATTTAGGATTGATTAAAGCAGCAAAGAAATTTGATGAAACTAAAGGTTTTAAATTTATTTCTTATGCTGTTTGGTGGATAAGACAATCAATTATGCAAGCTCTAGCGGAACAATCAAGAATTGTTCGTCTACCCATGAATAAATCTGGTGCTATAAATCAAATAAGAAGGGCATATGCTGAACTTGAGCAAAAATATGAAAGAGAGCCAACAGAAGAAGAAATCGCAGAATCATTAGATATGAAAACAACTGAAGTTAGAAGTACTTTAGGTGCTGAAGTTAAACAAATGTCAATGGATGCACCATTTGGCGAAGATGATTCTGGATCTTTATTAGATGTATTAGAAAATGATTCGGAAGGTCCTACTGATACTGGATTAGTTTTTAACCATTCTCTTAAAATTGAAACTATGAGAGCTTTATCAACTTTAACTCCTAGGGAAAGAGATGTTGTTTTAATGAGTTTTGGTATTGGTTTTGATAACCCATATACATTAGAAGAGATAGGAGACGTTATGGGTTTAACAAGGGAGAGAGTCCGACAGATTAGAGAAAAGGCTTTACAAAAACTAAGAGAGCCTGGAAAAAATAGAAGACTTAAAGAATTTTGTGCTAATTAGATTGAGTCCTTTAAGTATCTTATTTTAATTTTCATCGTAAACTTTTATTTATTAATTAAGTACCATATTTTTGTAAATTAATTTCAAAGCAGTATAAATTGAGTATGAATTTCAATAGATTTATTTCATTTCTTTCAGTATTATTAATTTCATTTTCATGTAATGATCATGAAAATGCAAGAGATAGAAGATATATAAAAAAACAGTCAATTATTGTTGGTAATCAAAAATTTGATGGCCCTGAAAAATATATGTATTATCATGCTGCTGTAAAGCATGGGAATGATGATTTATCTCAGCCATCAATTCATAAGCAGTATAAGCCAGGATATAAAAATATTGAGTTAAAAAAAGCGATTGCTAACTTAAATAAAAGTCAATTTGTTAATCAATCTAGATCTGGAAATAACACATTTTCAGCATATGCTAAAGATAATGCTGTTTTTATTGAAAGAGGTCCTTACAATGTACCTGGAAGAACTAGAGGAATACTTGTTGATGCAGCTGATCCAAGTGGTAATACTTGGATAGCTGGAAGTGTAGGTGGCGGTTTATGGAAAACATCTGATGAAGGTGTTACTTGGAATTCAATTACTAGTGATATGGATAACATTGCCATTTCATGGCTAGCACAGTCTCCATCAAATCCAAGCATTATTTATGTTGGTACAGGTGAGAGTTGGGTTGGATCATTAGGTGATATTGATGGTGCAGGAGTTTACAAAAGCTCTGACGGTGGTAACTCATGGTCAAATATCTCTCCAAAAGATGATGAAGGTTACATAAACCCTGATTTTACTAACATTAGTAGAATTATATCTGATCCTAACGACTCTAATATTGTTTTAATTAGTACAAGTGGATCAAATGGAACAAGTAAAATATATAAGTCCACTGATGGAGGACTAAACTGGATTCAAAAATTTAATTCAACTAGTGGTAGAATTCAGCAAATAATAGCTTCACCTAGTGATTTTAATATTCAATATGCTGCAATAAATGGCGTAGGTGTTATGAGGTCTATCGATGCAGGTTCAAGTTGGACTAACCCTGGGGGTATAGGTTTGACAACTACATTGTCTTACGATAACGCAGAAGGTCTTCTGCAAGGTAGTGGCGGTAATTTTGGTAGACTCGAGGTTGCGGTATCTCACCAAGATCCAAATACACTTTATGTTGGAATAAACGGTTTATCTGCATCATATTTGAGAGTTTCATACGATGGTGGAACAACATGGAATCTTCTTAAAAATGAAGATGGAACTGATGATGATTGGTTAGAAAGAATAGGTTGGTATGCAAATACTTTAAATGTAAATCCATTTAATGATAGTATAATATATTATGGAAGTCAAGATGCAGCAAAGGCTAAAATTCTACCTAATGAAAGTAGTACATCTTTTTCAGGAAGTGCGACTATAGTATCTTTAGATAATACTTCATCTCACCTTAACCTTGTAAATATATGGGGAGGTTCTGTAGTAGGTACAGAAACAGAATGGGAAGATAATTCTGAATCTCCTAAATTTGATGATATTGAAATAAGATTTGGGCCAGGTAAAAAACAAAAAGCATACAGGTTTTCAGTGCCTGAAGGTGCAGCTCAAGGAGTTCGACATAGAAATTATAAATATCAGGGCGATGTAGAAGTGCCATTTGAAGCATGGAACATTTCAGCAGATCCCGAAGAGCAAATTACAATATCATTTAGAGACAACAACAACAATGGTGTATTTGACTTACTTCCAGAACAAGGTGATAGTAGAGAATATATATTTCCGCAAAATGTTTCATATGATCCAACTATGTCTCAGGCAGATATCATAGGTGATGGTACTCCAGAAAATAGTGCATCATTATATGGTCAGCTATATAAGACATTATATTTGTTGTGGCCTTATCTTGCAGATGGTGTCACATGGGATCCTGATAATTTACCCGAGTCTTCTATAAAAATTGAATCAGTCATTAAAGATTATAAAAATTATACGAAGTCTGAACAAATATTAACTAACTATTATGGAAATAACGGAAATCAAGATGTAAATGAAAATGTTCATGTAGATCACCATAGTTTTGAAACAATTATTGACTCAGAATCAGATAGTACATTTAGAGTACTACTTACAACAGATGGAGGAGTTTATAATACAGTATCTGGGAAAGATCCAGGAAGTGACGGTGATTTTATTCAAGGTGGTATACAAGGTGGTACTGTTTGGTTCACACCTGCTGGTGGATATAACACAACTCAATTCTATGGTGCTGATAAAATAGTTGGTTCTGACAGATATATTGGAGGAGCACAAGATAACGGAACATTTGCAAACCTAAACGGAAAATTTGGTGGTGATGATGATGATAATGCAAGCGCCACTACTAATTATGATTATCTTATTGGTGGTGATGGCTTTGAAGTTGTAGCTCACCATACAGATCCAAATAAACTTTTTGGTGGAAGCCAATTTAATAACTTTTGGTATACACATGATGGAGGAGATAACTGGACTAATTTATATAATGTATTAGAAGGAACTGGGCCTTTTATTAATAGAGTTTCTACCTCATATCAATTACCAGACCTATTGGCTGTAGTATCTGATGCTGGAGTAAATATATCGCAAGATTTTGGAGCTAATTGGGAGAACACACGTATAACAGGCTCTTGGGGATTTTGGTCTGGGACTGATGTTGAAGTTTCAATGGCAAATCCTAGATTTATTTGGGCAGGAGGAAGAATGAGTTCAACAGGAAAAATATTTTTATCTCAGGATTACGGAGCAACATTTGAACCTGTCAATAACTATAACAATGTAGGTATAATTTCTGGTCTATACTCACATCCAACCGAAGATTCAACCGCATATGTTTTATTTGGATATAAAGGATATGCAAAAGTCATAGAAACAAAAGATTTAGGACAAAGTTGGGTCGATATTACTGGATTTGAGAATGAAAACGGAACATTTGCGGACTTTTCAAAAAATGGATTTCCAGATGTAGCAGTTTATAGCTTTTTAGTTATGCCTCATAATACAGATATCATGTGGGCTGGAACTGAAATTGGATTATTTGAATCAACAAATAATGGTCAGACATGGCATAAGGTTATTGGAGACCTACCAAATGTCACAATTTGGGATATGAAAATTAAGGATCAGGGTCAGATTGTTATTGCAACACATGGCCGTGGTATATGGACCGCAACTTTAGAAGATTTAAAGAATTTTGTACCTAAGCCAACTACTCTGCCTCCTGTGATAGTTCAAGCTGCTCAGTCTGAAAGAGAGGATGCTTATGAAATTAATATTAAAGTGGAATTGCAGTCAGCTTATGACTCTCTTGATATAATTGCAAACGGTAATCAAAGTGGAAGATTTTATGATACCGATGATATAGGTGAACGTGATTATATGATTGGTGTAAATGATTTTGGCGACTTCGAATTACAAGCAATTGGTTATGAAAATGGTGTACAATATCAATCTGCAATTTATAGTATAGTTATAAACCCTGTTTTAGCACCTAGAACTGAATTTAGCACCAATTTTAGTGATTTAGTTGGAGATGAGTTTTATTTAGACAGATTTAGAATTGGAGCTCAAGGAGGTTTTGAAGGTAGACAACTTCACTCAGATCATCCATATAAATCCGCTGTTTCACAAGGCTATTCTGGTAATGAAGGCTACAGCTTAGTTGCTATGCTGAATATTCCAATTATAATTACTGACTTTACTCCTTCTATCAGATTTAATGAAATTGCTATAGTAGAAACTGGTGAATCTGGTACATCATACGGAGATTTCGAATTTTGGGATTATGTAATAGTTGAAGCTTCTAAAGATGGAGAATATTGGAAGCCTTTGATAGATGGTTATGATTCTGATGCTCATGCAGATTGGAGAGTTGCCTATCAAGGAGGAGCATTTGGATCTCCTGATTTATTAAAAGATAGGCAAATAAACTTTAAACCTCATTTTAATGAAGGTGATACTGTTAAAGTAAGATTTAGATTATATTCTGATCCCTTGACTGTTGGTTGGGGTTGGCTAGTAGATGATTTATACATTCAAAAAGAAACCCCAGTAGTTCAAGGAATAGAATTTACAAAGTTAGATGAAAATATATCTGTTTTCCCAAATCCTAATCGTGGAAAATTTAATATTAAGTTTTCTGATGTATGGGATGGTGATGTTGACTGTGAAATAATTGATATTTTTGGAAGGCCTATATACAAAAATGTTTTAAACAATATTTCTGGATCTTCTTCTCATAATATTGACATTTCATCAAGAAATGATGGAATTTTTATATTGAAGTTAGTTCAAGGTGATAAGAAGACAATGTTTAAAATTATAAAAGAATAACTATCTCTTTATTTTTATTCTTTTAAGAGACACTCTCCTAAATCTAATATTTATTAATTCCACACCAAGAGTGAAGAATAATGAGAAGTAAATAAATCCTTTTGGAATATCTATATGTGCTGCTTCTAAAATTAATGTAAAACCAATTAGAATTAGAAAGCATAAGGCTAAAATTTCTAGAGATGGATATCTATCAATGATATCACTTATTTTAGAGGAATATACAATCATAAAAAATATTGATATTATAACTGCTATTATCATAACTAATAATATTTCAGTAAGACCTATTGCAGTTAAAATAGAGTCAACAGAAAAAACAAAATCAACAGCTACAATTTGCCAAATAATAGATTTAAAACTTACAGAATTTGTTTCATTTAATTTTTCATCAAAATTTCCATTTATTTTATGAGAGATTTCAAGAACACTTTTGAAAATTAGGAATCCACCTCCAAAGAATAAAATAAAATCTTTAATGCTAAAGTTCATAAAAACTGGCTTTGTTAAACCAATAAACCAAGTTAAACCGAATAACATGATAATTCTTAAAACTAAAGCAAGAAGGAGTCCAATTACTCTGGCTCTATGTCTGCTTTTTTTTTCAACTTTATTTGTTACAATTGAAATGAAAATAATATTATCGATACCTAATATTATCTCAATGATTGTCAGTGTAAATAACGCAATGTAAGTCTCTATTTCTAAAAATATTTCCATTTGATTATAAATTAATATAAATTAAAATTTGAGAACATTTTTGTTTACTTTGGCATCTAATTTAAAAAACGAAATTAAATATTTAAATGAATAATATTATAGAAGTTAAAGATATTTCTAGACATTACTATGTTGGTAAGCAAACTGTAAAAGCCCTAGATTCAATTACAGTTAATATTAAGCAAAATGAATATGTTTCATTTATGGGTGCCTCAGGTTCTGGTAAATCAACACTAATGAATATAATTGGTTGTTTAGATTCTCCTACTGGTGGAACATATAAATTAAATACAAAAGATGTCAGTAATATGTCTGAGAATGAATTAGCAGATATTAGAAATAAAGAAATAGGCTTCGTTTTTCAAACTTTTAATCTATTACCCAGAGCTTCGGCACTAGATAATGTATCTCTTCCATTAGTTTATGCAGGTTACTCATCTAGTGAGAGAAAAGATATGGCAATGAGTGCATTAGAAGATGTAGACTTAGTTGATAGAGCTACTCATAAACCTAATGAATTATCTGGTGGACAAAGACAGAGAGTAGCTATTGCAAGAGCTTTGGTAAATGATCCAAGTATTATTTTAGCGGATGAACCAACAGGTAATCTTGATAGTAAAACTTCATACAGTATTATGGATCTTTTTTCTCACCTTCATGAAAAAGGAAATACCATTATAATGGTAACACATGAGGAGGATATTGCTGAATATTCTAAAAGAATTGTTAGATTAAAAGATGGGCTTATATCTTCTGATAAAAAAAAATAAAAAATCATGGAGGTCATTATTAATAAGGTAAAGAAATCAAAAATTTCATCTGTCGACTTTAAAAATTTAGGTTTCTGTAAATATTATTCTGATCATATGTTCATAGCCGAGTATGAAGAAGGAGAATGGAAAAATTTTAAAATTACTCCTTTTCAAGACTTAAAATTGTCTCCTGCATGTGCCACTCTTCATTATGGTCAAACTATTTTTGAAGGTTTAAAGGCTTATAAGAATAATAAGGATGAAATTTTGATATTTAGAGCTAAAAAAAATGCCGAAAGGTTTAACAAAAGTGCACAAAGAATGTGTATGCCTGAATTACCAGAAAATATTTTTACTAATTCAATAAATGAATTATTGCGAGTTGATAAAAATTGGGTTCCAAAACAAGATAACTCATCTCTTTATATTAGGCCATTGATGTTTGCTAAAGATCCATATATAGGTATAAGACCTGCTGATAAATATATTTATCTTATAATTTGTGGTTTGGCAGGAGGTTACTATTCTGAGCCTGTCAATGTTAAAATTGAAGAAAAATTTACTAGAGCAATTGCTGGAGGAGTAGGATATGCTAAGACTGCTGCAAATTATGCAGCTGCGCTGTACCCGGCTGTAAAATCTCAATCTGAAGGTTATCATCAATTGATTTGGACTGATGGAAAAAAACATGAGTATGTAGAAGAATCAGGCACAATGAATCTTTTTTTTGTTATAGATGGAAAACTATTAACTCCTCCTCTTGGAGATACGGTTTTAGATGGAGTAACAAGAGATAGTATTATATCTCTATGTAAAAATCTTAATATTGATTTAGAAGTAAGAAAAATATCAGTTGAAGAAATTATTTTATCCATTAAAAATGGTCAACTTACTGAAGCTTTTGGTGCTGGAACAGCAGCAACTATTGCCCCTATAAAAATGATAGGTTATGACTCTAAAAAATATAAAATTTCATATGGTAAAAATTCTATATCTCAAAAAATATTATCGAAACTTAATAAAATTAAATATGGAATTGATGAAGATATATTTAATTGGATACATAAAATTAAATAATGAATACAGATCAAATTAATGAATTGATGAATAGAGCCTCTGCATTAAGAGGCTATCTTTGACTATGATAATAGAAAGAAATTAATTCAGGATAAAGAAAAAATTTCAGTACAACCAAATTTTTGGGATAACAGAGAAGAAGCAGAAAAAATACTAAAAGAGATTTCATCTAATAAGATTTGGATTGACTCATATGATGATGTAGTATCATCAATATCTGATTTACAAACTCTATATGAATTCTATCAAAGTAGTGAAATTGATGAGGAAGAATTTCAATCAGAGTTCAATAAGTCTCTTAATAAATTAGAAAATCTAGAGTTCAAAAAAATGCTATCTAATAAAGAGGATCAAATGAGTGCAATTATAGAAATTAATCCTGGAGCTGGTGGTACTGAGAGTCAAGATTGGGCTAGTATTTTAATGAGAATGTATATTATGTGGGCGGAGTCTCAAAATTTTACTGTAAAAAAAGTTAATGTTCAACCTGGTGAAACAGCGGGAATTAAGTCAGCTATTTTAGGGATTGAAGGTGAATTTGCTTATGGTAATTTAAAATCTGAAATAGGAGTTCATCGCTTAGTAAGAATATCTCCTTTTGATTCTGGTGCTAGAAGACACACATCTTTTGCTTCAGTATTTGCTTATCCTGAAGTTGATGAAACTATTGAAATTAATATAAATCCTTCCGATATAGTTTGGGAAACTTTTAGAGCTAGTGGGGCAGGAGGTCAAAGTGTAAATAAAATTGAATCTGCTGTTAGATTAAAACATGATCCATCAGGTCTTATTATAGAGTGTCAACAGGAAAGAAGTCAAATTTTAAATAAAGAAAAGGCTCTTAACATGCTGAAATCAAAACTTTATCAAATAGAGGTTGATAAAGTAAATAAAGAGAAGGATGAAAGAGATAGTACAAAACTTAAGATAGATTTCGGCTCCCAAATCAGAAATTACGTATTACATCCATATAAGATGATTAAAGATGTTAGGACAGGTATTGAAAGAGGTGATGTGAATAATGTTCTTGACGGTGATATAAATGACTTTATTAAAGCGTATCTTTTGAATGATAAATAATATCTATGGCTAAAAAAAGAGTAGTAGTTATTGGAGCAGGTGTAAATGGTTTAGTAGTATCAAACTATTTATCAAGAGAAAATTATGATGTTACTTTACTTGAAAAATCACATAAAATTGGTGGAGCATGTGTTTCTGATTCGGTTCAGATAAATGGAGACCATATATCTTTCGCAAAAGGTGCAACTGTTTTAGGTATGATGCCTGATTTTATTTTTAACGAAACTGGGTTATCAGAAAGGATTAAAATTTTTTCTCCTGATTATCAAAAAATTGTGTATTTTGAAAAAGATAATATTCAAATAAATATTCATAAAGATGCTCATGAATTATCAAAAGAATTAAATAAAAAAGTAGGGGAAAATGGAGATATAATAGGCTTCAGAAATGATGAAAATAAAGTAATTGAATTTATTAGAAAGGGATATAGGAATGGAATTCCTCCAAACTTAGATGAAGCTGAAAGAAAGTTAGGTAAAAGTATAGTAGAGTTGTGGATCAAAGGAAGTGCTAGGAATCTATTAAATCACTATTTCACTTCAGAGAGAACAAAATTATACATGGGAATGACTGTAATAGAAAGTAGTCCTGAGTCAATTGATTCTCCTGGTTCAGCATTTATTATACCTTTAATGGACTCAGGTTCAGTATTTGATGGTTATTGGGGATATGTGAAGAATGGTATTTGGCAAATCACAGAAGAACTTGGTAAAATTAATAGTATAAACGGAGTAAATATTAAGACTTCAATTGATATTAATTATGTTGATGAGATATCAAAAAAAGTTATTTTAAATAATGGAAAGGAATATAATTATGATATATTAATATTTGCAACTGATCCTTTGACTCCATCTAAATTTATTAACAATAATAAATTAAATAAATCTTTAAATTCAAAAAAAATTATTGGAACTAGTGGTAAAGTAACTGTTTTTTTTAAGAATAAAGTTCAATGGAAAAATCATAGTAATGACGATAAATCTCTTAGCTCATTTAGATTTATTTTTTCAGTTGACGATTTAGACGAGTTTGAATTGAGAAGTAATAATTCGTTAAAAGGAATATCTGATTATGAACCTGGTTATATTCAAGTTTATTGTGAGGGTGCTGCGCAAAGATATTTAGGTAACTCTGAAAAATACGATAAACTTATTTTATTCACTAAAAACATATCTTTTGATAAGACTGGTAAGGAATTAAAAAATGTCCATGAAAAAATAAAACAAAAAGTTTTTCAATATATTTCAAATCCTTCTGACTGTGTTGAGAGTATATTTTTGACACCTAAAGACATGAAAAATGAATTTTATTTTCCAGGGGGAAATATTGACCATGTTATGCTAACTCAGGGTCAAAATTTTGATTCTAGAAACTATAAGTTTTCAGGTAAAAATAATTTTTATAATATAGGAGATTTTGAAGATATATTTTATTGTGGAGCCGGTACTTATCCATGCGGGAGTGTTGCAGGAACACCAGGCTATATGTGTTATAAACAGATAAATTAACTTATTTTAAAGACTTCAGTAATGTCTTTAAATACCATTTCTTAAATTTTTCCAATCCTTTCTCCATTTCTGATAGCGGTCCAGGTATATATTTTTTAGAATTAACACCTTTTTGATTGTCTTCAATAATTTTTTTATCAGCAATTGTTGTCTTATCCCACATCCATATTATGTTTTCTATATTATAGTCAATACCTTCTACTGCATCTTTATCTACTAACCACATAATTTCAACATCTGTCCTCATTGGTCCTCTGGGTATAAAAGTGAAAGCAGTTGCAAAATCATTAGACATTAATAAACTATTAAAAGGGGAGGTTCCTATGGTAGTGTAACCACCATCAAATTCATTAAAATATCCCATCAATGTTGATGCCGGTTTACCATTTTTTGTTTCAGATAGTCTATTTTTAGAAAATGGAGTTCTTTCCGCACTTCTATAGAAGTTAGAAAATTTTTTTTCTGAGTATTCACCAGTTAAATAACCTATTTTATTTGTTTTTTTATTCCAATCATCTAGTTTTTTACTAAATTCTAACGATTCAGGTCCAGTATTATTTCCAGCACCATATGCCTGAATATAATCTTTCGAATGAACTTCACAATATTCAGGATGAGCAGTTTGGCAATGATAGCATTCATGAAAATTATCTAGAGTTAGTTTCCAGTTACCGTTTGTTGGATAAGTTTTTCTAAATGCAATTTTTGCATTATTTAAACCGTGTAGTTCAATAAAATTTCTGGTTGGTTTGATAAATTCATTGAAATCATCTGGATTATCAGATAAGTTTATAAAAATTAATCCTTCAAAATTTTTTGAATGACATTTATGTAACTGCCAATTCTCTTTCTCAAAATTTTCAGGCATCATTTGTGCTTTAATTAATTTTCCATCTAAATCATAAGCCCATGAATGATACGGACAAACTAATTTATTTATTCTACCTTCTTTATTTACACATATGTGAGATCCTCTATGTCTACAAACATTATAAAAGCAATTAATTTTATCATCTCCTCTAATCACTATAATTGATTCTTTACCAATATCAAATAAAAAGTAATCTCCTTTATTTTGTATTCTGGATTCATGGCCGATAAAAATCCATTGATTAAATAAAATATTATTTATATCAAGGTCATAAATTTCTTGACTAGTATAAAAAGATTTTTCAAGAGGGAAATTATCTTTTTGATTACTTATAAGATTAATTAATTCAGATTTATTTTTTATCATAATTTTATTAATTCTCTATTATAATTTTATTTAAGAAAGTTTTCCAGTTTTTCTTAATAAATATTATTAATTTATAGAATGAGAGAAAAAAAGACTGCTTCTTTATTCCATGCATTATTTCCAATATTATTTTTAATTGTTCTATTAATTATAAACGTATCAATATTTGGAGATGATTCACTAGATGGAAGTATTCAGATAGTTTTAATATTATCATCTGCTGTAGCTTCAGTTTTAGCATTTAATTTAGGTTTCACTTGGGATGATATACAAAAAGGAATACTAAAAAGTATAAATTCTTCAATGTCATCAATTTTGATTTTATTTTTAGTGGGATCCTTAGCTGGATCCTGGTTACTGAGTGGGGTAGTTCCAGCTTTTATTTATTATGGCATACAAATATTAAATGCAAAAATTTTTCTTTTTGCAGCTTGTATCATATGTGTAATTGTATCAATGGTAACAGGAAGCTCATGGACAACATCTGCAACTATAGGTATTGCATTAATAGGTATTGGAAAAGCATTAGGGATTTCTGATGGCTTAATAGCTGGAGCAATATTAAGTGGTGCCTATTTTGGTGATAAAATGTCACCATTATCAGATACAACTAACCTAGCTCCTGCTATGTCTGGAACTGACTTATTTACTCACATTAGATATTTGATGATAACTGCTATTCCTTCAATTTTGATTTCTTTGGTTATTTTTATTTTTTTGGGTCTAAATATATCTTCAGATATAGAATCAGATAATGCAGTTTTAATATCAAATTTAATTAACGAAACATTTTATATCTCACCAATATTATTTTTAGTTCCCTTAATTGTAATTTTATTAATATACAAGAAAATAAAGGCAGTTCCTTCACTATTTATTGGTGTTATTTTAGGATCATTATTTGCTTTGATTTTTCAAAAAAATTTAGTGGTTGAGGTTTCAGGCATGAAAGATATTTCCTGGATATCGCTTTTTTCAGGAACAATGAAGTCTTTATATGGTTCAATTTCTATTCAAACTTCAAATCAAATTGTTAATGAACTCTTATCATCTAGCGGAATGTTTGGAATGTTAAATACAATATGGTTGGTAATATCAGCTATGATTTTTGGTGGTGTTATGGAAACAGCAGGATTTCTTAAAAAAATAAGTTCTTTAATATTAGATAAAATTAATTCTACTGGTTCCTTAGTAACATCTACTGCAGGTACTTGTATATTTTTCAATCTTACTGCTTCAGATCAATACTTATCAATTGTTGTACCAGGAAAAATGTACTCTAAAATATATAAAGATAAAGGTTTAGCTCCTGAAAATTTAAGTAGAACATTAGAAGATAGTGGAACTGTTACATCCGTTCTTGTTCCTTGGAATACATGTGGGGCATATCATGCATCTGTTTTGAATGTAGCTACTTTAACTTATTTACCTTATTGTTTCTTTAGTTTAATAAGTCCTTTAATGACAATATTTATTGCTTATTTTAGAATAAAGATTAAATCATTAAGAACTAAATGATTTCATTTAAAATTGATAGATAATTATTATATCTTTTTATATTAATTTGTTTTCCAATATTTTCTTTAATAGCACAATCAGGTTCATTTTTATGGAGACAATTTTTGAATTTACACTTGTTTCTTAAATTAAATTCAGGATACAAAAAACTAAGATCAGATTTATCAATATCAAAAAAGTTAAAATCTTTAAAACCAGGAGTGTCAGTAATTGATCCTGATACTTTTAAATCAAAAATTTCAGAGAAAGTAGTCGTTTGTTTTCCTCTACTTGTCTTAGCTGATAGATCATTAGTTCTTTGGTTAGATGTTTTTGATATTTTATTAATTAATGTCGATTTTCCAACCCCAGAATTACCTAATAACAAAGTTTTTTTATTTTTCAGTTTTATTTCAAGAATATCAATATTGTCACCTTTTTCTGCAGAAATATAGAATGTGCTTATATTAATGTTTTTATATATAGATATTACTTCTTCAAGCTTTTTAAATTCTTTATTATTTAATATGTCAATCTTATTAAAAACTAAAATTGGAGTAATATTATAATAAAAGGATGCCGCAATACATTTATCTATAAAACCTAATTTTGTATATGGATTTTTAATGCTAGCTAGTATTAGAGTCTGATCTATATTTGATCCAATAATGTGCACGTTTTCATCTTTTAATGATCTCTTAATAAAATAGTTTTTTCTTTCTATAATATTTTCAATGATACCATTGTTATCTTCATTTAAAATAAATTCTACCTCATCTCCTGATACAATTGGATTTGAAAAATTATTTGTTAATTTATTTTTACCTCTATAATTACACTTATAAATTTTATCCTCTGATTTTATAGTGTATAAATTTCCAACTGACTTAATTACAGTACCTTTCATTTTAGATATTTTTTTAGAAATTCATTAATTTTATTTGTAGCACCAGATTTTGATTTAATAAATTCATAACCACCTTTTCCAGTATCTCTATTTTTAAAAATTCTATTTTTTATTAATTTAAATTCATTTCCAGTTTTGATTGGAAATCCAATATTTCTCTTCTCAAGAGATTCTACTTCAATAAATTTTTTATTGTTAATATGATTGCCATAAACAACTGGAATATTCCATACAGCAGCTTCTAAAGTATTATGTAAAGCACCTCTAAATCCACCACCAATGAACGCAATTTTTGCATATTTATAGATTGATGAAAGCATCCCAATATTATTAATTAATAAGATTCTTTTTTTAATATTTTTTTGAGGTAAATCAGAATATCTAATTGTATCATTTATAAAAATATTTTCTAAATACTCTAATTCTTTCTGATTTATATTATGGGGAGCAATAATATATTTGGTGTCTGTAAGGTCTCTAATGATTTCATTCTTTATTTTTTGTATATCACTTTTCCAGGAGCTACCAATTACAACAGTATTTTTACCATTAATAAATTTTTTAATTGAATCTATTTCTTCAAAATTTTCAAATATTTCTAATACTCTATCATACCTAGTGTCACCAATAACTTTCACATTTTCTATTTGAATTTTATATAAAAGTTCACGTGAACTATCATTTTGAACTAGAAATAATGAAATTTTATTTAAAATATTTTTAAAAAAATTTATTGGAAAAAAATAAATTTGATTACTTCTGAAAATCGATGATACTGAAATTATAGGTATTGATTTTTCATTTCCTATCGTAATTAAATTTTTCCAAAATTCATATTTAATTATTATAAGAAATTTAGGATTTAACGAATGAAAAATTTTTTTCATATTATTCAATGTATCTGAGGGAAGATAAAAATGATAATCAATTTGATTATTTTCAGATATTTTATTTTCAACTGAAGATGAATAATATGTAATTAGTAATTCAATTTTATAGTTTTTTTTAAATAATTTGATAATGGGTTTAGCTTGTTCAAATTCACCAACTGAAGAGACATGGATCCAAATAAATTCTTTTTCATCAAGTTTTTTATCTTTTATATACTTAAAAGTTCTTTTTCTTCCTTCTAAAATTCTTTTGTTTTTATCATTAATTTTTGAACTAAAAAAAATATAGATATCGATAAGTTTAATAAACACATTATATAGAAAATTCATCGTACATATTATTTAATTATTTCATGAATATGGCTTAAAATTTCTTCTCTTCCTTCTAAAGTTTTAGATGAAGAAATAAAATAATCAGGTGGTGGGGACCAATAATTATTTAATTCATTTATGAAATCATCAATATTATTTTTAATTGGTATTTTTTTAATTTTATCACATTTCGTGAAAATTAAATTAACAGGAAGATTATTTTTTCCAATAAAATTAATATAATCTATGTCAATTTTTTGTGGAGGAATTCTAATATCTATTAGAATAAAAATCAATGATAAATTTTTAGAGTTTATCAAAAAATTTTTTGTCATATCATCCCATTTTTTTCTATTAGATTTGCTTGTTTTTGCCCATCCGTATCCTGGAAGATCTACAAAATATATTTTCTCATTAACCATAAAATGATTAATAAGTTGAGTTTTTCCAGGTACTGAAGATATTTTAGAAAGTTTTTTTCTTTTTAATAACATATTAATTAATGATGATTTACCAACATTTGATCTACCTAAAAAAATAAATTCAGGTAAAGATTTATTAGGGCACTCGGATAGTTTAGAGCTGCTCTTTATAAATTTTGCATCTTTTATTACCATATTTAGAACCAATATGCAATTTTAATTCATTTTTGAAGTTTAGATATTATATTTAATGATAAATGAGGAAGATTTTTTTATTTTCTATAATATTTATTTTTAACAGTCATTTCATTTTTTCTCAATCAAGTAGAATTAATTTAAGTGGTTATGATGATGTAAATACTCATTTTGGATTTTTACTTGGTCTACATTCCTCTTATTATAGATTTGACTATTCAAAAGACTTTTCATCTTCAGACTTTCAAAATCTTCATAGTATCCACTCTAAAACCATGCCTGGGTTTAAACTTGGATTTATATCAGATTTTAATCTTTATTATCCTTTTGACGTGAGAACCTTACTTCAGGTATCTTTTTCTGAATTTAGGATGGATTATTATTATATAGACGGATCTGTTTTTACAGATACTAGGCCATCAACTTTTTTAGAGTCACCGGTTTTAATTAAGTATAAATCTAAAAGAAGAAAAAATCATAGGATGTTTATTATAGCTGGATTTAAACCAAGTTTAGAGATAGGAGCAAAAAATAAAGACGAAGCAGGGAAGGATATTTTAGATTTAAAGTCATTTGATATTTCATTTGAGTTAGGTTTTGGTAGTGATATTTTCTTTCAATTATTTAAGTTATCTCCTGAGATAAGATATTCAAGAGGATTAAGGAATGTGTTGAATAAGAAAAATATTAATGAATATAATTTACCAATAAACAAGATAATTGTTCACAATATTTCTTTTTTCCTTACATTTGAAGGTGGTCCAAAGTAGAATAAAAAAAAATGTATTAATAACTGGTGCAACTTCTGGAATAGGAGAGGCAACTGCAGAAGCATTATCTAAAAATTTTAATCTTATTTTATGTGGAAGGAGAGAAAATAGATTACTAAAACTAGAGAAAAAATTATCAAAAGAAACCGAGGTAACCACATTAACATTTGATATAAGAAATAAAAATGATGTTTCAAATCAAATAAATTCCTTATCAGATAAATGGAAAAAAATTGATATTTTAATTAATAATGCTGGAAACGCCCATGGACTAGATTTCATTCATGAAGGTTCATTAGATGATTGGGATAAAATGATTGATATTAATGTAAAAGGATTATTATATGTTACTAATCAAATATTGAAATTGATGCTTAAAAATAAATCAGGTCATATAATTAACATAGCTTCAATTGCAGGTAAAGAAGTATATCCTAAAGGTAACGTTTATTGTGCTTCAAAATTCGCTGTTGATGCATTATCACAAGCAATGAGAATTGATTTGAATCAAAAAAACATAAAAATATCGCAAGTAAATCCTGGTTTAGTTAATACAGAGTTTTCAAAAGTAAGATTTAAAAATGATCAGAAAAAAGCAGATAATGTTTACGAAGGTATGGAGCCACTATTAGCAAAAGATATTGCTGATGTTATAGAATTTATTCTTATTAGGCCTGATAATGTTAACATTAGTGATATAACAGTTTTACCAAAATCTCAAGCTTCATCAACTATAGTAAATAGAAAAATTTAGTATTTTAAAATACTAAAAATCCAATTCATTTTATATTCTTCCAACATAATCGTATTATTAATTTTAGAAAAATTATTATTATATTCTATTACTCGAGTTGGCATCTTTAATTTTACTTTATCAGTAATTTTATTTCCTAACCATTTAATATTCTCCATAAATTTTGTTGGTCTTATTCTACTAAAGCCAACAAAAGATTTTGAATTCAATTCTTGATATCCTCTACACCAACCTAATGACCTCCCTTTTTTTTCATGAATATTTAAGTCAATTGTATTAATTTTTGAGAAATCATTAGGGTTTATTTTAATTATTTTTCCATTCACTGTAGTATATGTAAAATTGTTATTAAATAGTAATCCATCATGAGGAATACCCTTATTTATTTTAATATAATCAATGATTTTTCCTTCCATTGAATAAATAATTACATCCTGCTGTTTATATCTAGTGATAAATAATTTATTTTGGAAAATAGAAACATGATTAGGATGACTTTTGTGTGGTTTAGTCGTATTTATTTTTCTATAATCAGTTTTATTATCAAATCTATCCCATGTATCTAATTCAGGATAACAATTATAAACTTTTTCAATATTCTTTTTTTCTAAAGAGTATTTTAAAACTATATCTAATCCTGTTACTACAATAAATAAATTTCTTTTATAATAAATGACATGGTGTAAATCATTAAATAACTTAAGTGATATTCTGTCAATCATATTATAATCTGGAAGAGAGAAAATTAATATTTCTGTCAATGTTGTTATATAGAGTTTATTGTTGTTTATGGATCCACTTTTAAAGGAAATACTATATTCTTTACTAGGTCTATATTTTTCAGGGGTTTTATAATTTATTTTTTCACAAACTTTTTTTGTTATTGTATCATACTCTAGAATTACTCCAGAAATTCCATTGTTCCATTCTTTATTAAAATAAGATAATTTAGAGTCTGACTGTCTTCCTCCAGTAAATATAAGTTTTGTCACGATTTTTTTTTAAATATAATTAATTGCTTACTTTGAATTATATTCAAATTTATGACAAAAAAAATTGTATTGCTTGGAGCAGGTAGATCTTCTTCATATCTCATAAAATATTTATATAATTATAGATTACAATTGAATATTTCTCTTGTAATTATTTCAGATATCCAACCTACATTTTTAAATGATTATAATGATATTAAATTTATGTCTATAGATGTTAATGATAACGATAATATAAATTCTATTATAAAAAATTCATTTCTAGTTGTCAGTTTGTTACCCCCTGGTTTTCATTTTATGATTGCAAAAATATGTTCTGATTTAGGGGTTAATATGATAACAGCTTCATATTTAGATAATAATATTAAATCTTTAGAAAAATCTTTTATTAAGAATAAATGCTTCCTATTTATGGAAATGGGATTAGATCCTGGTATTGACCATATGTCTGCAATGAAAATTATAAACGATCTAAAAAAGGATAGCCAAATTTTAGAATTCGAATCTTATACTGGTGGTTTAATAAAAGATAATAATAAAAAAAATCCATGGGGATATAAGTTTACATGGAATCCCTCAAATCTAATATTAGCTGGAATTGATAATGCTAGATATATAGAAAAAGGAAGATTAAAATTCATACCCTATAATAATTTATTTAAGGATCATAAAGAAATAATAATTAACAATAAGATATATGAGGGGTATCCGAATAGAGATTCTGTTAAGTATAAAAAACTTTATGGTTTAAAAAATATTAAAACTCTTAGAAGAGGAACTTTAAGAAACAAGAGTTTTTGTAATACTTGGGATCTTATTGTCAATATTGGTTTGACCAATAATAAAATAGAAATAAAAAATTCTAATAAAATGACTTTTTTTGATTTTTTTAACATGAATTTAAAGGCTAAAAGCTTAAATCATTTAAATTCAGTTTTAGAGAAAGATTATAATATTAAACCATCATCAGATGAATATAAAAATTTAAAATGGTCAGGATTTTTTTCTAATAAGATTTTACGTTTAGAAAAAGGGTTTGCCTCAGATTTCTTATTGGAAATATTAAATGATAAATGGTGTCTTGAATCAACAGACATAGATCTCATAATTATGTATCATTCTTTTATTTTTAAGAAAAATAATAATTTAAAAAAACTCACTTCATTTCTTAAGGTTGAAGGAGAGGATAATATCTATACTGCGATGTCTAAAACAGTCGGCATGCCTATTGCCCTGTTGATTGAGCAAATAATTATTAAAAAATACAAAAAACCTGGAATTCACTTACCTTTTGATCAGGAAATTTATCTTCCTTTATTATCAAAAATGAGCAATTTAGGACTTGTCTTTGAAGAGAAGATAACTAGTATTTAAAAGTATCCATGAACTTTGTAGTAAAATTACCTTTTACAAAATTTTCGTCATTCATTATCTTAATATGGAATGGTATTGTAGTTTCAATTCCTTCTATTATAAACTCTTTGAGTGCTCTTTTCATTCTAACAATTGCTTCATCTCTTGATTGATGGCTAACTATTAATTTAGCAATCATTGAATCATAATTAGGAGGTATCACATAGCCTGAATAAATATGAGAGTCAACTCTAACACCATGACCACCCGGCTTATGAAGAGCAGTAATTTTTCCTGGAGAAGGTCTAAAATTCGATGATGGATCTTCAGCATTTATTCTACATTCAATAGAATGAAGTTTTGGGTAATAGTGTTTACCTGATACTTTTACTCCATCTGCAACTTTGATCTGTTCTTTGATTAAATCATAATCAGTTACTTCCTCAGTAATTCCATGTTCAACCTGAATTCTTGTATTCATTTCCATAAAGTAAAAGTTTTTATTTATATCAACTAAAAATTCAATTGTTCCAGCTCCCTCATAATCTATAAATTTACATGCTTTAACAGCAGCTTGTCCCATGGTCTCTCTAAGTTCCTCATCAACAAAAGGTGATGGAGTTTCTTCAATTAGCTTTTGGTGTCTTCTTTGAATTGAACAATCTCTTTCAGATAGGTGAGACACATTACCATATTGATCTCCCATAACTTGAATTTCAATATGTCTTGGTTCAACAATAAATTTTTCTAAATAAAGTCCAGAATTTGAAAAGGAAGCTTCTGATTCTGCTTTTGCACTATTCCACGCATTTTCAAATTCTTTTTCATGGTTTACTATTCTCATCCCTTTACCTCCACCTCCAGCTGTTGCCTTTAAAATTACAGGATATCCAATTTTCTTTGCTAAAATTTTTCCTTCCTTGATTGAATCAAGTAGACCATCTGATCCAGGTACTGTAGGGATTCCAGCTGCTTTCATAGTTTCTTTTGCAGTGACTTTATCACCCATTTTTTCAATCATTTTCCAGTCAGGCCCAACAAATTTTATACCACTCTCAGAACAAATTTTAGAAAATTCGGCATTTTCTGATAGAAATCCATATCCTGGATGTATAGCATCAGAATTAGTAATTTCTGCTGCAGCCATAATTTTAGGAATATTTAGATATGACTCTTTTGATACGGGGGGACCTATACAAACAGCTTCATCTGCAAATCTTACATGGAGACTTTCCTTATCTGCTGTAGAATAAACTGCTACAGTCTTTATCCCCATTTCATTACAGCTTCGAATTACCCTTAAGGCAATTTCACCTCTATTTGCTATAAGTAGCTTCTTAATCATTAGATTTATTAACTAGGTTCAACCTCAAATAATGGTTGATCAAATTCTATTGGTGAATTATCATCTACTAATATTTTAACAACTTTACCTGATACTTCAGATTCAATATCATTAAATAATTTCATGGCTTCGACAATGCAGATTGTTTGACCAACTTTAATTGTATCTCCTTCACTTACAAAAGGGTCGCTTTCGGGGTTTGGTGATCTGTAAAATGTTCCTATCATTGGTGATTTAATAATAAGATTATTAGATGAAATACTTTCTTTTTTTTCTTCAACTTTTTTAACTTCTTGTTGACTTTGAGGAGCACTAACTTTTACTTCTTTTGGTAACTCAGTTGTTGTATAATTACCATTATTTTTTTTGACTCTTATTTTATAATTTTCAGTTTCAATGCTAACATCATCAAGGTCTGATTTTTTAATAAAATTAATTATATCTTGAATTTCCTTTATTTTCATAATTCAAATTTAAGTTATTTTACTCTTTCAACATATTTACCTTGTTTAATATCAATTTTAATTTTGTCGTTTTCATTAATAAATAAAGGAACTTGAATTTCTGCTCCTGTTTCTATTTTTGCTAATTTCATAGCATTAGTAGCTGTATCTCCTTTAACTCCTGGTTCAGTATAAATAACTTTGCTTTCTATACTTTGAGGTAATTCACAAGATAAAATATCTCCAGTTTCAGTATGTACTGAAATTTCAACCTCAATTCCATCCATTAAATAATTTGGAAAGTCAATTTGATTTTCTTCAAGAGATAATTGTTCATATGTAGAAGTATCCATAAAATGGAAACCAGAGCTGTCTTTATATAAAAATTGATGTGATCTTTTTTCCACTCTAGCTGTTACAATCTTATGACCAGATGGAAAAGTATTATCTATAACTTTACCAGTAACAACATTTTTTAACTTTGTTCTAACAAATGCAGGTCCTTTACCTGGTTTTACATGTTGGAATTCTGTGACAAAATATAAATTGCCATTATATTCAATACATAAACCATTTTTTATATCACTAGTAGATGCCATTTTTTAATTATTATATGACCATTTTAAATATAAAGAACCCCAGGTAAAACCTCCTCCAAAAGCTGCCAGAATTAAATTATCTCCTTTTTTGAATTTATTTTCAAAATCCCATAAACACAAAGGTATTGTCCCAGCAGTAGTATTACCATATTTTTCAATATTTAAAAGTACTTTTTCTGGACCTATACCCATTCTTTTGGCTGTTGCATCAATAATTCTTTTATTAGCTTGATGAGGAACTAGATAAGCAACATCATCAGAAGATAAATTATTATTATTCATAATTTCTTCAGAAATATCAGCCATATTAGTTACTGCAAATTTAAAGACTGATGATCCTTCTTGATATATATAATGTTCTTTGTTTTTTATTGTTTCAATTGATGCAGGCTTTAAACTTCCTCCAGCTTTTAAACATAGCATATCTCCACCAGACCCATCACTTTTTAATAAATAATCTTGAATTCCATTTTCATCTTCTGAAGGTTCTAATAAAACAGCACCACCTCCATCACCAAATAACACACAGTTTTTTCTTTCTTCATAATCTATAATAGATGACATTTTATCAGCTCCAACTACTATTACTTTTTTATGAGTTCCTGCTTCAATAAATTGTGATCCAGTTGCAAGAGCATAAATGAATCCAGAACAAGCTGCTGAAATATCAAAGCCATAAGAATTAGATGCTCCAACTCTATCTGCAATTAGATTGGAAGTAGAAGGGAATAACATATCTGGAGTAACTGTTGCACAAATTATTAAATCTATTTCTTTTGGGTCGGTATCAGTTTTATTTAATAATCCTTTTACACATTCAACTCCTAAAATAGAAGTGCCTTTCATATCTCCTTTTAATATTCTTCTTTCTTTAATACCTGTTCTGGTAACAATCCATTCATCAGTTGTATCAACTAAAGTTTCCAATTCTCTATTTGTAAGAATATAGTCTGGTACATAACCATGAACACCAGTTATGCTAGCCTTGAGTTTTTTTGAGGTCATAAAATAGAGTATAAATATTATTTATGCTACTGATTCATTTTCAAGGACAACTTTTCCCTTGAAATATAATTTACCTTCATACCAATAAGCCCTATGCGGTAGGTGAGATTCACCAGTAGTAGAACAAACCACAAATTTTTTTGCAGTTGCTTTATAATGGGTTCTTCTTTTGTCTCTTCTTGTTTTTGAAGTTTTTCTTTTAGGATGCGCCATTTTATCTATTTTAATTTGTTTAGTGGATCCAATCTAGGATCATTCTCTTTCTTTTGTTTTGTAGTAAATACAAAATTATCAATATTATCTTCATTTTCTACTGATGGGTGTAATCTTTTTATTGGAATTTCAAGCATAAAAAATTCATAAATGTACTTTGCCATGTTTAGAATAGATTTATTTCTATCTATAACCACCATTTCATCAGATATTTCATCATCTTCTTCACCAAACTTGAAAAGAATTTTTTTTTCAGAATTTAGAGAGTAAGTAAAATTTTTTAGAGTTCTATCACAAACCAATTTTGTTTTACCTTGAATTTTGAATAAAACCTCAAGCATAAGATCAGATTTTGAGACATTTAAATTACAAATTCCTGAAACGTCTTTTAATTCATTTTCATCTGAATAAAAATCAATTAAATCTTGATTAAATTCAAAATCATATTCATGTATATTATTTGATAAACTTTGAATTTTAATTCCGTAATTTCTTAAAAATTTTTTATTCATTTTTTATAACAAAAGTTGGCAAAAATATTACTCTTTAGTTTATTATTAAAATTTTCTATTATTAATAATTTTAATATTTAGTTTAATTGATTCAATCAGTGATTTTTCACTTGCAATTCCTTTTCCAGCTATATTAAATGCTGTTCCATGATCTGGTGATGTTCTAACATAAGGTAATCCACCTGTAAAATTAACTCCATTATCAAAACAAAAAGATTTAAATCCAACTAGCCCCTGATCGTGATACCATGAAATTATTCCATCAAAATCTTTAAACTTTTTTAGTCCAAAAAAACTATCTGAAGAGAAAGGACCATAAAATATTTCTTTTTTTTTATTTAATTTATCAATAATGGGTTGAATTAATATTTTTTCCTCATTTCCAATTAATCCTTCTTCGCCAGCATGTGGATTTAATCCAAGAACAGCTATTCTTGGTTTATCAATTTTGAAATCTTGTTGGATTGATTCTAAAAAAATATTGAGTTTTTTTTCTAAATATTTATTATCAAGATGGTCCAAAAGTGAATTTATTGGTATATGTCCAGTTATAAACCCTATTTTCATTATGTCTGAACACATTATCATAATATTGCTGTCAATATTAAATTTTGATAAGAAATATTCAGTATGACCAGGGAATGAAAAGGTTTTATTTTGAGAGTTAATTTTACATATTGGTAAAGTAACTATACTGTCTATATTTTTATTAATTAATGCTTCAGAAGATTTATTTAGAGAATTTATAGCATAAATCCCAGCTATTTTATCAATATATCCAGGAGTAATTTTTAAAGTTTCATTATTTTCTGAGAAGGTGTTTAAACAATCACTTTCAAGAGATTGATTTAAATTTTTAATTTTTTTAATCTTAATATTTATTCTAAATTTTTCGGCATAAAAATCAAGTATTTGTTTATCACAAAAAATAATAGGTATGCAATAATCTAATAAATCTGTTGAAGAAAAAGATTTAAGTAAAATTTCAGGGCCAATTCCATTATAATCTCCTATACTAAAGCCAATAATTACCTTTTTGTTAATATCTTTTTTCATTAATTTGATTAATATATAATCAAAGTTACATTCAAAAAATCTATATGATTAGGATTAAAACTAAAAAAAAATTTGGTCAACATTTTTTAAAAAATGAAAAGATACTCCATCAAATTAGTTTAACTCATTTAAATAAAAAAAATATTTTAGAAATTGGACCTGGAACAGGAGCGTTAACTAAGTATTTAATAATTAAAAGGAGCAATTTAGTGTTAATTGAGATTGATTCTGATTGTATTAATTACATAAATAAAAATTTTAAAAATATTAAAATTATAAATGATGATATTCTTCAAGTTAATTTTCTAAAAATCTTTAAGAGTAAATTTTCAGTAATTAGTAATTTACCTTATAATATTTCATCTCAAGTTTTTTTTAAAATTTTAGAATACAGAGATTATATTACTGAGTTCACTTTTCTTCTTCAAAAGGAGGTAGCTCAAAGAATATGTTCAAACTCTGGAAAAAAAGTATATGGTATTTTATCTGTACTCATACAAACCTTCTATAAGACAGATTATATTTTAGAAGTTGGTCCTAAAGAATTTGATCCTCCTCCTAAAGTTGATTCAGCTCTAATAACTGGTCTTAGAAATAAAACAATTAATATTGGTGTTTCATTCAATTATTTTAAAAAGATTGTAAAACAATCATTTCAAAACAGAAGAAAAACATTGAGAAATTCTTTAAAAAACCTAAATTTACCTAAGAAATTTGTATCACACTCAATATTTTCTAAAAGGGCAGAACAACTAGATATTAAAGATTTTATCTGGTTGACTAATCAAATAAAAAAAATTGAAAAATGAAATTTTCATTAACAAATAATTTTAAAGAAAAACTCAGAAATGAAATTCAAAACCATAATGTTAATTTCATAAAAAAATCTTTTGAAGGAATAAGTTATGTTGATATTACTGAACTTTTAATCGAATTTGATTCGAATGATTCTAAATATGTAATTGATAATATAGACATAGAAACCTCAGCAATGATAATTTCAGAATTGGATGAGGATGATAGAAAGAATTTTTTGAAAATATTCTCTGCTGAGGAGTTAGCAAAATTTTTAGAATTAATAGATTCGGATGATGGAGCAGATATTTTATCTGAATTAAGTGAAGATTTTAGAAATAAAGTAATTTCTGAAATAGATGATGAAGAAAAATCTAAAAACTTAAAAGAATTATTACAATATGATGATGATGTTGCTGGTGGATTAATGGCTATAGAATTAGTTAAGTGTAATATTAATTGGAAAATTAATCAGTGTATTGAATTAATAAAAAAACAAGCCGAAAATGTTTCTAATATATATAGTGTTTATGTAACAGATAATAAGGGTAAGTTACTTGGCAAAGTTTCATTGAAAGAAATAATTCTTGCTAAAGATAATTCTAGAATAAAAGATGTTTATGATGATTATATTATATCTGTAGATGCTAAAATGAATCAAGAAGAAGTCTCACAGATAATGCAAAAGTATGACCTAACAGTGTTACCTGTTGTAAATAAAAGAGGAAAACTATTAGGTAGAATAACAATAGATGATGTTGTAGATGTGATAACAGAAAATGCAGAGGAAGAAAGACAAATTATGTCTGGTATTACATCTGATGTTGAGGAAGATGATTCTATTTGGAAATTATCCAATGCTAGATTACCCTGGTTAATTATAGGTATCCTAGGTGGGTTATTTGGAGCATTTTTTTTAGGTTCTTTTGAAAATAATTATTTTAAGGACAATCAAGTCTTTTTATCACTTTCTTTTTTTATTCCTTTAATAATGGCAACTGCCGGTAATGTTGGTATTCAATCATCCTCAATAGTTATTCAAAGCTTATCTAATCCTAGTGCTTTTGAAAATACTGTTTATGAAAGATTATTTAAAGTTTTATTAGTTTCAATTTTAAACGGAGTTGTATTATCAATATTGGTGTATCTTGGTCTTTTAATTTCTGATTACTATAGTGTTCTAGATTTTGGATTATATTCTCAAACGGCTCTGATAGTATCTGTTTCATTATTTTCTATAGTTATGGTATCATCTTTATTAGGAACTATAACACCTATTGTTTTGGATAAATTAAATTTTAATCCTGCATTAGCATCTGGACCATTTATTACAACTACAAATGATTTAATTGCATTAGCAATTTATTTTATTGTTGCTTTATTACTAGGTGGTTTTTAATTCATAATTCATATATTTGTTATGTAAACGGATATAATCCGTTTTTTTTATCTTAAAAAAATGAGTGCTGTAAAATATTTTACTGAGGAAGGTTTAAAAAAATTGAAAGATGAACTACATTTTCTCAAAACAAAAGGTAGAGCTGAAATAGCTAGTCAGATTGCAGAAGCTAGGGATAAAGGTGATCTATCTGAAAATGCAGAATATGATGCAGCTAAAGAAGCTCAAGGACTTCATGAACTTAAAATATCAAAATTAGAAGAATCAATTAGTAATGCAAGAGTAATTGATGAATCTGAAATTAATACAGATAAGGTATCTATTTTATCTAAAGTAAAGGTTCTAAATCTCAGTTTTAACAAAGAATTTGAATATACAATTGTTTCTGAAGAAGAATCAGATCTTCAACAAGGTAAAATTTCAGTCCAATCACCCATAGGAAAAGGACTACTTGGTAAAAAGAAAGATGAAGAAGTTTCTATTGATGTTCCTTCAGGAGAGATAAAGTTCAAAATATTAAATATTTCACTTTAAATCTAAATGGGTACAATATTTTCTAAGATTATAAATAAAGAAATACCATCTTATACTATTGCTGAAAATGAAAATTTTATTTCATTTTTAGATATCAACCCACTTACTGTTGGTCATTGTTTAGTCGTACCTAAAATAGAGATAGACTATCTATTTGATCTTGATGACTCTTATTTGAAAGAAATTTTAATTTTTTCTAAAAAAATCTCATCATCATTATCAAAAACTGTTGATTGTGTGAGGGTAGGAGTATCTGTTGTTGGATTGGAGGTTCCTCATGCTCATCTTCACTTAATTCCTTTTATTAATGAGAATGATATGAGTTTTTCAAATAAAAGAATTGAAATGACTAATGAGGAGTTCTTAGATCTTCAGTCTAAGATTATTAAAAATTTAAATTAATTTCTCAGGGTTAGAAATTACAAATTCTTTCCAAGACTTTTTAGGAGTTTGATTATTAGATTTCTGATAAAAATGACATATTGCTGCGCCTAAAGCATCAGTTGCATCAAATTTCTCATTTTTTTTAATATCGAGATTTAAAATATTTTTTACCATTTCAGATAGCTGTTCTTTAGATGCATTTCCATTACCAGTAACTGATTGCTTTATTTTTTTTGGTGCATATTCTGTTATCTTAATTTTTTTAATTTCTCCTGCTAACATTGCAACACCTTGTGCTCTTCCAAGTTTAAGCATTGACTGAACATTTTTTCCAAAAAATGGAGATTCAATAGAAATTTCATTCGGATGAAATTCATCAATTAAATTATTAATCGAATCAAATATCATCTTAAGTTTTATTAGATGATTTTTTTCTTTATCCATTTTAATGACTCCATACTGAATTGCTTTCAGCTTTTCTCCAGATCTTTTGATAATTCCAAAGCCCATTAGATTGGTTCCTGGATCTAACCCTAAAATTATTCTGTTAGATTTCATTTATGGTTTTATTAATTATTAATTTCACTACAATAAATCTATTCAAATATTATTAAATATGGATGTTTCATATATTGATTCACATGCTCATATATATTTAGATCAATTTAGAGGTAATATTGATAATATTATCAAAAATTCTTTAAATAATAATGTTCATAAAATTTTGATGCCTAATATTAATTTAGACACTGTTGGAGATATTTTGAAAGTTTCAGATCAATATAAAGAAATCTGTTACCCTATGCTTGGTCTTCATCCATGTTATATAAAAGATAATTTTGAATATGAGATTGATGAAATTTTTAAAAGTTTTTCTAAAAAAATAATTGCAGTAGGCGAAATTGGCTTGGACTTTTATAGAATTAAAGAAAATAAAAAAGATCAAATTAAAGCATTTGAAATACAGTGTGAGTATGCTATAAGTAAAAATAAACCAATAGTGATTCATACTAGAAGTTCTATTGATGAGACTATAAAGATTGTAAAAAAATTTTCATCAAAAGGTCTTAAGGGTGTTTTTCATTGTTTTTCTGGCAGTCTTAATCAGGCTAATGAAATTATTGATTTAGGTTTTAAAATTGGTGTAGGAGGTGTATTAACATTTAAAAATTCCAATCTTAAAACTGTGATTTCTCAGATTGATTTAAGTCATATTATAATGGAGACGGATAGTCCTTACTTATCTCCAGAACCGAGAAGAGGATCTGTAAATGAACCCGCTAATATTATTTATGTTTCGCAGAAACTTTCTGAAATATGTGTAGTGCCCATTGAATTAGTTTCAAATATTACTACCCAGAATGTTATAAATTTATTTGATTTGCAATCTTAATTAGAGAGGTGGCCGAGTGGTCTAAGGCGCGCGCCTGGAAAGTGCGTATACGAAGCAATTTGTATCGAGGGTTCGAATCCCTTCCTCTCTGCTTTTAAACATACATTAAAAAATACCAGTTAGACTTTTATATTAATATTAATAATTTTATTATTGTAAATTCTATAAAAAATAACACATTAAACTATGAAAAAATTTATTACATTATTATTCGCAATTAGTCTTCTGTCATACAATGTATCTTTTTCACAAGAAGAAATTGTTGATGATCTAACTGAAGATGCTGAAATGCAAGATGATACTTCGTCTTCTGTTGTTGACTCAGTTGTTGAAGAAACTACAATTCAAGTTGTAGAAGAAGAAGAAATTCAAGAAGTTGTTGAGGAATCACAATCTTTTCATTATGCAATTAAGGAACAGTTTATTCAAGGTGGATGGCAATTTATGGGTATTGTTCTATTATGTCTCATATTAGGTTTAGCAGTAGCAATAGAAAGGATTATAACCTTAAATCTTGCAACAACTAATACAAAGAAACTTCTTTCTGATATAGATGACGCACTTTCTGCTAAAGGTGGTGTTGAAGCTGCTAAAGAAATTTGTAAAAATACAAGAGGTCCTGTTGCTTCTATTTTTGTTCAGGGACTTATGAGAGCTTCTGAAGGAATAGATATGGTTGAAAAATCTATTATATCTTATGGTTCAGTAGAGATGGGTAAACTTGAAAAAGGTATGGTATGGATATCTTTATTTATATCTCTTGCACCTATGCTTGGTTTCATGGGAACAGTTATTGGTATGATCGGTGCGTTTGATGCTATTGCTGAAGCTGGTGATGTATCTCCATCTCTTGTTGCTGGAGGTATTAAAATTGCATTATTAACAACTGTAGGTGGACTTATTGTTGCTGTAATATTACAATTATTTTATAATTACTTAGTTTCTAAAATTGATTCTTTAGTAAATACTATGGAAGATGCTTCAATTTCCTTAGTTGATATTTTGGTTAGGAATAAATTATCTAAATAATGATATTATTAGATTTAGTTGATATAATTCTATATTTCGGATATGGAATGGTCATAGTAGCAGCAATGCTCGCAATTGGTTTTCCTCTATGGATAGCTTCTAAAAATCCAAAGTCTTTAGTTGGTACAGGGATTGGATTAGGCTCAATTTTAGTGTTATTTTTTGTTGCCTGGTTGCTTTCTAGTAGTGAAGTATATTCTAGTTATGCAGAATTTGGAGTTGATGAAACACTATCAAAATTTATTGGAGGAATGTTAAATTTAGTATATATACTTGCTGGATTAGCTGTATTTGGAATAATATATTCTGAAATAACAAAATCATTTAAAAATGGCTAGAAAAAATAGACCAACAGCTGAAATTCCTAACGGCTCAATGGCTGATATTGCATTTTTATTGCTTATTTTCTTTCTAGTAACGACAACAATTGCAAATGATAAGGGTATAGCTATGTTATTGCCACCAAAACCAGATCCAAATCAGCCACCCCCTGAAGTGACTAAAAATGATAGAAATATTTTTAAGATTCTAGCTAACTCACAAGACAAACTTCTAGTAGAAGATGAACCTCTTTCTGATGTTTTTGAATTAAGAGAGATGGTAAAATCATTCATTTTAAATTTTGGAAGTCCAGGTGAGGAAGGAGTTGAAATATATAATAGTTTGCCTTCATCGATGAAAGCTTATAGTTCTTCTGTTAGAAGATCAGATTATTCTGATGATCCAACTGAGGCTGTAGTATCTTTTAAGGCAGATAGAGGTACTTCATATGAATTATATGTACAGGTACTTGATCAAGTTAATGCTGCATATAATGATGTTTATGGTGAAAGGGTAGGTATATCTGCTGCTGAATTTTTACAATTAGATAGAGATGATCCTGTTCAGGATAAAAAGTATCAAGCAGCTAGACAAGGTATTCCAAGAGCAATATCTATTGCTGAACCAAATAAAATTGCAAAATAATGGCGAAATTTGGAAAAAAATCAAATACTTCACAAGATATTCCAACAGCTGCTTTACCAGATATAATATTTATGTTACTATTCTTTTTTATGGTAACAACAGTATTAAGGGAAACAGATATTCTAGTTAAGCAAATGCTACCAAAAGCTGCTCAATTATCAAAATTGGAGAGAAAATCCTTAGTTAGCTACATATACATAGGTGAACCGAAGCAAAGTAGTATTTTTGGTAAAGAACCTAAAATACAAGTTAACGATGTTTTTGTTGAGGTAGATGAAATTGTTCAATTTGTAAATCAGGAAAAAGACAAACTAAATGAAGCTGAGAGAGATCAAATTACTATGTCACTAAAAGTTGATGTAGAATCAAAAATGGGTATTGTTTCTGATGTTCAGCAAGAATTAAGAGAAGCAAACGCAAGAAAAATTCTTTATAGTTCTGTACAATCTATAGATATTTAAAGTAAATAAGAATTAGATTTAATTCTTATTTATGTTAGGGCAATCAAAATATAGCAAAAAAGTTAATGCTTGGTGTATGTATGACTGGGCAAACTCAGTATACTCTCTTGTAATTACTACTGCTATATTTCCTATATTTTATAATTCTGTAACAACTTCAGCTTCGGGATCAGATTTAGTTAATTTTTTTGGATTAGAGATTGTTAACTCAGTTCTTTACTCATATTCTCTCTCGTTTTCATTTCTTATACTAACTATTATTCAACCTATTCTTTCTGGAATTGCAGATTACTCAGGGAATAAAAAGTTTTTTCTTAGAATTTTCATGTATTTAGGTTCATTCTCATGCATGTTTTTATATTTTTTTGAAGGACCTAACATAGAATTTGGTATTATATTTTATGTATTAGCAAGTGTTGGTTTTACAGGAAGTCTAGTTTTTTATAATGCTTTTTTACCAGAAATCTCAACTCCTGATAATTTTGATAAAATAAGTGCTAGAGGATATTCATTTGGGTATGTTGGAAGTGTTCTATTACTAATTATCTGTCTTATCTTGATCCAAGGTTTTGAATTTTTTGGATTTGAAAATTCGAAAGAAGCAACTAAGTTCACTTTTTTATTAGTTGGAATATGGTGGATTTTATTCGCTCAAATAACATTATATTATTTAGAAGAGAAACCAAAAAAAATTATTCTTAATAAAACTATATTAACATATGGTGCTAAAGAACTTATTAAAGTATGGAATTATATTAAGGGAGTTAAAAATTTAAAACTTTACTTATTATCATATTTCTTCTATAGTATGGGAGTTCAAACAATCATGTTAGTAGCTTCCTATTTTGGAGATAAAGAGATAAATCTTGATCAAAATAAATTAATTTTTACAATTTTAATTATACAACTAATTGCAATTTTTGGAGCTTATTTCTTTGCTTACGTTTCTAGATTAAGAGGAAATAAATTTTCTTTGATAATAATGAATATCTGTTGGATTATAGTTTGTATAACTGCTTATTATGTAACAGATGAAACTAAATTTTATATTCTTGCAGCAGCAGTTGGTATGTTGATGGGAGGAATTCAGTCTCTATCTAGATCTACTTTTTCAAAGCTATTACCAAAGGAAATAGGCGATACTGCGTCTTTCTTTAATTTTTATGGAATTTCATATAATATATCAGTTGTAATTGGAACTTTTTCTTACGGCTATATTGAACAAGTTACAGGAAGTATGAGATCAAGTGTTCTCGCTTTAACTTTATTTTTTATGTTAGGTTTAACCTTTTTAATTTTTACAAAAATTAAAAAATAATTTTAATGGTAGATTTAAATATACCTGAACAGAATATAGAAATTAAAATCATTAATTCTAAAAATTATATTTTTGACTTAATAAGAAAAAAATATCTTGTGTTAACTCCTGAGGAGTGGGTAAGGCAAAATTTGGTTAGTTATTTTATAAATGATCTTCATTACCCAAAGGGTTTAATTAAAACTGAGTCTTCCTTAAAATATAACAATTTAAAAAAGAGGTCTGATATTTTGATTTATAATAATGATATGACTCATTTTATGATTGTTGAATGTAAGTCTTATAAAATGAAATTGAATAAATCTCACTTAAATCAATCTGCGATGTATAATAAAATATATAGAGGCAGATATTTGATGGTTTCTAATGGAATGGAGCATATTGTTTGTGAATATGATTGGGAAAACGAAACTTTTAAATTTAGAAATTCAATCCCTGAATTTGGTAATTAAATTAATGAGTTGATGTTATGATATTCTACTCCAAATGCTTTTGATACGTTTTCATTTACTACTTTTCCATTTATAACATTTACTCCAGTCTTTATTTCTTTATTTTCTTTTGATGCTTTTTTCCAACCTTTATTTGCTATTTCAATTAAGTAGGGGAGTGTTTTATTTGTAAGGGCATATGTTGATGTATATGGAACAGCTCCTGGCATATTAGCAACACAGTAGTGAACTACATTATCTATGATAAAAATAGGATTTTGATGAGTTGTGGGAGATGATGTTTCAAAACACCCTCCTTGATCAATTGCAATATCTACCATAACACAACCATTTTTTAAAGATTTTAATAGTTTTTTTGAAATTAATTTTGGTGCTTTAGCTCCAGCAATTAAAACTGCACCTATTATTAAATCACTATTTATAGCTTCTTTTTCTATAATTTCTTTATTAGATAATTTACATGTTACCTTTCCTTCAAATAAATCATTTAATTCATTCAATCTATTCTGGCTAGTATCTAATATTGTTACATTAGCTTGTAATCCTACAGCCATTCTAGCTGCTTCAGTTCCTGATATCCCTCCTCCAATAATTAATACATTAGCAGGTTCAACTCCACTTACACCGCCAAGTAAAATGCCCCTCCCACCCATAGGTTTTTCAAGATATTTTGCTCCTTCTTGTGTTGCCATTCTGCCTGCAACCTCTGACATTGGTACTAATAGTGGTAATGATCCATTATTATCTTCTACTGTTTCATATGCAATACAAACTGAATTGCTTTTAATCATTGCATCAAGTAATGGTTTATGTGATGCAAAATGAAAATAAGTAAATACTATTTGATTTTCTTTAATAAGAGAATATTCTTCTTCAATTGGTTCCTTTACTTTAAGAATTAATTCAGATTCATTATATATAGATAGGTTATTTTCTAATATATCAGCGCCTGCAGATATATAATCCTCATCATTAAAACTTGAGTTTAATCCTGCATTTTCTTCTATAAAAACTTTATGACCGTGAGATACTATTTCTTTAACACCATTTGGAGTAATAGCAACTCTAAATTCATTATTCTTTATCTCTTTTGGAACCCCAATTTTCATATTTACAAATATCAAAGAATTATATAGATTATATAAATTTTTAATGTTTTTTTTAATTTTATATTACACACATTTATTAAATTATTATTCTGCATTATATTTTTTTTACAATATATTATTTTGTTAAAATAATATATTAAAAATATAATATTGTGATATTAAGATTATTAAAATTTCATTGGTAGCTTTTTTGTATATTTGCGATTCAAAAATCTAATATGTTTAAATTCGATATTGACGTAAATAAATCACTTAAAATCTCAAAGAAGGATATATTAAATGATTATTATCTAATTAACGAAAGTAGGAACATTAGCCTTATTGGTCGTAAAGAAGTTTTTATGGGTAGGGCTAAATTTGGTGTATTTGGTGATGGTAAAGAGTTACCACAAATAGCAATGTCAAAGTTTTTTCAGAATGGTGATTTTAGAAGTGGTTATTATAGAGATCAAACCTTTATGATGGCTATTGATCAATTAGACTCTAATCAATTTTTTGCTCAATTATATGCAAATACAGATACAAGTTTTGACCCTCACTCTGGGGGTAGACAAATGAATTGCCATTTTGGTACTCGTATGCTTAATGAAAAAGGTGATTGGAAGACTTTAACTGACATGAAAAACTCTGCAAGTGATGTGTCTTGTGTATCCGGTCAGATGCCTAGAATTGTTGGTCTTGGATATGCTTCTAAACTTTTTAGATTAAATAAAGAATTATCTCAAATGCATAACTTTTCTAATAATGGTAATGAAGTAATTTTTGGAACTATAGGAGATGCAAGTACTTCAGAGGGACATTTTTGGGAATCTATCAATGCTTGTGGAGTATTACAAATCCCTGTTGTTATGTCAATATGGGATGATGGTTATGGAATATCTGTTCCTTCTGAATATCATACAACAAGAAATGATCTGTCAAAAGTGTTATCAGGATTTCAGCGTTCATCAAAAAATGATAAAGGATTTGAATTATTTACTGTTAAAGCCTGGGATTATCAAGGTTTACTGAATGCATATTCTAAAGCTGTAAAATTTGCAAGAGAGGATCATGTCCCATCAATAATTCATGTAAAAGAAGTTACTCAACCTCAAGGCCATACTACTTCAGGATCTCATGAAAGATATAAATCAAAAGAGAGACTACAATGGGAGAAAGATTTTTGTTGCATAAAAAAAATGAGAGAATGGATAATTGAAAATAAAATTTCAAATAATAATGAATTAGATAAAATTGAAAAAAGGGCTTTAGATAATGCTAAATCTGCAAGAGATATATCATGGAAGCAATACAGAGAACCTATTGAACAAGATCTCAATGATGCTAATGCCATTATTACAAGAGTTGCTCAAAATAGTCCTAAAAATAAAGTGGAAATTATTCGGGAAAGAGAAAATATGTTAAATACACTCCATCCATTGAAATCTGATATTTTTAAATCTTTAAAATTTGTTCAAAGAATAATAAGATCTGAAAATAATATTGCTAAGGGATATCTTCTAAATTTAATTAATGAGTTAGAAAGTAAATACTTTAATCATTATAGTTCTCATCTATATAGTGAATCTAAAATGTCAGTTAAAAATATAAAAGAAGTTAGACCATCATATGATAAAGAATCAAATTTGATTGATGGTAGAGAAATAATTAATAACTTTTTTGATATAACATTTAATAATAATCCATTAGTATTTGCTGTTGGTGAAGATGTTGGGATGATAGGTGGAGTAAATCAGGGATTTGCTGGAATTCAAGAAAAATATGGAGAGTTAAGAATAACAGATACAGGGATAAGAGAATCATCTATTATTGGTCAGGGTATTGGAGCAGCTATGAGAGGTTTAAGGCCAATTGTTGAAATCCAATACTTGGATTATGTTTATTGGGCTATTCAAACTCTATCAGATGATTTATCTACACTTCACTATAGAACTAAAGGTGGTCAGAAAGCGCCAGTAATTATAAGAACTAGAGGACATCGTTTAGAGGGTATTTGGCATTCAGGTTCTCCTCTTGGAACTCTAATTAATAGTTTAAGAGGAATAAATATTCTAGTTCCAAGAAACTTTGTTGAGGCTGCTGGTATGTATAATACTTTATTGCTTTCTGATGAGCCTGGTATAATAATTGAGCCATTAAATTCATATCGTCTTAAAGAAAATTTACCAAATAATTTAGATAAAGTTTCTGTGGAGTTTGGTGTTCCAGAAGTAATAAAACATGGAAATGATATTACAATAGTAACTTATGGATCAATGTGCAGAATTGTATTAGAAGCTTCTAAACAACTAGAGGAAGTTGGAATATCATGTGAAGTAATTGATGTTAGGACATTACTTCCATTTGATAAAACTAATAAAATTCAAGATTCTATTAAAAAAACAAATAGAGTTGTTTTTGCTGATGAAGATGTTTCTGGAGGTGCAAGTGCATTTATGATGCAATCAGTATTAGAAAATCAAGATGGGTATTTTTATTTAGATTCTAAACCTATTACTATTCATTCTAAAGATCATAGACCTGCATATAGTACTGATGGAGACTATTTCTCAAAACCTAATTGTGAAGAAATTTTTGATAAAGTTTATAGATTATTTAATGAACTAAACCCTAAAGCTTACCCTTCTTTAAATTAATTAACTAGTATTTCTTCTAATGTAACTTCTGGAGTTTCAATTATATTACTCATATTTAAATCCCTATCCTTTATATAAACTTTAAGCTTGAAAAGATCATTTTTTAGTATCATTTCGAAACCATATGATACCATTGCATATCTTAATTTACCAGTTAGAAGTTGAGATGAGTTAGATACATTTAAAGGAGGAAATCTGGAATTAAAATCAATTCCACAACCATATTCTTGGTCAAAAATTCTTTTCCAATCAATTAATATAAAATCATCATTTTCTTTTTTATAAAATTCAACAAAAATATTTTTATTATTTTCATTTTTTTGAATGTAAAAAGTATCAAGTTTAGAAGTGGAGTTTACAGTATCAATAATATAATTTTCACAATTAAAAGAAGGTCTATTGTCTTCATTACTATATAAATAATATGATCCATCTGGCTCGTAGACATAAAGTGGAGGAGATACAGAATTTAATCCAAGCGTAACCCAATTAAATTCCTGATCTATTATAGCATTAAAGGGGTGGTAGGGATAATTATTTTCATCATTAGAAAGGCCAAGATCTCCGTCACCATCTATAAAATTAATGTTTAATATCAATGAGTCTTGATTAAAATTATTATCACTCTTCTTAAATTCTAAAGTTTCAAAAGAAATTGAAGGCGTAGTTGAAACATTATTATCATCGGTACATGAGAGTAATATTAGGGCTACTATTAATAAAGAAAAATATTTCATAACTATCTAACTTTCTAGTTTTGCAATTATTTTATTTTTTAGAGATTTTAAATTATTTAAAGGCTCACTACAAACATAATTACGACATATGATAAAACTTGGTTTTTTATCTGACTTCAAATTTTTTAATGAGTTTATAGATAATATTTTATTTGGAGCATACCAAGAGTTAATTTCTTTAAGAATATTATTTTGTTCATTCTCATTATTTATTATTTGTATTTCATTAATTCCTGTTTGATTAATTTGATTTGTATATATCCAGTTTGACAGGTATTCATAGTTGTTTAAAAACTTCTTTAACTCGAAAGACATTCCATTGTATATATTTTGGTATAATTTATCATCAAAATATTTTCCTAAAAGTAGAAGATTATTAAACATTACTGAATTAGAAGAAGGTATTACATTATCAAAAATTTCTATTTTATTAGCTATTAGTTTCTCATTTCTACTTCCATTAAAGTTAAATAACTTCTCATCCTCATTATAAAAAAGTTTAATTGAATCTTCTGTCAAATTTCTAGCAATATCTAAATATCTTTTATTTTTTGATACTTCATATAGTTTTATAAAAGCACTTATTGTATGAGCGTAATCATCAATGAAGGCATTTATTTCACTTTGGAAAATTCTTTTCAAATTTTTCTTATTAAGGAAATTTTTTATCAAAAAATCCGCGTTTTTTAAGGCCAATTCAAGATATTTTTTATTACCTAACGATTGATAACAGCAGATTAATCCTTTTAGTAATATAGAATTCCATGATAAAATTATTTTTTTGTCTATTACTGGATTAACCCTTGATTTTCTTGCTATTATAAGTTTTTGTTTTATTTTTTTGAATAAATCAATATTATCATTTTTTTCAAATTTTCTTTTTAAAATTATTTGGTTTCCAAACTCTTTATTTTTAGATATATTAAATACTTTCTCTGCATATAAAAATTCATTTTTATTTAAGATTTTTTTTAATTCATTATAATCCCATAAATAAAACTTTCCCTCTTCTCCTTCTGAGTCTGCATCAATAGATGAAAAAAAACTTCCGTCTTCTCCAGTCATATCATTAATTATCCATTCGAAAGTATCATCAATTATTAGTTGATATTTTTTATCTTTTGTGATGGAATAAATATTAGATAATAATTCTAGAATTAACCCATTATCATAAAGCATCTTTTCAAAATGAGGAATTTCCCATTTATTATCTGTTGAATATCTAAAAAATCCACCTCTTATTTGATCATATATTCCTCCTTCAATTATTTTATCTACCGTATAAATTATATGATTAAAAATATCTTTTTCTTTGTTAGAAATAGAATAGTATAAAAGAGAGTTCCACATATTAGACATAGGAAATTTTTGAACTTTATTTATTCCACCATATTCATAATCAAATTTTAATTTAAGTTCATAAACTAGAGATTTAATAGAGTACTGATTATCAGATCCATATCTTTCTTCATTTGATTTTCTTAAATCTTCTGTAAACTTCTTTGATGATTTAATAAATTCTTCTTGATTTTTATCATAGGCATCAGAAATACTATTTAATATACCATACCATTGATTAGGGTTAAAATATGTTCCTCCATAAAAAGGTTTAAGATTTGGCAAAAGGAATATATTTAGAGGCCAGCCACCTTGAATACCCATATACTGAATAGCGTCCATATAAATATTATCTATATCTGGTCTTTCCTCTCTATCAACTTTTATTGATATAAAGTTTTTATTCATTTGTTTAGCAATAATTTCATTTTGAAATGTCTCTTTTTCCATTACATGACACCAGTGACAACTTGAATAACCTATACTGAGAATTATAATTTTATTCTCTTTTTTAGCTTTTTCTATAGCTTTTTCTCCCCATGGAAACCAATTTATGGGATTTGAGGCATGCTGCTGCAAATAATAACTTTTTTCATTTTTAAGGTGGTTTTTTTTCATGAAAGTATAAGTTTATAGTAAAGTAAAGAAAGTTTTGTATCTTTACGGAACTGAAAATATTGTGAAAAAATTACTAGTTGTCTTAATAATTGTTTTTTCATCTTGTGAGAGGAAGTTGTGTCCTACATACTCTTCGGTAGATACTACTTCAGATAATACTGAAATCAATAACACCGTTTCATAAAAAATTGTAAGTCTATAAGCCGGATTTTGTATCTGATATAATCAGATTCTTATCATTTATCTAGACTTGATATTGCTACCAAGTTCAATCGATCTACCCATTCGAATTATAGCGAGCAACTATTAGTTTAAAACTATCGAATTACTTGATCTTTCAATTTATAAGGTTTACAATGCATTAAATATCACTATTTAATCGGTAAGCTCTTACCTTACCTTTTCACCCTTACCAAATTGGCGGTTTATTTTCTGTTGCACTATCTGTTCTCAAAAGAGACCTTCCAGTTAAGAAGTATAATGCTCTGTATTGTCCGGACTTTCCTCTTCAAAATATGAAGCGATAAGACGACTTACATCGCAAAAGTATATATATTTTTGTAATATGAATAAAACAATATTGGCAATTGAGACATCGTGCGATGATACATCTGCATCAATTATCTCTAATGGAAAAATTGAGTCTAATGTAATATCTTCTCAGCTGGATCATAAAAAATTAGGTGGTGTAGTACCTGAGATAGCTTCTAGATCTCATCAAAAAAATATTATATATATTGTTAATTCAGCATTGTCAGATGCTGGAGCAGTAAAATCAGATTTAGATGCAATTGCATTCACGATTGGACCAGGTTTATTGGGTTCTCTACTGGTAGGTTCTACTTTTGCGAAATCATTTGGTTATTCGCTGGGGATTCCATTAATAGGTGTAAATCATTTAAAAGCTCACGCATTCTCACATACTATCAATAAAAAAAAATTCAATTATCCATTCCTATCATTATTAGTTAGTGGGGGTCACACCCAAATCATTTTAGTTAAATCTTATGACGATATGGAGGTTGTAGGAGAGACAAGAGATGATGCAGTTGGTGAAGCTTTTGATAAATGCGCTAAAATACTTGGATTAGATTATCCAGGTGGTCCTCTCATTGATAAATATTCTATAAATGGTAATGAGAATATGTTTTTATTTCCTAATACTAAGGTGCCAGATCTTGATTTTTCTTTTAGCGGAATTAAAACATCATTTCTTTATTTTATAAATGATAACATAAAAGAAAATAGTGATTTTATTGAAGATAATTTAAATGATATTTGTGCTTCTATTCAAAAAAAACTGGTTGAAATGTTATTAGATAAATTCATTTTAGCGATTAAAAAATATAAAGTTAAAGATATCTCAATATGTGGTGGTGTAGCAGCAAATTCATCATTAAGAAAAGAGATAAATAAACTATCTGAAAAACATAACCTTGAGGTACATATTCCTGAGATGGAATATTGCACTGATAATGCAGCAATGATTGCAAATTATGCTCATTATATGTATGATGATAAGAAGTTTTCAGATTTTAATATTGTTCCATATTCAAAAAATATTATTTAAAATGTCTGATAAAAAAATTTTAATTAATAATAAAAAGGCAAATTTTAATTATCAGTTTTCTGACAAGTATATTGCTGGTTTAGTGTTGAGAGGGACAGAGATAAAATCTATTAAAGATTCTTCAGTCAATTTTTCAAATTCTTATTGTATAATTGATAATGATGAAATTTATTTAAAGGGAATGGTTATTAATGAGTACATATATGGAAATATAAATAATCATCAAACAGATAGAGATAGAAAACTGCTATTAAATAAAAAAGAAATACACCAAATTAAGAAGAAGGTTACAGAGAAAAAATTTTCTTTAATCCCAATAAAATTATTTATTAATGAAAGAGGTTTTGCTAAAATTGAAATAGGACTAGGTAAAGGAAAGAAAGAATATGATAAAAGAGAGGATATTAAGCAAAGAGATATTAGCAGAAAAATTAGAGAAGATCTTTAAAGATATTTTATAATTATATCAATAATTTTCTGTTTGAAAGAGTTGTAGGGTGGAGTTAAAAGATCTGTAGGGCTAAATGGAGAAAACTGTTTGAAAACACTTTTTTTATTTGATAATTCCCTAAAACCATATTCGCCATGACATCTTCCAAAACCGCTATTATTTATTCCACCAAAAGGAAGATTATAATTTGAATAATGTAGTGTGTTATGATTTATACAAACACCTCCTGAAGAAGTTTCGTTCAATACTTTATTTATATTTCTTTTGTCTCTACTAAAAATGTAAAGGGCTAAAGGTTTTTCTTTTTCATTGATAAAGGAAATAGCATCTTCAATTTTTTCATATGAAAATACTGGTAAAATAGGACCAAAAATTTCTTCATTGTAAATATTTGAATTACTACTTACATTTTCAATAATAGTAGGTTCAATAAAATTATCTTTTGAATTTGATTCACCTCCATATATTATTTTTGAGCCGTTTTTTTCTGCATTTTCAAGCAAAGATATCAATCTTTTAAAATGATGATTATTTACTATTCTACAGTAAGATGAAGAGTTAAATGACTCTTTAGTGTAAAGATTCTTAATATTTTTTATCAGGTATTCTACGAATTTATCTTTAATATCTTTATGAACAAGAATATAATCCGGTGCTATGCATACTTGACCATTATTTATAAGTTTTGCCCAAATCACTCTTTTTGCTGCTCTATTTAGATTACAATCCTTATCAATAATTGTTGGAGATTTTCCACCAAGTTCGAGGGTTAATGATGAAAGATTTTTTGATGCGGCCTCCATAACTTTTTTTCCAATAGTAGGGGAGCCTATAAATAGTATGTGATTAAATTTTAATTTAAGAAGATCTTGTGCAACTTCAACTCCTCCTAATGCTACAGAAACTTCATTTTCATTAAAAGTGTTCTCAATTATTTTTTTTATGATTAGAGACGTTTCGGATGTAATTTCTGATGGTTTAATTAAGACTGAATTTCCAGCTGATATCGCATTTATTAGTGATATGAATGTCAAGTTTATTGGAAAATTCCAAGGCGTGATAATTAAAACAACTCCCTTAGCTTCATATTTTATATAAGATTTTGATCCAATTAAAGTTATAGGAGTTTTTACATATTGATTTTTCATCCATTTTCCTAAATTATTAACTGTATGGTTTATCTCTGAGATAACTGGAAATATTTCGGTTAAATCTACTTCTGTTGGATTTTTTTTAAAATCTTTTTTTAGAGAAAGCTTTATTTCATCTCTAAATGAAAAAATATTTTTCTTTAGTTTTTTTAGTTTCTTAATTCTTTCATTTTTAGATGAATTATTTACTTTTTTTTGATTAATAACTAGTTGTTTATGAAGTGCTTCTAATTTTTTATTCATTATTTGACTATGTTCATTCCAAGATAACAAAATAAAATACCTATTACTGAGCTCAGTATTGAATATACTAAAAACATAATAATTTTATCTTCATTAAGTAGATTTAATGAATCAACTGAGTATGCTGAAAAAGTTGTAAATCCCCCACAAAAGCCTATAATTAGAAAATAATTTAAATATTCTGCAATTTCTTTAGAAACACTTGCTGAATATTTAATTAAGATACCGACTACAAAACACCCAATGATATTTACTAGAAAAGTATTTAATGGTAAACTAATATTGTAAATATTTAGTTTTAAAATAATCATTCTGGAAATGGAACCAATCATTCCACCAGCTCCAACCAAAAATATTTCTTTCATTTATCTTTTTTTTCGATAAAATTCAGTGATGCTGAATTTATACAATACCTTAGTCCTGTTGGGTTTGGACCATCATTAAAGATATGACCTAAGTGTCCTTCACAATTAGAGCAGATAACTTCAATTCGTTTCATTCCATAACTATTATCATCAACAAAATTTACGTATTGCTTATCTTCAACATCAAAGAAACATGGCCATCCCGTACCTGAATCATATTTTGTTTCAGAAGTGAAAAGGCTTTGACCACAACCTGCACACTTATATTCTCCTTCCTTCTTATTATTCCAATATTTTCCAGTGAATGCTCTCTCAGTTCCCTTTTCTCTAAGGATATGATATTGTTCCTTGGTTAATTTTTTTTTCCAGTAGTCTTCTTTCTTATCCTGCGAAATACAACTTGGTGAAGCCACCAAGAAAATAGCTAATATTAAAATAAATCTCATTTATTAATGTTTACGTCTAATTGAGGGAAAGGGATATTAAGATTATTTTTTGGAAACTCATTATATACCTTTTCATTATAATCAAATTTTACATTTAAAAAGTTTTCAGATTTTACCCAAACACGGACCATGATATTAACAGAGCTATCTGCTAACTCAGAAATAACAACCATAGGCTCCATATCTTCTAAAATTCTATCATCCTCCTTAATCCATTTTAGAAGTAAGGATTTAGCTTTGTTAAAATCATCTCCATAAGCAATTGAAAAAGTCCATATTACTCTTCTTATATCTTCTGAAGAGTAATTAGTAACTAAAGATGTTTGAAGTATTCCATTAGGAATAATTACTCTTTTATTATCAACAGTTGTTAATATTGAATTAAAAATTTGAATTTCTTTTACTGTTCCAGTTACACCTTCATACTCAATGAAATCTCCAACTTTAAAGGGTTTGAAAAAAAGAATCATAACTCCTGCTGCAAAATTTTGAAGTGTATCTTTTAATGCTAAACCTACTGCTAAACCTGCTGCTCCAAGAATAGCAAGAAATGATGTCATCTCAACACCTATCATAGACAAAACAGATATTATCAGTGCAACTTGTAATATTATAGAAAGAAGAGATTTAAAAAATGGTCTTAAAGACTCATCAATATTTTTTGATTTTAAAAAATTATCTAAAATATTAATAGTTCTTTTAATAATTCTTAATCCAAAAAATAAGAATACTATCCCAAGTATAATTTTAGGTGAGTATTCAACTATTAGATTGAATAAAAAGTTATAGTTTTCAGCACTTAAAATATCAGACATATTACAAATTTAATTTAATCTTCTGGATAAGGTATAAAAATGATCTTTGAATTATTATTTTCGGCAACTAGTAAACAGCAGAACTCTTCATAGTTTTTATAATTTTCTTTAAATGCTTGAATATTAGATATTATTTTTTTTTCATATAATATTTCAAGATAACTTGCAAAATATTTCCATTTATTATTCATTATCTCATTAAAATCAACTAGTAAGGTGCCAAAATGAATATTTTCTTTGCTCAAAATTATAATTGGATATTTGGAAAAATTTTTTTCAATTATTTTCTGATTAGTAATTTTTAATTGATCTGATACTTTTATAAAATCAGAAGTTATCTTTCCTATTTCTTTATAATCTAATTCATCATTTTTATTATCCATAGTCTAATAAACTTACTATATTTATGCGAATTTATGCAAAGGGTTCTTTTAATTTTATTTTTGTTTTACTTTTCTTTAAATAATGTTTTTTCAAATCATATTGTTGGTGGTGAGATAGAGATGATTCATATTGGTGATGCCAATTCATTTACCTATGAGGTTAAATTAATTCAGTATTTTGATTGTGCTCAAGATGCAAACCCAGGTCCAGACGCATTTATAACCTATTCCATATTTAGAAATTCTGACGGTGCATTTATTCAGGATGGTACAATGCCTATTACTAATCAAGAATTTGTTCCGTATACAAACCCTGACTGTGCAATTGGTGATTTATGTACTATTCGAGTAGAATACTCTCATGAGATTACACTTGATCCTAATCAATTTAATGATCCCCAGGGATATACAATTGTTTGGGAAAGATGTTGTAGGAATTGGTCTACAAAAAATTTAGTAAACCCAGGATGGAATGGTATGACATATACTTTGCAATTTCCTCCTATCGTAGATGAATCAGGAGCACCTTTTGTAAATTCATCCCCTAGGTTATTTCCTCCATTAAGTGACTATGCTTGTGTTAATCAATTATTTTATATTGATTTTGCTGGTACAGATGATGATGGAGATGAAATAATTTATTCTTTAGCTGCACCTTTAGATGATAAACAACCAAATAATACAGATATAGTTGCTTTACCGCCATCTTCAGCTCCTCCACATCCAATAGTTGATTTTGCTACAGGATATGATGTAAATAATATGATTCCAGGAACTATTCCACTTACAATATCAGAACGTGGCTTCATAACTGTAACCCCATCAGAAGTTGGTTTATATGTTTTTTCAGTAAAGGCAGAAGAATATAGAAATGGAGTTAAGATTGGTGAATCAAGAAGAGATTTTCAGATGCTAGTTGTTGATGGGTGTAATCCCCCAGATCCACCTGAGGCCCGTGTAAAAATTCCTGGTCAAACAGATTTTTATAAAGAAGATGATACTATTTTTTACGTAGCATCTCAACCTAAATGTTTTGATCTTTTTGTAACTGATGATGTTGGAACTAATGTAACATTATCTGCTGAATCTGTTAATTTTGAGGGTGGGATAAATAATGATGTATCTCAAATTTTTTCTTTTAATAAAGGCACAATTAATTCTTCACTAGATACATTAAGTGTTCAGGTGTGTGTTTCAGATTGTCCATATGTCCAAAATAAGCCTTTTTTAATTGATCTTATTGCTTCAGATGATGCATGTCCTTTACCTCAAACTGATACTGTAAGAGTTACAATAATTGTTGAGCCACCCACTAATAAAGACCCATATTTTATAAATCAAAATGATACTAATTATGTTGTTGTTCCTTGGAACTCAAGTTTTACTACTGAAATCATAGGAATAGATGATGATTTGGATAGTTTAAGCTTAGATTATTTTGTTCCAAATACACTTGAATTCGATATAGAAGATTATGGTATTTCATTTTTAGCATCTGAAAGTGAAGCTGGATCAATTTCATCAATTTTGAACTTTGATACAAATTGTAGACAATACGATTACTCTGACAGATCTAATTTTCTACTGGGTATTGTTGTTGATGATTTAGATACTTGTAATTTATATAATACCGATACTATTTTTTATGATTTAACTATTGAACTTCCAGAGAATACAGGTCCAGTTTTAACTGCAGATATAGAAATTTCAGATTCTGTGAATTCACGACCAAATTTTTCGAGGATAGAGTATGAAACAGATTTAACGGGAAGTTTATCTATAAATTTATTTTCAGATGACTCTGATAATGACTCTTTAGTAATTAATGCTTCAGGAGTTGGTTTTGATATTAATGATATAAATGGTTTGTTTTCTGCCAATAATTTTGAAAGAGGACACGTGGAGGGTCAATTTAATATTGATCTTGAATGTATAAATTTTCCATATGACGATAAAAATGAATATAGGATTAATTTTATTACTGAGGATATAGACTATTGTCAAGAAAAAAATGCAGATACAATTCAGTTAGTTTTAAAAATTAATATTGGAGATAATTTTGATCCAAAAATTAATAATGAGACTGAATATGTTTTAAATACAAATACTCAATTTGAAGTGATAATAAATGGAACTGATGAAGATAATGACTTAATTTTATTAGAACTTATTTCAGATGGTCTTCCTGGTGATTTTAAATTTGAATCTTCTTCAGGGGTAGGTGAAGTAAATAGTAAATTATACTGGAATCCAACGTGTGAGTTTCTAGGTACAGACTTTGGACCAAAGGGTTACAATCTAACTTTTAGAGTTAAAGATAATAATTGTCCTTATTATGGGGAAACAACTAAAACAATAAAATTTCTTCTTGAAAAGCCAGAAGTTGATTGGGATTCGTTTATTCCACCCAATGCCTTTAGCCCTAATGGTGATGGCATAAATGATGTCTTTAAATTAACCAATTTGAATATACCTAATCAAAATTTACCTGTTGATGGATGTGATGATAATTTTGAGTCAATAATATTTGTTGATAGAACTGGAGTAGAGGTTTATAAAACCAATGATAAATATTTTGAGTGGGATGGAGGAAATAGATCTCCAGGTGTTTATTTCTATTACATTAAATATACTATTTCAGAGTATAAAGGCTCTGTTACAATCGTATATTAAATTTTATCTAACGAATCTAAGATATCTTTAGTCAGTAAGTCAGTGTCTTCAAGACCAATATAAAAACGGATATAATTTTTGGGGAGAAGTTCAGTCTTTGAGTAGTATTTACTATTTAAATTATATCGAGCAATTTCTGGAAAAATCAATGAGTCATGGCCACCCCATGATGCAGCCATTTTAAAATGATTAAGGTTATTACAAAATCCTTCTATTTTTTTATCATCATTGGTATTAAGTACAATGGAAAATTGTCCACATGGTCTCTTTAAATATTTTTTTACGAGTTTTTTTTGATTAAAATTTTTAGAATGAGGATAAATTATATTTTTAATTTTTTTATTTTTTTCTAAAGAGGATACAATTTTAGGAGTTGACTCACTTATATAATTCATTCTTATTTTTAGAGTTCTTAATCCATTTATAAATAACCATGAGTTAAATGGCGAGAGAACACCACCAAATAATTTAAATTCAGAATTATAAATTTCATTAATAATTTCATTGCTTCCACAAATTATACCACCCATAGCATTTGCATGCCCCCCTATGTACTTAGTAGCTGAATGAATAATAATATCTATTCCCCAATTTGAAGGATTACAATTAATTGGTGAAGCATAACTATTATCAATTATAGTAATTAGATTATTTTTTTTTGCAATGTTTGATATTTCCTCTAGATCTTGCATGTCATATGTCCAAGAGTTAGGACTTTCTAAATAAATTATTTTTGTATTTTTTTTGATTTTTTTACTGAAATTAAGAGGGTCTTCTCCACTAACAAATGAAACTTCAATTCCATAATTAGGTATTATTTCTTTTAAAAATTTATCAGTTCCAGTATAGGGTTGATTAACACTTATCATGTGTTCTCCAGATTTGACTTGTGATAATATTGCAGTTGATATTGCTGCCATTCCACTGCTTAGCGCAATGGCATTTTCAGTTTTTTCAAGTGCAGCAATTTTTTGTTCTAATATTTTGGTAGTTGGATTATTACCTCTAGTATAGAATGGTATGTTATTTTTACCAATCATTGCAGAACGCATATCATCAACTTTTGAAAATAAGAAATTAGAATTAGAAAATATTGGAGGAATTGCTGCGTTGAAATAATCTTCTCGATTTTCACCAAGTTGATTTATGATATCCTTAGTCATCAATAGTTATGTTGTATATACGAAATTATAATAATTTTTATAAACTATATTTATAAAATGGAAAATAAAGTTGTTGTAATAACTGGAGGTTCTTCAGGTGCGGGTGAAGCATTAGCCTATAAATTTTCAAAGGAAGGATTTAATATAGTTATTGGTGGAACAAATACTGAAAGACTAAAAAAAGTAAAATCTAAAATAGAGTCTATAGGTACTAAATGTAAATTTTTAGTTCATGATATTTCAAATCAAAAAGATGTTAAAAAAATGGTAGACTTAACAATTAAATCATTTGGAAGATTGGATGTTTTAATTTGTAATGCTGGTATATCCTATAGATCTGTCTTCGAACATATTAATTTAGATGTTTTTGAAAAATTATTTAAAATTAATTTTTTTGGTTCTATTTATTCAGTCAAATATTCAATACCATACCTTATTAAATCTAAAGGATCAATAATTGCAATTTCTTCATTAAACGGATTTATTGCTACACCTACAAGATCTGCTTATGTCTCATCAAAGCATGCTATGCAAGGTTTTTTTGATTCTATAAGACTTGAGCTTAAAAATAAAGGTGTTCATGTTATGGTAGCTTCTCCTGGTTATTTTGAAAGTAATTTTAGAAAGAACACTTTAAAAAGTGATGGAAATAAAGAAGGTAGCTCATCAAGAGATGAAAAAGGTATGATGTCTACAGAAGTTCTAGCAGATAAAATTTTTATGGGATATAAAAGCAAAAATAGAGATTTGATTTTCACATTTAGAGGAAAGCTTGCACACTTAATTAAAAATTGGTTTCCAAAATTGGCAGATAGATTATCCTATAATGAAATTCTTAATGAAAGAGAGTCTCTTCTGAAAGATTACTAGTTTAATATTAAAATATTTTTTTTCCTAACAAATTTCCTTTCATCATTTATTTCAATCTCATACCATATTTCCTTCTCATTTGTTATTCTTACTTTTTCACCTCTATTGATTGTTGAGTAAATATTTGATCCTGAAGAGGGATCATGCATAATAAAAACATTATCATATTGAATTATTCCTTCTTTCCTATCTTTAATATTTAAAGTTAATAGCAATACAATATTTGTTATCAAAAAAGTTTTAGTAAGGATAAATCTTTTCTTTTTTATATAAAGAAATCCATTTATACTAAAGACTATAATTATTATTATAAATAATAAGTAAATAAAATTAAATTTATATTTAGATAAAAAAATTTGAAAAATATCATAATCAGATTTTTGGTAGCTTTCAAGTCTATTTTTAGCTATTATTTTATTTAGTTTATTATCAATTATTTTATTGTCTTCATTTTTTTTTAAAAACTTTAAATAAAAGATTGTCTTTTCATAGTTCCCTAATTCTTCTTCAAGAAATGCTAATTTTATAAGTAAATTATTATTATAAAGTTCATAGTTATAGAAAAGGCTATCATATAAAACCTTTGAGTTTTTTAAATCATTTTCTTTAAATAGCGAATCAGCTTTTATTAAAAGAATATTTTTTGCAGAAATATATTCAGATGTAAAAAATAAAAATAAAAGGTATATTAAAAATTTATTTTTGAGCATTAATTGTAATTTTTTCTTTGGTATAGTTATCATCAGTTTTTAAAAATATCTCATAATCACCTTCTTTAATAAACTTATTGTAGTGGATATGATATGGATATTGATTATTATTCTTATTTATAATAAGGTCCCATCTAAATTGATTAATTCCTTTATTTCCAATGTCACTTATTTCCCATACTATTTTTTCACTTTCTTTTATAATTATTGAATATTTTTTTTTCGCGTTAAGGTAAAATGAAATAGGAGCTTTTTCATAAGAATTTATAATAGGTTCTTTATGTGTATCATTAAATTTTGGTAAATAAAATTCTCCTAAATGAACTAATGTATCATCTATCAATCTATCTTTCATCTTATAATATTTATAAATAGGATTCAGATTTATCTTGTAAATTCCTCTTCCATGAGTTGCAACAATCATATCATTTGATCTATTTTCTATTTCTATGTCAGATACACTACTTACAGGAAAATTTTTACCAATAATATTCCATGATTTACCTTTATCAAAGGAAATATAAACACCTCTATACATTCCTGCATAAAGAATATCTTCAAATAATGGGTCCTCTAAAATTATATTTACTGGTTCATTTGGAAGATTTCCTTTTATTCTTTGCCAATCTCTACCATAATTTTCTGATATATATAGGTAATTGTTTAAATCATCGTAGTTTATTCCTGTCATCGACATGAATACCCTTTCTTTTACATGGTTAGATGGGTAAATACTTCTAATGTAATTATTAGCAATATTTTTAGAATTATTTATCCATGATTTACCATCATTTTTTGATGTCCAAAATAAACCTTTGTCACTTCCATAATATAAAACTCCCTTCTCTAATTTAGATTCAGCAATTGCTCCAGCTGAATATGATTTTTTGTTTTTAAATTTATTAGATATTGTTAAGTTATCACTTATAACTTTCCACGTATCTCCTTTATTAATAGATTTAAACATATAGTTCCCTGCATGATAAAGTGTATTTGAATTATGATGTGATATAAAATATGGTGTAATAAAATTAAATTTTAAAGTATCTTTCAATTCTTCTGGTAGACTTGGTTTTATTGAAACGGATTTATTAATAGTTATATTCTTTCTCCTAATAGCTCCATTCTGCATACTAAAATATACAATGCTAGTATCATTTGGATCTACCTGTGTTACACACCCATCGCCACCATCCCAAGCATCAATCCACAAGTATTTCCAAGGATCATTAAATTCATTATTCCATTCTTTAGCGGGTCCGAAAACAGTTGAATTATCTTGAGTTCCACCATATATATTATATGGAGTTTTGTAATCTAATTCTATATCATAAAATTCGCCAGTTGGAATATTATTATAATGTAACCAAGCATTTCCTTTGTCATAACTAACAAATAATCCACCATCATTTCCTATTGCTAAATGATTTGGGTTTTTAGGGTTAATCCATAATTCACAATGATCTAAATGAAGTCCTTTTGCTTGACTTGGATTCATTCTTTTAACGGTACCCTTTAAATTATTAAAATTTTTACCTCCATCTTCACTGTATGCTGCTCTTACTCCTAGTGCAAAAACTTCATCGTCATTATCGGGACTAACATAAATATCTGCAAAATACCAACCAATTCCAGGAAATATTAATAGCTCTTCTTTATGTGTTCTCTCCCAGTTTTTTCCACCGTTTTTAGAAACATATACTTCTGCAGCATTACTTCTTTCTTTAGATAAGTTATCAATTAATGCATATACCTTATTGGGATCATCATAAGAAACTGCTAGACCAATTCTACCCATTTTTTCTCCATATGGTAATCCCTCAGTTAATTTTTTCCATGTGTTACCGTTATCAACACTTTTATAAATTCCGCTATTTTTTCCACTTATACCTGGATTATTTTCCCACATAGACGTATATATGATATTTGGATTTGATTGTGATATAACAATATCATTTGATCCAGTATTTTCATCAATATGAAGGACTAACTTCCATGTATTACCACCATCTAAACTTCTATATACACCTCTATTTCTATTTTTAGACCAGAAATGTCCAAGTACACTAACAAAAACTATATCAGGATTTTTTGGGTTTACTGCAATTTCTCCAATATGCCACGAATCATTTAATCCCATATGTTTCCATGAGTTTCCACCATCTATGGATTTATAAATACCTGTTCCAGGCATCGTAAAGTTTCTTCCTTTTTTTAGACTTTCTCCCGTCCCAACATATATTATTTTTTTATCAGAAGGAGCTAGAGCTATATCGCCAATTCCAATAGATGGTATTCCATTAAATATTGGATTCCATGTTATTCCATTATTTTCAGTTTTCCATAAATTTCCTGATCCGAAAGCAACGAACATAGTTCCAGGATTGTCTTCATCAACTTGAATTGATTCAACTCTAGCTGAATTTACAACAGGACCAATAGTTATCCATTCTAAATTAAATAGTGACTTTTCTTTTAATGAAATATATTCTTTGTATGAACTAACTAATGGTGATTCCATTTGTTGAGAATTCAAAAAAAATGAATTATCAAAACATAATAATATTAGTATAAAATATTTTTTCATTTTTTTAATTTAACAATTTTCAAATAATTTAATCTCATTATTGTAATATCAATAACATTTTCTAGTTTTGCGCGTTCCATTGTTTAATTGATTGGCTAGCTCAGTTGGTAGAGCATCTCCCTTTTAAGGAGAGGGTCCTGGGTTCGAGACCCAGGCCAATCACTTTTTATAAATTTCTTAACATAAATCCCCCAACTACTGCGGCAGTTTCTGTTCTCAAAATACTAGAGCCTAAAGAGATATTTTTAAATTTGTTTTTGAAAATTAAGTCTTTCTCTTTTTTTGAGAAATCTCCTTCTGGGCCTATTAATAATATTGATTTTTCTTTATTTGTCGGTTTATTAAAAACATTATTTGAGTTTATATCTCCAAAAAATTTGTTTTTGATCTTTGATGTTTTTTTTAAATAATCTTCTAGGGTAACTAATTCTTTGATTTGAGTTAGAAATAATGAATTACATTGTTTTAAAGCAGATATAGTCTTCTTTTTTAATCTATTATATTTTAAGTTTTTCTTTTCACAGTGTTCAGATAAAATAAATGAAATTTTACATATCCCAATTTCACTCAATTTTTCAACCATCCACTCCAATCTATTTTGACTTTTTATTATTGAAACTGCAACTTCAATTTTGCTTTTTTTTTGAATTGATTTAATTTTTTCAATGTTATCTAGTTCACACGAATTCTTATTTATTTTTTTTATTGTAGATGAAAAAAGATTACCACATCCATCTGTAAAAAATATTTTATCTTTTTCTTTTTTTCTAAGAACTTTAATACAATGATAAAACTCTTCCCCATCAAGAGTACTGTATTTATTTTTGGTTATGTAAAATAGCTGCAATTTTTTTATATTTATTAATAATTAAAGTAAACTTATTAACTCCTAAACAATGATTAAAATTTTAAATTTAATAATTCTAATTCTATTAACTAATTTTTCTTATTCTCAGAAAAAAAAGAAAAAAAATACTTATCCAGAATCAACAGTTGCAATAGAAAGATCTCAAGGATATGAAAAGAGACTTTCTTTAAATAAAAACTCAATTGTTAAAAATATTTTCTTTAGAAATATTGGGCCAACTGTAATGAGTGGAAGAGTAGTAGATTTAGATATTAACCCTGCAGATCCTACTAATTTTTATGTAGCATACGCTTCCGGTGGATTATGGGAAACAAAGAACAATGGCAATACATTTAGACCATTATTTGATAATCAAATGGTTATGACAATTGGTGATATTAAAGTAGACTGGGAAAATAATATACTTTATGTTGGAACAGGAGAGAACAATTCAAGTCGTTCATCTTACTCAGGAAATGGTATTTATAAGTCCTCAGATAATGGAAAAAATTGGGAAAATTTAGGTTTAGAAGAATCCCATCATATTGGTAGAATAATATTGCACCCAAATAATTCAGATATAATATGGGTTGCATCTCTTGGTCATCTATATTCACCAAGTACTCAGAGAGGGATATACAAATCTATAAATGGTGGGAAAACTTGGGATAATAAACTTTATGTAAATGAATACACAGGAGCTATTGATTTAGTATTAGATAACTCAAATCCAAATGTTTTATATGCTTCTATGTGGGAAAAAGATAGAAAAGCTTGGAACTTTAAAGGATCAGGGAAAGGATCAGGAATTTTTAAATCATTAGATGGTGGTGAGAGTTGGTTTGAAATTTCGGGTGGTACTAGCGGTTTCCCAGATACGGATGGAACTGGTAGAATTGGTTTAGATATATCAATCTCAGAACCTAATATTTTATATGCTATTCACGACAACCAAGACAGAAGAGAAAATAATAACATTGATGATAATAATGATCTAAATAAAGAAGATTTAAGAGAAATATCTACTAGTAACTTTTTAAAAATTAATGATCAAAAATTAAATAAGTTTTTGAGATCTAATCGTTTTCCATCAGAATATAATGCAGAGAGGATTAAAAGTATGGTTAAAAATGGAGATTTGTCACCCTTTTCTCTTGTTGAGTATTTAGAAGATTCTAATTCACTTTTATTTGATACTCCTGTCATAGGTGCTGAAGTTTATAAATCTGAAGATTATGGAAAAACATGGATTAAAATTAATGAAGATGATCTAAGTAATCTTTTTTATTCCTATGGTTACTATTTTGGAGAGATAAGAGTAGATCCTAATATGTCAAACAAAGTATATACTATGGGGGTTCCTCTTGTTAAATCTGATGATTCAGGTAAATCATGGGAATCAATTGATTATGAGAATATGCATGGAGATTACCATGCTTTATGGATTAATCCATCCAGAGCCGGACATTTAATTGTAGGTAATGATGGTGGAGTGAATATGTCTTATGATGATGGAAAAAATTGGATGAAGTTTAATAGTCCATCTGTTGGTCAATTTTATGATATAAATGTTGACATGCAGCAACCTTATAATGTATATGGTGGTTTTCAAGATAATGGTGTGTGGATGGGACCTTCTAACTATTCTCCTGGACTAAGATGGCACAGTACAGGAAGATATCCATGGAAATCAATATATGGAGGAGATGGAATGCAAACCGAAATTGATTTTAGGGATAATGAAACAGTGTACACTGGATCTCAATTTGGTAATTATGCTAGAGTTAATACTCGAACTGGTGAAAGAAAAAGAATTACACCGTCACATAAATTAGGTGAGAGACCATATAGGTGGAATTGGGAAACTCCAATTTATTTATCTAGACATAACCAAGATATACTCTACATGGGATCTAATAAATTCCATAGGTCCTTAAATCAAGGAGACGATTTTGAAACTTTATCTGATGATTTAACAAATGGAGGAATTCAAGGAAATGTAAGTTATGGTACTCTAACAACTATAATTGAATCAAGTTTAAAATTTGGTTTAATATATGTTGGAAGTGATGATGGATTAGTTCATGTTTCAAAGGATGGTGGTTATAGTTGGAACAATATTTCATCTGGTTTACCACAACAAATGTGGGTAAGTAGTATTTTCCCATCTCAATTTATTGAAGGTAGGGTATATCTTTCATTAAACGGATACAGGTGGGATAACTTTGAACCAATGATTTATGTTTCTGATGATTATGGTATGAATTGGAGTAAAATAGGTAATGACCTTCCTAAAGAACCAGTTAATGTTATTATTGAGGATCATGTAAATAAAAATTTAATATATATCGGAACAGATCACGGTGTTTATGCCTCTTTTGATTTAGGAAATAATTTTCATCCATTTGTAAATGGATTATCTGGAGCACCAGTTCATGATTTAGTTATCCATCCTAGAGAAAAGGATTTAATTGTGGGAACACACGGGAGGTCAGTATATATCGCTGATATTAATATAGTTCAGAAAATAAATGATAGAATTTTATCTAAGCCATTGCACCTCTTTAGTATTGATAATATAAAATTTTCAAATAGATGGGGTTCGAAGAATTGGTATGGAGATACAATTGAACCGACTGTGAATTTTATAATTTACGCAGATGATGAAAAGGAAATTAACTTATTAATAAGTGATGAGGATGAGGTTCTTATTAATAAACTAATAAAAATTGATCATGGAATAAATTATATAAGTCATAACCTTTTTATTGATGATAAAAACAATTATTTGTCTAAAGGAGTGTATTCAATAAAAGTTGTTAACTTAGATGAGGTTGATCAAGTAAAATTTACAATTAACTAAACCAAAAAAAATGATAAAATTATTGTTCACTTTTTTATTTTTTATAAGTCAGAGTGACTTTAAAGGATTTCCTGACAAAGAAACTGCAGAATATTATTCATCAATAATAGGATGTGAAGGCTCGTTTTCTGTTATAGATGAAGATGAAACCTATTTTTTCCCTTGTCAAAATAAATCCGAATTAGATAAAATAATGCAGGAAAGAGAAGTTGAGCCTAAGGTAACTGAAATATGGGACCCTGAACCAACGATAGTAAATCCAGGAATTTCATTCAGAGACGCTCCTTCTGATGCAATAATTTTATTTGATGGAGATAATTTAAATAGTTGGATTCATAAAAATGGTAGTCCTGCAAAATGGGATGTTAAAGATGGATATTTTACTGTGAAACCAGGTACTGGTGATATTCTAACAAAAGAGTCTTTTGGAAGTTGTCAACTACATGTTGAGTTTAGATCACCAACTAAAATTGAAGGAGATGGACAAGATAGAGGAAATAGTGGTGTTTATTTTATGGAAAGTACAGATTTAGGAGATACTGGTTACGAGATTCAGGTACTAGATTCATATGATAATAGAACTTATTCTAATGGACAAGCTGGAAGTGTTTATAAGCAGCATAGTCCATTAGTTAATGCATCGAAAAAACCGGGAGAATGGCAAACTTATGATATAATTTTTAAGGCTCCTGTTTTTAATGAAAATGGAGGATTAGAATCACCAGCTTATGTAACAGTATTTCACAATGGAGTATTAATTCAGAATAATTCTCAAATACAAGGTTATGTTAAGTATATAGGATATCCGGAATATAAAGCTCATGCTGCAAAACTTCCAATCAAACTACAAGATCATAGTAATTTGGTAAGCTTTAGAAATATATGGATAAGGAAACTTTAAAAAATAAATTTTATAATAATGAGATTAAGTAATAAATTATCCCTATTCTCAATTTTAATATTTCTATTTACTTGTAGCGATAAAGATGATGACATATTACCATATCCAGATGAGGAGACAGTTCATGAATTTGAGCTTCATTCTAATAATAGGGTTTCATCTCTTTTAATGACTCAAAGTGAATATAATAGTTGGCTAAATAATGATGATTTTTCTAATGGAAATAAAAGGCATGAACTTTTTATGGATATCTATAAAAAATTTCCAGATAAATACGATTTCATTTTTTTAGTTTTAAATGAAGAATCAAAGCCTCCTTCTCCATCATATTTTGGAAGATTAATTGGAGTTTCAAATGATATAGAAGGCATAGGTTTAAATTTATATGATAATTCATCCGAATATGGATCTTCAGGAAAGTTAAAAGCTGTAATGCAACTTTCTGCTCTTGAATTTATAAAATATGGACCAGCTTTACATGAAATTGCTCATAATTGGGCTAATTTTTCTCTTTCAACTCATTCAGTAAATGGTACAGGATCAAACCTATCTTCATATCCTTATGGTAGTCATTGGGGATTTACAGGGGGAACCAATTTTGAAGGTGGAGGTAAGGGTCAGCTCGGTGGGTTTAGTCAAAGTTCTTTAATTGAACATGGTGATAATTTCTATAGTGTTGAACCTTTTGGTCCAAATGCAAATGGAGGTAATGGTATTCCATATAACGAGTTAGAATTATATCTTATGGGTATGATACCTATTTCATCAGTTTCAAATTTTGATATGTTTACCGACATAACTTCTTTTAATATTAGTGAGTCATCTTATGATTTTATTGCTAATTCAAGAACCACCTTTGATCCAAAATCTTTAGAGGACTTATTAGGAAAAAGAATTCCAAATAATAATAATTCTCAGAAAAATTTTAAGCTTCTTGTAGTTGTCCTAACAGATAATCCACTTACTGAGGAGGAGTGGAATAAAGTTGATGCTACTGCAGAATGGTTTTCAAGAAATGAAGATGACGGAACTAGTTTGTATAATTTTTGGGAAGCAACAAATGGATTAGGTTCTATAACTATCGAAAATTAACCTAATTTTTCTATAACAATATTGTGGTTTGTATATATACATATATCTGCAGCAATTGTTAAACTTTTTTTTACAATTTCTTCTGAGGTAAGCTTTTTATTATTTTCTTTAATAGCTATTGCAGCTGCTTGAGCATACATACTTCCAGATCCAATTGTGGCTATATTATTATCTGGTTCAAGCACATCACCTGTCCCAGAAATTATGAGAATTTGATTAGTATCAGCAACTATCATCATTGCCTCTAATCTTCTAAGGTATCTGTCCATTCTCCAATCTTTAGCAAGTTCTATAGCTGATCTTTTCATATTGCCACCATATTTACTTAGTTTCTCTTCAAACCTCTCAATTAGTGTAAAAGCATCAGCGGTTGAACCAGCGAATCCAGCTAGAATTTTGCCTTCATTTAAAACTCTAATTTTATTAACATTACTTTTAGCAACAGTGTTACCCATTGTTGCCTGGCCATCAGCGCCGATAGCGATCATGCCATCTTTAAGTACAGCACATACAGTTGTTGATTTAAATTTACTCATAACTTAAACTAAAATTTTGATTGGATCTTCTACAAGTTCTTTTAATGTTTGAAGAAAAGCAGCACCTAATGCTCCATCTACAATTCTATGGTCACATGATAGAGTAACCTTCATTATATTTCCTGGTACAATTTCTCCATTCTTTATAATTGGAGTGTTTTTAATTCCTCCAACCGCTAAAATACAAGAGTCATTTGGGTTTATAATTGCTGTAAATTCCTCAATCCCAAACATTCCAAGATTTGATATGGTAAACGTATTACCTTCCCATTCAGATGGTTGAAGTTGTTTGGTTTTTGCTTTAGTTGCTAATGATTTTACTTCTGCAGATATGTGAGATAGTGATTTATTGTCAGCAAATCTAATTACTGGAACTAAAAGACCCTCATCAACTGCAACTGCTACGCCTATATGAACATGATGATTAATTCTTATTTTATCAGTTAAAAAACTTGAATTCACCATTGGATGTTTTCTAAGAGCTACTGCACAAGCTTTAAGTATTATATCATTAAATGAAATTTTAATTTCAGATGTTTCATTAATTTTTTTTCGTCCCTCAATACAATTATCCATATTTATTTCCATAGTTAAGTAGAAATGTGGGGCAGTGAATTTACTTTCAGCTAATCTCTTAGAAATTGTTTTTCTCATTTGAGATACAGGAATTTCATCATACGATTCTTTAGAATGTATTTTTGGTAATGCAATCTCTTTTTGATTGGACTTCGGATCTGTATCTTGAACACCTGAAAAACTTTCAATATCTTTTTTAATAATTCTTCCACCTTCTCCAGACCCTAAAACATTAGATAAGTTGACCCCTTTTTCCTGGGCTAATTTTTTTGCTAGAGGAGAGGCTTTTATTCTACTTTTATTTTCTATTATAATTTCATCAACAGAAATTTCATTTATTTCTAATTTATCATCACTTACCTTTTCTTCAACTTTAGGTGTTTCATTATTATCAACTAAAGTTTCATTTTCTTTTACTTCAGAAATAGGATTATCTTCAGTTTTATTTTTGTCTAATTCATCTAAGATTTTTTTTACATCTTCATTTTTATCTCCTATTATGGCAATTACTCCATCAACTGGTACAGAATCACCATCTTTTACACCTATATGCAGTAAGGTTCCATCATCATATGACTCTAATTCCATAGTTGCCTTATCAGTTTCAACTTCGGCTAATATGTCTCCAGATTTTACTTGATCTCCAACTTTTTTTAACCAAGACGCAATGACACCCTCTTCCATCGTATCACTCATCTTGGGCATTCTGATTATTTCAGCCATATTTTTATTTTTGCTCAAATTTAACCCAAAAATTTTTTTAAAAGATTTAACTAAAGAAAATTATTATTTTTATGAAATGGTCAATAGATATACTTTAATTAATGTAGAAAATTTAATGAATTCATTTAATATAAAAGAAGTCAATTTAAAATCTATTTATAATGCTTTCCCTACAAAAAAACTACCTATTATTTCATTAAAAGAATCTCATAAAGTTTCTCTGGAAAATTGGGGATCAACAAATGATTTTTCTAAGAATAAAAATTTACCAAATAGACTAGTTAATGTTAGTTTTTCTAAAGTAGAAAAAAGTAATATTTATATTAATCAATTTAAATCAGAAAGATGTTTAATTCCTTGTGATGGTTTTTATTTTTGGAAAAATTATAATTCAAAAGAAAAAACTCCTCATTATTTTAAATTACATAAAGAAAAATTAATCTATTGTGTTGGAATTAGAGATTCTTTTGAAGATTTCAATGGATTAAAATTTACATATTTTTATTTTTTAACTAATCCATCTTTAGGTATGTGGAAAGATTACACCTCAAAGATTCCTATAGTTTTTGATATGAGATATTTTGACATATGGCTAAATAAAAAATCTACTCTTCAAAAATTGACTCCTTTTATGACTGGTTTAAAATTTGATGATTTAAAAAATCATTCAGTTTCACCTTATTTTGAGGATAAAAATAATGATTATTCTTCTTTAATTAAACCAATGAAAAGTTTAAATCAATATGGAAATTATTCTCTTTTTGATTAATAAAAAAAAATATACTTTTGATAATGATTAAATCAAAAATATCAGGTGTTGGATATTATGTTCCTGATAATGTAGTTAAAAATTCAGATCTTGAAAAAATGATGGATACATCTGATGAATGGATACAAGAAAGAACTGGTATTCAAGAAAGAAGATGGGTTAATGATAAAAATTTATCAACATCATTAATGGGAACTTATGCTGCTGAAGATGCTATATCTGATTCAGGAATCGATAAAAATGAGATTGATTTTATTATTTTCTCAACCTTAAGTCCAGATTATTATTTTCCAGGATCAGGAGTTCTTCTTCAAAGAAATTTAAATATTAAAGAGGTAGGTGCTTTGGATGTTAGAAATCAATGCTCTGGTTTTATTTATGGTTTATCTATTGCAGATCAATATATAAAATCAGGTATGTATAAAAACATTTTGGTTGTTGGAAGTGAAATTCATTCTGGTGGTTTAGATAAATCCCCAAGAGGGAGATCTGTATCTGTTATATTTGGTGATGGTGCTGGTGCAGCTGTTGTGTCTGCAACAAAAAATAATGAAGGAGTTTTATCAACACATTTACATTCTGAAGGGAAATTTGCTGAAGAGTTAGCACTTATTAAACCAGCAACCACTTTTTGGATTGATAAAATAATTGATGATAAAAATGAGGATGGAACTGGTTACTCACCTGTAATGAATGGAAATTTTGTTTTTAAAAATGCAGTAATTCGTTTTGAAGAAGTAATTTATGAAGCATTGAATTATTCTAATCTTAAACCAAAAGATATAACTCTTCTTATCCCACATCAAGCAAATTTAAGAATCAGTCAGTATATCCAGAAAAGGCTTGGTCTTAGTGATTCACAGGTTTATAATAATATTATGAAATATGGTAATACTACTGCTGCTTCAATCCCAATTGCTTTAAAAGAAGCATTGATTAATAATAAATTACAAAAAGGCGATATACTATGTTTAGCGGCATTTGGAAGTGGTTTTACCTGGGCGTCTGCATTAATAAAATGGTAAAATTTAAGTTTAATTTCTTATTATTTTTTTTAATTATTAATTCAGGGTCATATATTTCAAAAGCTCAAAAGCTATTTATTCCAATTAGTGATCAGGAAATTATTTCAATTTATAAGACAGGTGAAAAAAATAATGATGGTTCCTATGAATCTAAAGATAAAAATGGTAATGTTAGAATTAAAGGAAGATTTAATAAGTTAATTCCAGTTGGAAAATGGTTTATATTATTTGAAGATGGTAAGTTAATGTCGACTTATTCATATTCTGATCAAGGAAAGTTAGATGGTATTTTTGTAGAATACTTTTCAAATGGAAAAATAAAAACCACTGGTGAATTTGAAAACAATATTCAAACTGGGATATGGAAATCATTCTACATGAATGGAAATATTGAAACTGAAGGATTTCTTCTTGAGGGTAGAAGATATAAGCAATGGAATTATTATTTTGAAAGCGGTCGAATAAAAGAAATTTCAAATTATAATTATGAAGGTAAGTTAGATGGTGAGTTAATTTCTTTTGATCAATTTGGTACGATCGTATCAAAGTCGTCATATAAAGAAAATAAAATACATGGTGAATATTTAGAGTTTTACTTTAATGGTAATCTAGCGCTAAGTGGTTATTATGAAATGGGGTACAAAGATAGTGTATGGTTAGAATACACAATGTTTAAACGAAAATCTTTTGAAAAGAGATATAAAAATAATTTACCTCATTCTAGATGGGTTTATTACTATCCTAATTCAAATTATATTCAAAAAGAAGAATATTATAATAATGGATTAAAAGATGGATTATTTAAAGAATTTTATTTTGGAGGTAGAATTTCAAAATCTTCAATTTATAAAAATAATTTAATTCAAGGTGAATATTTTGAATTCTTACCTTCAGGTCAGATAAGTGTTAAGGGTTTTTATATTAATAATCTCAAAGATAGTTTATGGGAAACTTATAGAGAAGACGGTTCAATTTATTCAATTGGTAAATATAAAAATGATTTAAAGGAGGGAGATTGGAAATATTTTCATAGATCTGGAAATATTTCTCATGAAGGTATATATAAAAATAGTTTTAAAAATGGTCAGTGGATTTATTATTTTGAAACTGGAGATCTCGATGAAGTAGGGTCTTTCATTTCAGGATTAAAACATGGATTATGGGGAAGGTTTCACGAAAATGGAAATATTAAACAAGAGGAAAATTATTTTTATGGCAAACTTGAAAACGTATCTAACTTTTATTTGTCTGATGGAAATAAAATTAAAAATGAAACTTTTATAAATGGAAATGGTAAATTATTAGATTATTACGGAAATGGCGATATTTTTTCAAAATCAAATTATAAAGATGGTTCTTTGGATGGTTTATTCGAGGAATTTCATCCTAATGGAAAATTAGCATCTAAAGGAAAATATAAAAAAAATAATAAGGTAGGAACTTGGTTTGAATATAGTAAAAGAGGTATTGAAAAAAAAAGAACTTCATATGATTAAAGATATTATTATAGCAATTGATGGACATTCAGGTTGTGGCAAAAGTACAACAGCTAAAATATTAGCAGAGAAGTTAAATTATAGTTATCTTGATTCAGGTGCAATGTACAGATCTGTAACCTTATTTTTCCACAGAAAAAAAATTAATTATTCTAATATTAATGAAATTAAAATATTTTTAAATCAAATTAAAATTAGTTTCAAATATGTTAATGGAGTTCAGAATACTTTTCTAAATGGAGAAAATGTTGAGAAAGAAATTAGAAATGAGAAGATAACCGATCTAGTTAGTAAGTATAGCTCTATTCCTGAAATCAGAAAATATCTAGTTCAAAGTCAGAAAGAATTAGGGAAAAATAAAAAAATAGTAGTTGAAGGTAGAGATATAACTACAGTAGTTTTTCCTAATGCAGAAATTAAAATTTTTATGACAGCTAATATTGATGTGAGAGCAAAGAGAAGATTTGAAGATATGAAAGCTAATAATCCTGAAATTACTTTTAGTGATGTTATGAAAAATCTTCATGATAGAGATATTAAAGATTCAAGTAGAAAAGATAGTCCTCTTACTCATGCAGAAGGAGCAATTTTAATTGATACAAGTGATCTTGAAATTAATGATCAAGTAAAAAAAATTATAGATATTGTTGAACAAAAATTTTCTTGATTTTTTTGAATAAAAAAAGTTATTTATAAATATTTAGGATTATTTTTGTCGCGAAAAATCTAATTATTATTCTGTTATAGAATGTCATTAAAATTTGATCTAAAAAAAGGTTTTAATATTAATCTTGAGGGAAATCCTTTAAGGGAATTTGGAGATGATTTTGAAGTAAGTTCATATGCCTTAAAACCTACAGATTTTATAAATATTACAAGGCCAAAATTATTAGTTGAAGTTGGAGAAGAGGTTAAAGCTGGATCTCCAATACTATTTGATAAATTATCAGAAAAAGTAATGTATTGTTCCCCTGTTAGTGGTGAAATTTCAGATATTGTAAGGGGAGAAAAAAGAAAATTAGAAGAAATTAGAGTTTTATGTGATAAAAAAATTAAATTTTTAAAACATAAAAAATTTTCGTTAAAAGATATTGGTAATTTAAATAGAGATAAAATTGTTGATCATTTATCTAACTCAGGTGCTTGGCCTCATATAATTCAAAGACCTTTTGGTTTTGTAGCTGATACCCAAGCTATTCCTAAATCTATTCATATATCTTTTTTTGATACAAATCCATTATCTCCAAGTTATGATACTTTATTTGATAGCGAAAAAGAATATATAGAATATGGCTTAAAAGTTTTAAGTAAACTAACAGATGGTAATATTCATTTAAATCATAATAGAGAAAGTTTTGAAAAGTTTAATTTTTCTGACTATGAAAATAATATTTTTTCAGGTCCTCACCCAGCTGGAAATGTAGGAATACAAATTCATCATATTGATCCTATAAATAAAAATGATATAGTATGGTCAACATCTCCTTTTGGATTAATACAAATTGGTAAATTATTTAAAGAAGGTATATATGATGCCTCAAAGAAAATATGTTTAGTTGGCTCTAGCGTAAATAAACCGATGTACTATAATTGTATTTCTGGATTTTCAGTTAAAAATTTAATATCTGGAAATTTAAATGATGATAATGTTAGAGTTATTTCAGGTAATGTTTTAACAGGAACATCTATAGGTAATGATGGATATCTTGGTTTTTATGATAATATGATAACTGTAATACCTGAGGGTAATACACATGAGTTTTTGGGTTGGATAATGCCTATAATAAATAAATTAAGTTTTCAGAGGGCTTTTGGACTTTTATCCTTTTTAAATCCTAATAAAAAATATAATCTAAATACTAATACTAATGGTGAGTTAAGAGCTTTTGTTCAAACTGGTATTTTTGAAAAGGTTTTACCTATGGATATTTATCCTACATTTTTATTTAAGGCTATTCTTGCTAATGATTATGATGAGATGGAAGAACTTGGTATTTACGAACTACTAGAGGAAGATGTAGCATTATGTGAATTTGTTGATGTATCAAAAAATGAAATTCAAAAACTTTTAAGAAGAGGATTAAATATGTTAAATGAAGGCTAATGAAATTTTTAAGAAATATATTAGATAAACAAAAACCTCATTTTGCAAAAGGAGGAAAATTTGAAAAATTTCATTTTTTATTTGAGGCAGGAGAAACGTTTATGTTTGTTCCTAATGAAGTAACTCCAAAGAAAGGAGCTCAAATTAGAGATGCTATTGATTTAAAACGGTTGATGATGACAGTGGTCATTGCTATGATTCCATGTTTATTATTTGGAATTTGGAATGTGGGTCATCAACATTTTATTTCATTGGGGCAATCAGCTACTTTAATCGAAAAATTATTTATAGGTTCAAAACAAGTTCTACCAATTGTATTAGTTTCATATGTAGCTGGTGGATTGGTTGAAGTTGTATTTTCAACTATTAGAAGACATCCAATTAATGAGGGGTTTTTAGTAACAGGTATGTTAATTCCACTTATTATGCCACCAAATATTCCTTTGTGGCAAGTCGCATTAGCTACAATATTTGCTATTGTTATTGCAAAAGAAGTTTTTGGAGGAACTGGAATGAATATTTTAAATGTTGCATTAACCGCTAGAGTATTTTTATATTTTGGTTTTCCAAGTGATATAAGTGGAGATGTTTGGACATATTATGGAGATAATAGAGAAGAGATTGTAAGTGGATATTCTGGTGCAACACCTTTATCAATTGGGGCAGAAACTGTTACTAAATCTGAATCAAACTCAGTAGTAAATCTAATGGATGGGTATTCTGTATCAATTAATCAACCTGATTTTTACTCTTTTAATAACATGCTGATTGGATCTATACCGGGATCAATTGGAGAAACTTCAGCATTGATGTGTTTAATTGGAGCTATTATATTAATTTTTACAGGTGTTGCAAGTTGGAAAATAATAGTTAGTGTATTTGCAGGAGCTTACTTTATGGGATATATTTTTAATTTGATTGGAGCTAACGAGTTTATGTTAATTCCTCCACATTATCATTTCGTTATGGGAGGACTTGCTTTTGGAGCTGTTTTTATGGCTACTGACCCAGTATCTGCTGCACAGACTGAGACAGGTAAATGGATTTATGGTTTTATGATTGGATTATTAACAGTTTTAATTCGTATTTTTAATCCTGCATATCCTGAGGGAATTATGCTTGCGGTTCTATTTATGAATGTTTTTGCACCACTAATAGATTTTTATATTGTAGAAGCTAATAAAAAAAGAAGGTTAAAACGTGCAACAGTCTAATACATACATAATAATATTTACATTAATAATGACCATATTTTTTGGTACATTACTTTCTTTCACTAGAATGCAATTAGGGCCGATTCAAAAAGTCCAGGTAGAAATTGATACAAAAAAGAAGATATTAGGAGCAGTTATGGATATATCTTCCCTTTCACCTGATGAAATTCTTAGTTTATATTCAAAAAAAATGACCTCTATGGTTTTAGATATTTCTGGAAACGAAGTATTATCTAGCGATGGTAAGTTACTTATTGCTGAAGAAGTAAATATTCAAAAGAATTATAAGATCTATAAAGATGATAGAAAATATCCTGTATTTATGTTCAGCGAGGATGGAAATTCGGTTGACTACTATATATTTCCAATGTTTGGAAATGGTTTATGGGATTGGATATCAGGATTTGTTGCTCTTGACAAAGACTTAAATAAGGTTATAGGTGTTGCTTTTGATCATAAAGCTGAAACTCCAGGTCTGGGTGCTAGAATTTCCTCAGATGAAATTCAAGACAGATACAAGGGTAAAGAAATATTTGATATTGAGGGTAACCTTGTTTCTATTAAAATGTTAAAAAAAGAAAAAAATCCTGCTTTAAGTATTCATGAAGTTGATGGCATGTCAGGTGCTACAATTACTGCAAATGGCTTAAATGATATGATGAAAAATTATTTAAATTGTTACTTGCCATTTATTTTAAAAAATAAAAAACTAGATGAAACTTTAATATCTTATAATGAGTGAAGTAAAAGAAAAAGAAGTTGTAAAAGTTAAAAAATCAGAGGCTCTCTTTTCTAAAAGAAGAAGAAATATTTTAATCGATCCACTAGATGACAATAACCCTGTTACCATTCAGGTACTTGGTATCTGTTCCGCATTAGCTGTTACAATTAAACTTGAGCCTACTATTGTTATGTCTCTAAGTGTTGTATTTGTTATGATATTTTCAAGTTTATTAACCTCCCTAGTTAGAGATTATATTCCAACAAGAGTAAGAATTATCGTTCAACTTGCAATTATTGCTAGTTTAGTGACCTTAGTTTCTGAATTTTTAAAAGCATTTAATTATGAAATGTTTAAGGTATTGGGTGCATTTGTTGGACTAATAATCACAAACTGTATTATTCTTGGTAGATTAGAAGCATATGCTATGGGTAATAAACCTTATGACAGCGTTTTAGATGCTTTAGGAAGTAGTGTTGGTTATGCTTGGATCATATTAGCTGTAGCTTTTTTTAGAGAATTACTCGGTTCGGGATCTATACTTGGTTATAAAGTATTTGAAATGATTGGTTGGTCTTCTTTTCCAACTAATGGCTTATTTGTAGATTCTATTGGAGCATTTATAATTTTAGGTCTTATAATTTGGGTACAGAGATCTAGAAATGGTTACGTTGAAAATTAAACTATGAACGAAATAATAAATTTAATTATTAAGAGTGCATTCATGGATAATATGGTATTTGCATATTTTCTTGGTATGTGTTCATTCTTAGCTGTATCAAAAAAAGTAAGTACAGCAAATGGCCTAGGACTTGCTGTTATTTTTGTTTTAACTTGTACAGCCCCACTCAATTGGCTTATTCAACAAAATATTTTAAATGAAGGCGCGCTCTCATGGATTGGACCTGAATTTGCAACTGTAGATCTTACATTTTTACAATTATTAATGTTTATTGCTGTAATTGCATCTTTTGTTCAATTGGTTGAAATGATAATTGAAAAATTTTCTCCAGCACTTTATGGTTCTTTAGGTATATTTCTCCCACTTATTGCTGTAAATTGTTCTATTTTGGGAGGTTCATTATTTATGGTTCAGAGAGATTTTAATTTGCAAGAAGCGACTGCTTTTGGATTTGGAAGTGGTTTCGGTTTTTATTTAGCAATAATTGCTCTTGCAGCGATAAGAGAAAAATTAAAATATTCTCATGTGCCAGATGGACTAAAAGGTCTTGGTATTACGATGCTATTAACAGGTTTAATGGGTTTAGCATTTAAAACATTTATTGGAATGACATTATAAATTCTATAAATTTAACTATGAGGAATTTTATTAATAATTTTTTAAGAGGCCTTCTTCTTATAGTTCCAATGGCTGCTGCAATATATGTAGTCTATTACCTATACAACTTCTTAGATAATTTAATTCCTATTGCTAAGAATATACCTGGTTTAAGTTTTTTTCTAGTTATAATTTTAATTACTATAGCAGGATCATATGCCAAAAGATATAATACTGGTTTAGTAAATTGGTTTGAAAATTTTATAAAAGATATTCCGTTATTGAATCTTATCTATTCATCAATCAAAGATTTGATGACCTCTTTTGTCGGTGAAAAGAAAAAATTTAATAAACCTGTATTAGTTAAAGTAGAAACTAATTTGTTTAAACCTGGTTTTGTTACAAGTGATGACCTAAAAAATGTAGGTTTATCTGGTAAAGTTTCAGTTTACTTACCACATTCATATAATTTTAGTGGAAATGTCTTTATTACTGATAAAAAGAATGTTATACCGCTAAAAAACTCTTCTTCTGATGTAATGAAATATATTGTTTCTGGAGGAATTTCAGGAAGTATAAAGGCATAGAATGAAAAATATTTCTCCTAAAGAATTAAGAAATCTTATAAATTCTAATAATAATGATTATCAACTAATTGATATAAGAGATGATTATGAGTATGATATTTGTTGTATTGGAGGAGAAAAAATAAGTATGTATTCCATTATTGAAAATATTAATAAGCTATCAAAATCAAAGAAAGTAATTATCTACTGTAGAACAGGATCAAGAAGTTCTAATATTATTGATTTAATTGAAAAAAAATTCCATTATAAAAATATCTATAATTTAGAAGGTGGTATTATGAAATGGAGGGAGGACATTGACCCGACTTTAGAAGAATATTAGAATATGAAGAAGTATTTTCTAAAGTATGGTTTTGAATTTATTGTAATTTTCTTAGGAATTTTAATCTCCTTATATTTTGAACAGTCTCGTCAAGATAGTAAAGAAAATGATCGTAAAAATAATTCAATTGAACAATTAATTAAAGTTATAGATCAAGATATTAAACAAATTGATAATTTCATAAAATTACAACAAATGTCACTTGAAAGTAGTGATAAACTATATGGTAATTTGAGATATGATGAAAAGTTATCAGATGATAAAATAATGTATAATATTTCATCAGTTGGTCGAGCTCTCAAATCATTTTTTCCTCAAGAAGGGATTTTCAATCAACTTATAAGTTCAGACTTAATAAAAAGAATTAATTCCGAAACACTAAAAAATAGACTTTTTAAGCTTTTTAATGAAGATTTAAGAAGACACGATGTTCATACAAAAGAATATGATAATTTCTTTCTACAATTTAATTATAATTTATCTGTTAAGTTTTTTTTAGAACATAATTGGAAAACAGATGCTTCTGATGCAAATCAAATTGAAATTTTAAAATATAGATTTAATAATGATTTTTATAGGAGTGATGAATTTTTTGGTAATCTTATTGAGGCAAGAAAGAATATATCAGCTTATTTAATAGAACTTAAAGAATTAAAAATTAAATATTTAGATTTAAAATCACTTTGTCTTGATGAGATTAATTAGACTTTTTTTTAATTCTTTATTATCTAAAGATTCTAAAACTTTAAAAAAAATAATAGTTGAATGAGAATTGTTAGTAACTTATTTAAAGATGATATTAAAATTTCAATCTTTGATTATGATTTAAAATATGTTATAAAGTTTGAATTTAATAGATTAGAGCAGACTTATAAAGTTGATAAATTTGAATATAGAAATTTACCAGAATTAGAAAAAAAAATTAACAATCATTTTTTAGAAAATATTAAAAAAAGATTTCATAAAATGAGTATTGACTTGAAGTTATTAAATTAATTAAAACCTTTCGATATCTCATTCGTTTTTTTCAACTGATGAGATTCTTTTTAATATTTATAGTTTTTTTTTCATGTTCAAATTTAGAGGAAATATCTATTGATTCTAAAAGACTTCGATACAGAGAGTTTTTTATAAATTTTTTAAAAACTTCTAATAATGGAGTAATAACTGATAGACATAGTTGTTTAGGTTGGAGTGAGATTATGGGTTGTGAATTAAACTCTAAAAATTATCTAGAAGGAACAAATATAGAGGTTTGGGCTATTCCAAATGAAGGATATAAATTTATTGGTTGGTCTGGAAGTTATAATTCTCAAGAAAACCCTCTAATTGTAACTGTTGATTCTGATAAAGAAATTATAGCTATGTTTTCTGAATAGTATTTTTTATATATATTGTTCAGCTATGAATTTTATAATTATGGTTATTCTTTATCATTCTATTTTTCTTCAAGAAAGAACCATTGATTCCTACATATCTAAAGAATTTGAATATAATGATTATGTTATGCCATATAAATTTCTAACGCCATACAAAAAAACCAGAAAGGATGTGCCTCTAATTGTTTTTTTACATGGAATTGGTGAAAGAGGAAAAGACAATAATAGTCAACTAGTTCATGGAGGAAATTTTTTCTTAAAAATTACTGAAAAAAAACAGTTTAATAGCTATGTAATTTTTCCTCAATGTGATATAAAATTTACATGGTCTTCTGATAATCCTAACGAAATGTCAACATATGGTGAAATAGTAATTAATTTAATTGAGAATCTAATAAATAACTATAATATTGATAAAAATAGAATTTATTTAGTTGGTCTTTCAATGGGTGGATATGGTACATTTGATTTAATTTCTAAAAAACCTAATTTATTTGCTGCTGCAGTCCCAATATGTGGAGGTGCAAATTTAAATATATTACAAAATTCAATTAATATTCCTCATTGGATTTTTCATGGAGAACTTGATAAGGTTGTCCCAGTTCAAGAGTCCAGAAGAGCTTTTAATTTTTTAAATGAAAGAAATTCAATTCATAGGTATACAGAATATAAAAATACCTATCATAATTCATGGGATAATGTTTTTGATGATAGTGAATTTATGAATTGGTTATTTTCCTTTTCAAAATAGATTTTTATTATTTTATTATGACCAGAAAACCATTTATTATATATAAGTCTTCTGCTGGATCTGGAAAAACATATACTCTTGCAAAAAATTACATAAGATTATCTCTAAAAAGTAAACATTATTTTAAGAAAATATTAGCAGTCACTTTTACAAATAAGGCAGCTGAGGAAATGAAAATAAGAATATTAGAGATGATAGATTCTATTTCTAATGGAGAAGAAAAAGATCTTATTTTAGAATTTTCAAAATACTATAAAATTTCTCCCGAGGAAATAATATTAAGATCCGAAAACCTAAAATCTAATATTCTACATAATTATTCTTATTTTTTAATCACTACTATAGACACCTTCTTTTATTCTATTATTCAATCCTTTACTAGAGATTTAAAATTTAGGGGAAAATTCAATATTGAAATGGATATTGATATGGTGATTAATGAAGTCGTTAAAAATTTTATATCTAAAATTAAAAAAGATTCTGAAATCTCAAAATGGTTAATTGATTTCTCAAAAGAAAAAATTTATCAAGGAAAGGATTTTATGATTGATTTAGAATTAAAAAGGATGACTAAAAATTTATTTAATGAAGATTTTAAGTCATTAGAGGATAAATTACCCAGAAAGAATTTTTCAAAGGAAATTAAGCTTTTAAAAAGTGAAGTGTTTGATGTCAAAAAGAAATTTGAAAAGAAAGTTTCATCAAAGTCCTCAGTAATTTATGAGATAATCTTAAAGAATAATTTTTCATTAAATGATTTTAGTTATGGAAAAAATGGTATTTGTGGATTTATAAAAAATTCTGCGGAGGGAAATATAAAATATCCTGGATTAAGGGTTTTATCTTGCAGAGTTAATGCAGATGCATGGGTAGCTAAAAATCAAAAAAATAGAGATGAAGTTATTTCATTAATTAAAAGTGATTTGTTTCATAAATTAGATGATTTAGTAGAAGTTTTTGAAAAAGATTTTCCAAAGTATAATACATCAATAGATATTTCAAATAATATTTATGCTTTTGGCATTTTAGGTGAATTACAAAATTGTTTAAGAGAATACCGAGATGAGAATGAGATTATATTAATTTCAGATATTTCTGAGTTATTATATCAAATAATTAAGGATGAAAGTATTCCTTTTGTTTTTGAGAAAGTTGGTAATAATATTAATCATTTTCTAATAGATGAATTTCAAGATACAAGTCATTTTCAATGGAAAAATTTTAGTACTTTAATTAAAGAAACTCTTGCCTCAGCAAATGAAAATATAATTGTTGGTGATATAAAACAAAGTATATATAGATGGAGAGGTTCTGATTCTCAAATATTAAATAATGATATTTTCAATGATATCCCATCTGAATTATGTGAGGTAAATAAATTAAAAATTAATTGGAGAAGTGGAGAGAACATAGTGAGCTTCAATAATGAAGTATTTGTTGATATTCATAGATATTTTGACTCTGAAAACATCAAAAATCATTTACATAAAATTTATAATAAAGACTTATCACAAATATCAAGGACTGATATGAAAGGAAAAGGCTACATTGAAGTATGTTTTGACGATAGTAAAAATCATAAAGAATCTGCAAGTGACTATACTATCAATTCTATAAAAAAAATTCAAGAAAGTGGTTTTAAAGCCGGTGACATTGGAATTATTGTTAGAGATAATAATGATGCTAAAGTTATAGCTGAATCTTTGATTTTAGAATCTCAAAATTCTGATGAATTTAATTTTAATCATGTTTCCTCTGATGCATTAGATATAAAGTCTTCTCCTGTTGTTAATTTTCTTATTAGCATATTTAATTATTTCAAGAATACTAAAGACAGATTAGCTATTTCTGAAATTGTTCATTTTTATTATCGATTTATATTAGAATCAAAAGATAATTCACATTATTCTCTTCCTAATGATGAAAAAATCAATTTATTACCGGCATCATTTAAAAATAAAATTTTTCAAATATCACGTTTACCTCTTTATGAACTAGTAGAAGAAATTGTAAGAATTTTTAATCTTAATAACCTTCATGATCAGGTTCCTTATCTACAAGCTTTCATGGATCTTCTTTTAGAGTATAAACAAACCAGAGGGTCAAAAATATCTTCTTTTTTAGAGTGGTGGGAAATTAATAAAAATAAAAAATTAAATATTACTGGTAAGTCTGATGCTATACAACTCATAACTATTCATAAGTCTAAAGGATTGGAATTTGACCATGTTATAATTCCATTTTTAAATTGGTCACTAGATAATGATTCAGGAGGAGGTAAAGAAAAAAATATGTGGGTTAATTTAAATGTTTTTAATAAAAAGTTTGATATGCCTTATCCAATAAAATATAAGTCGTCGAATCCAATAACAATTTATCCTGAATCATATGATATGGAAAAAAAGAAAGCTTATGAGGACAATATTAATTTGATGTATGTCGCATTTACTAGACCTAAATTAGGTTTATTTATAAGAGCTAATACACCTTCAAAAGATTTAAAAAATGTATCTGATTTACTTTATAAATCACTTAACAATAAATTAGTTAACAATTTATATTCTTCTGGAGAAATAATAGAAAAAGAAAACAAATTAACCTCTAAATCCTACCATTTAAATAGTTTTCCTTCATACTCATGGAGTGATAGGATAAAAGTTAAGCTGTCATCTGATAAAAGTATCGACTTTAAAAATAATGAAAGAGGAAATAAGTTTCATGATCTAATGTCATTTATATATAATTTTAATGATGTAGATAGTGGAGTTGAAAAAGCATTTAATAAAAACATAATTACAGAGAAGGAAAAATCTTATTTTACAAAAATTATTCAAAACTTATTAAGAGATAAAGATATAAGGGGGTACTATGATCCAAAACTTAGATCATATAATGAAATTGAAATTTTGAATGATAAAGGTGATGTATATAGATTAGATAGAGTTGTTGAGTTAGATAAAAATTCAGTAGCAGTAATTGATTATAAGACAGGTAAAAATAAGGAGGAAGATAAAAATCAAGTTAACTATTATAAAGAGTTATTGTCAAAAATTTATAAGGGTGAAGTTTATGGGTTTATAGCATATATTGACCCAATTTTAATTATCAAAACATAATGGATAAAAAGTTTTTTTTAGAGGAGGTCGTAGATTATACATTTAAGAAGTATAAAGATTTTAGAAAGTTATCAATTGTTTTTCCTAATAGAAGAGCTGGATTATATTTTCAAAAAGCATTATCTAAAAAAAATGATACGACTTTGTGGTCGCCAAAGGTTCAGACAATTGAGGAGTTTGTACAAGAACATATCGACATCAAAATATCAGATGATTTAGCAGATCAAATTAATTTAAATTATTTATTATATAATGTTTTAGAAAAACATCAAAGCAAAGATTACAAAGCTTCTTTTGATGAGTTTTATTATTGGGGCCAGATACTCATAAAAGATTTTGATGATGTAGACTTGAGTTTAAAGAACGAAGCTAAAATTTTTAAACTTATAAAAAATCAAAAAGAAATTGAGGATTCATTTAATTTTTTAGAGAAAGAAAATTATGAAAAAATTAAATCTTTTTGGAATAAGTTCTTTCCAAAAATGTCTATCAACCAAAAGAATTTTAATAATACATGGAAAATTTTATTAGATGTATATAGAGACTATAAAAATATTTTAATTAAAAAAAAGTTATCATATAAGGGATTAGTTTTTAAAGAATTTTTAAAAAAAATAGATTCAGGAATTATAGACAAAACCCGAAATTATTTATTTGTAGGTTTTAGCTATTTATCTAATTCAGAAAAAAAAATAATAAAATATTTTATTGATAATCATGGTAGTATGGCATTCTGGGATTTTGATAAATATTATTTTAATGACTTTAAACAAGAAGCTGGAGATTCATTTAGAGATTATAGGGAAGATAAAATTTTAGCATCTACTTTCCCTGATATCACACCAAATAATTTTAATTCTATTGACAAGAAATTTGATTGTATTGGGATTGGTTCTCAGATTGGTCAGAGTAAAACATTAGGTAACTTATTATTCAAAAATATTTTATCAAAAAAATTCGATCAAGATAAAGTATTAGTCTTACTCCCTGACGAGAAAATGTTGTTACCGGTTTTAAACTCTTTGCCCGATAAGGTGAATAAAATAAATGTTACCATGGGCTTGAACTTATCTGAAACTCCATTATTTGATTTGCTACAGCTAATAACTAAAATTCATAAGAATTCATCTATTAGAAACCTCAAGAAATCATATTATTTTGTAGATATAATCAATTTCATTTCGCATCCTTATATTTATCAATTCGACTCAGTTGTATTTGATGATTTTATAGCGAAGGTTAGAAAAAATAAGATAATATATATTGACATTGGTATTTTAAATGATACCTCTGATATATTTAAAAATATTTTTAATAATGATTCAGTTGTTGAATCATTAAAGAATATATGCCAAACTTTATTTGAGTTATCTCAGGAGATAGGAAAATTAGATAGAGAATATATTAAATCATTTCTTAAAATAATAAATAAAATTGATGAGGTAAAAATTAAATTAGACTCCTTAGATAGTCAGTATAAACTTCTTAATCAAATTTTGAAAACAACAAGAATTCCTTTTTCAGGAGAGCCTTTATCGGGCTTGCAAATAATGGGAGTTTTAGAGTCAAGAAATCTTGACTTCGATCAAGTATATATTTTGAGTATGAACGAAGGAGATTTTCCAAGAAGTTCATTTAATATTTCATTTATACCCTATAATATTAGAAAAGCATTTGATTTAGAAACAAAAGATTCTATGGACAAAGTATATAGTTATTTGTTCTATAGAGTAATTCAAAGGGCTAAAAATATCACTTTTATATATAATACAAATTCCAGTATTTCTACTAAAGGAGAGAGAAGTAGGTTTATAAAACAATTAGAATCTGAATCTAAATTCAATATCAACAATTATATAATTTCTGATAAATTAGAATTAGCCCAAAAACCAAAGATGTTGATAGATAAAACAGATGAGATGATTGAATTATTAGAAAACAGATTTTATCATAATGGGTATATATCTCCGTCTGGTATTAAGGATTACATGGATTGTTCACTTAGATTTTATTATAAGTATATATCTAATATAAGAGAAACAAATGATTTTACATATGAAATTCAAAAGCCGGATTTTGGAAAAATAACACACAAGGCACTCGAGATTTTATATAGTGATGTTGTCAAAAAGAATAATAATGGTAATATAAGTCACAATGATTTTTTTGTAATAAAAAATAGTATATCGGGCGCTATATATAAAGTGATTAAATCTCATTTTAAACTTAATAAAAAAAATAATCTATCCTTAGAAGGAAATAATATTATTTTAACACAGATTATGGAAGATTATATAACCAGGATAATATCTTTAGACGAAAAATATGCGCCTTTTCAAATATTTTCATTGGAAGGAGATAAAAATTCAGGTTATATAAAAAAGATAAATATTTCGAAAAAATTTTCAATCAATATTTCTGGTATTATAGATAGGATTGACTTAAAAAATAATACATATAGAATAATTGATTATAAAACTGGTGGAGATTCTAAGAAAATAAAGGGATTAGATGATCTTTTTTCTAGTGAGAAAAAAGATAGAAATGATGCTGTTTTTCAATTACTTTTTTATTCTCTATTATTAAGACATAAGCTAGAGAAAGATAATCCAATTATTCCTGGTCTAATGAATATTAGAGAGATAAATAATAAAAATTTCACTATAAATATTTCTATTGGAAAAAATAAGGTTAATACAGTAAATGATTATTTAAATGAATTTGAGAAAATTTTATCAGAAAAATTAAGTGAAATTTTTGATAAAAATTTGCCCTTTATCGAAACACAGGATAAGGATAATTGTAAGTTTTGTGCCTATAAAAATCTTTGTGGAAATTAGATTAGAGTTTTGAGTCTATAGAACTAGAAAGAGTTTCTTTTGGAACTGCTCCAACATGTCTATCTACCATTTCTCCATCTTTAAAAACTAGAAGAGTAGGAATGCTTCTTACTCCAAACTTTACACTTGATTCTTGATTATTATCAACATCAAGTTTACCTATGACTGCTTTTCCATCATAATCATTTGCAAGTTCTTCTATCATTGGGGCAATCATTCTGCATGGACCACACCATTCTGCCCAAAAATCTACTAAAACAACACTATTTTTTGATACTATATCATTAAAATTTGAGTCTGTAATTTCTACTGCTTTTCCCATAATATTTTTTTTGTAAAACTAATTAAAAAAAATTATTTATTAATTAAATATTCTATTTCTGGACTATCTTCTAATAGAGTTATAAGATTATCCTCTAATTTAAATTTTTTGTCTCTTGATATCATGTCTAGAGAAATATTTTTTCCATTATTATTAGAGATAACAGTTATTTTAAGATGACAGTTTCCATTATTTAAATCTTTAAATTTTTTATCAAGACTTTCAACTGTTTCTTTCTTTAAATCATCTAAATTTATTTTTAAGTGTAATTCTTTTATCATTTTGTCCCTAACTTTTGACAATAAATTTATGTCGTCAACTTTATATTCAAATTCATCTGACTTATTCCACTTATTTTTAATTTTCCCCTTTAAGAATAGGAACCATCCCTCCTCAAAAAAGTTTTTAAACTTTACATAATCATCACTAAAAAATAGAAAATTATAAGAGTCAGAAAAATCTTCTATCACCACACTTCCGTAAGGTTTTCCATTTTTTGATATCCTATGATCAACATTAGTTACTATACCTGCAGTGTAAATACTTGATTTTCCATTAATGTTATTTAAATCTTTAATATTTCTAAAATTTGAATTACATAAGTTTTTTATTTCAAAAGAGTATTTATCTAATGGATGACCTGAGACATAGATTCCTAATAAGTCTTTTTCAATTTTCAGTTTTTCAATTTCTGAAAAAGGTTCTACTTCAGGAATTGAAGGTAAAGTCAATGATATATCATCAGAGTTTTCAAATAGAAATGTCTGTTTAGTTTCTTTCTGTTTCTGTACTTTATTTGAGTATACTATAATTTTTTCTATAAGGGAGATATCTTTCTCGTTTGAGTAAATATATTGTTTTCTACTTATATCATTTATCTTATCAAATGATCCAGCAAGGGCTAATGATTCATAAGTTTTTTTTGTAACTGATCTTGAGCTTGTTCTACATATAAAGTCATATATGTCTTTAAAGTCTCCATTAGAATTTCGTTCTTCAATTATATATGATACTGCTGCATCTCCAGTACCTTTAATTGCTCCTAATCCAAAAAGAATTTCTCCATTATCACCAACAACAAAATTATTATCTGATTTATTTATATCAGGACCTAAAACTTTAATATTTTGTTTTTTGCATTCATCCATAAAATATGCAACCTTATCAATATTATTTTGATTATGAGTTAATACTGAAGCCATGTACTCCGATTTATAATTAGCTTTTAAATATGCTGTTTTATAAGCTATTAAGGAATAACATGTGGAGTGTGATTTGTTAAATGCGTATGCAGCAAATGATTGCCAATCTGACCATATTTTTTCCAAAATATCTTCTTTAATATTATTGTTTTTACCTCCTTCAAAAAATTTAGGTTTTAGTAATTCTAATAATTTAGCATCTTTTTTACCCATAGCTTTTCTTAGCTGATCTGCTTCACCTTTACTAAATCCAGATAATTTTTGAGATAAAAGCATAACCTGCTCTTGGTATACTGTAATGCCATATGTTTCGGATAAATATTCTTCCATTTCTGGGAGATCATAAGTAATTTTTTCTTTACCGTGTTTTCTAGCTACATAATTAGGAATATATTCCATTGGTCCTGGTCTATAAAGTGCATTCATAGCAATTAGATCTTCAAATCTGTCAGGTTTTAGAGACTTAAGATGTTTTTGCATACCATCTGACTCAAATTGAAATGTTCCATTTGTTTCTCCTCTTTGAAATAATTCAAATGTTTTTTTATCATTTAATTGAATATTATCAATATCAATTTTTTGACCTGTTCTTTTAAAAATATTTTTTATAGCAGTATTAATAATTGACAATGTTTTTAGTCCAAGAAAATCCATTTTTAACATTCCTGCTGATTCTATAACACTGTTATCAAATTGTGTAATTAAGAGTTCAGAATCTTTAGATTTAGAAACAGGAATATAATTAGTTAATTTATCAGGAGTTATGATAATTCCACAAGCATGAGTTCCTATATTTCTTATTGACCCTTCAATGACCTCTGCTTGTTTCAGAACTTCTGCCTCTAATGATTTTTTCTTTCTTATATCAAGTAATTCAGGAACCTCTTTAAATGATTCAATAAGTGTTACACCTGGTCTTTCTGGAATTAGTTTAGCTAATCTATCTGTATCACTAAGTGGTAGTTCTAGTACTCTACCAGCATCTCTTATAGCAGATTTAGCTGCCATGCTTCCGTATGTTATTATTTGAGCAACTTGATCATAACCGTATTTATCAATAACATAATTTATTATTTTATCCCTTCCTTCATCATCAAAATCTATATCAATATCAGGAAGTGAAATTCTATCTGGATTAAGAAATCTTTCAAAAAGCAAATTATATTTTATAGGGTCTACATCTGTAATTCCTATACAATATGCGACAACTGATCCTGCAGCAGATCCTCTACCTGGACCTACTGTTACGCCTAGATTTTTTGCTTCATTAGTTATGTCTTGAACAATTAAAAAGTATCCTGGATACCCGGTGTTTTTAATTGTTTTTAATTCGAAGTCAATTCTTTCTTTTAGTTCATCTGTTATTTTTTCATATTTATTTTCTGCTCCGGTATATGTAATTTTTTTCAGGTAATTATTTTGGCTTTCTTTGATATCATTTTTATCATAGAATTCTTTAGGGACAGAAAATTTTGGTAGAACAACATCTCTCTCTAAATCAAAATCTTCTACCTTATCAACTATTTCTTGTATATTTAAAATTGATTCTGGAATATCTTTAAATAACTCTTTCATTTCTTCCTGAGATTTGAAATAATATTCTTCATTTTGATATCCAAACCTTTTACCTCTCCCTCTTCCAATTGGAGTAGATTTAAATTCTCCTTGTTTAATACACAACAATATATCATGTGCAGAAGAATCTTCTTTATTTAAGTAATAAACATCATTACAAGCAACAATTTTAATATTATATTTTTTAGAAAAATCTATTAATATTTTATTTACATGATTTTCTTCTTCTAAACCATGACGATTGATTTCTATATAAAAATCTTCTCCAAAAATATCTAGCCACCATTTTAATTCCTCTTCTGCAAATTCAATTCCCTGATTTAGAATCAGTTGAGGGATTATACTTAATAAGTTTCCAGATAAAGCAATTACATCTTTTTTATATTTTTTTATTAAGTCTTTATCAATCCTTGGAAATTGTCCATATAAACCTTCAGTATATGCTAAAGATGACAAATGCAATAAATTATTATAACCGTTTTTATTTTTTGCAATTAAAACCTGGTTGTGTCTTATATCTTTCTTTTCTCTTGTAAATTTTGTTTTCTTTCTTTCTTCTGAGATAAAAAACTCTGCTCCAATTATTTTCTTTATATTATTTTTTTTAGCGATTTTACTTAATTTAAATGCACCAAACATATTTCCTAAATCAGTAACTGCAACAGCATTCATTCCTGATTCTATAGTTTTTTCTATTATTTTTTCAATACTTGATGTGGCTTGTAATACAGAATATTGAGAGTGGTTATGGAGGTGAATAAACTGATTGTCAGTTAATATTTCACTTGAAATTTCCTCATCTTTTTTTATATCTTTTATTTCTTCCTCTTGAAAGTTTGACTTAGTAAGTTGTGGTCCAACGTAGTTTATATTATCAAGTGATAAATCTTCATTAGCATATTCTCCTTTCTTTACTAACTCAAAAAAACATTTTGCAGTTGCGTTCACATCATGAGAGGCATCGTGCGCGTCAGAAAATTTTTCATTAAACAAAATTTCATACATTTCTATGAGTTTTGGCATTTTTAAACCACCTCCAAAACCACCTTTTAGATTACAGTATTTTTTTGAAATTTGACCTGTATCTAAATTTATTTTATCATTTAAATTTGAATTAAAACTTAATCGGAAATGCTCAGCTCCAATTATTTTTAAATCGAAATTTATATTGTGTCCAATTACATAATTTGAATTTTTTACGTCTTCTTCAAATTTTTGAATTATCCCTTCTAAATCTTCTCCCTCTTTCAAAGCTTTTTCAGTAGATATTCCATGAACTTTCTCTGAGTTATAAGGTATAGTAAATCCTTCAGGTTTAACTATTAAAGATTTATTTGATATTAGTTTACCAGTTTCATCATTTAGTTGCCAGGCTAACTGTACTAGTCTTGGCCAATTATCACTATCAGAGACATCTGCTTTAAAATTTTTTGGTAATCCAGTAGTCTCAGTATCAAATGTTAAAAACATAAATTATCTATGAATTTCTATTATTTTTTTTTCTTTAAAATAATTTTCTGAATATATATCATCTAAATTATATATAGTAAATCTTGAACTAATATTTTTCAACTCTTTGTTAACATTTCCACCTTTAAGTAATATTAACCTTCCTTCATCGTTAAGAAGTCCTTTGGTCCATTGAATTAAATTATCTATTGATGAAACAGATCTGCATATAATTATGTCTGCTTTTATATCTAAATTTTCAACTCTATTATTTAAAGTAGATATATTTTTTACATTTATTTTATTAATTATTTTATCAACTGCTGAAATTTTTTTCCTAATTGAATCTACAAGTAAAAAGTTTTTTTTATTGTAATAAATGGCTAATGGAATTCCAGGTAGACCTCCTCCAGTTCCTATGTCAATAATATTATTTTCATCTTTAATTAATTCAAATTTTGTTATAGATAAGGAATGGATAATGTGGTGGAGATAAAAGTTTTCAAAATCTTTTCTTGAAATAAGATTTACTTTATCATTTAAATCTTTATATATACCATAAAGCGATCTATATATTTCAAGTTTTTCTGGGGGTATCTCCATGTAGTATTTTTCAAGGAGATCAAAATATTTTGACATTTTAGATTTGAGATTTTTTATCTTTCAGAATTTCAAATAATAATTCTCTTGCTCTGAATAATTGAGCTTTTATTGTTCCAAGAGGAGATTTAGTTTTTTCTGCTATCTCGTTATAAGATAATTCTTCGAAGTATCTATATTTTATAAGATTCTCGTATTTGTCCGGAAGTTTTGATACAAATTTCCTTACTAATAAAATTTTTTGTTTATGAATAGCCTCCTCACCAGGTGTTTTATCTTGATCTTTAACATCTATATCTATATTCTTTCCACTATCATCTTTAAATGTGGTATTGAGACTTGTTGTTTTTAATTTTTTCTTTCTTATAAAATCAATGGTATTATTAGTTGCTATTCTAAATAACCAAGTTGAAAATGTATAATCTTTTTTAAACTTATCTAATTTATTAAATGCCTTAGAGAATGCTTCTATTGTTAAATCTTCAGCATCGTCAGGATCTTTAATCATTTTGAGTATTGTAAAATAAATAGAGTTTTTATAGTTTGCCATTAACTCTGCAAATGCATTTTGATCATTAAATTCTATAGCTGCATCTATTAACTCAAAGTCTCTTAACGCTTTTTTTGAAAATTTTCTTTTTTTATCCATTAATGAGTATAATATTGAGTAAAATTTAGTTCGTTTCAATATGTTCTTCAAATTAACACATAGATCTCCAAAATCAAACGCTAGAGTTGGTAAAATTTTTACAGATAGAGGTGAAATAGATACACCAATATTCATGCCTGTTGGTACTTTAGGTACGGTAAAGGGTGTTTTTAATCAAGATTTGAAAGAAAAAATTAATGCTCAAATCATTTTATCTAATAATTATCATCTTTATTTAAGACCTGGTGTTGATATAATTAATAAAGCTAGAGGTTTACATAAATTTATCAATTGGGATAAACCTATCCTAACAGATTCTGGAGGATATCAAGTTTTTTCTTTGTCGAATAATGTTAAGATAAAATCTGAGGGGGTTTATTTTTCTTCACATATTGATGGCTCTAAACACCTTTTTACTCCTGAGTCAGTAATAAAATCCCAGAACTTTATTGGTTCGGATATAATGATGGTATTAGATGAATGTCTACCTTATCCTTGTGAATACTCTTATGCTAAAAATTCATTAGATCTCACTCACGATTGGTTAGATAGGTCTGTTGAAGAATTAAATAAAACGAAAGATTTGTATGGCCATAGGCAGTTTATGTTTCCAATAGTCCAGGGAGGAACATTTAAAGAGTTAAGAATCAAATCTTCAGAATATATAGCCGCTAAAGATCTTCCTGGAAACGCAATTGGTGGTCTTTCAGTTGGGGAGCCTAAGGAAATCATTTATGAAAATGTGGATTTAGTTTGTTCTTATTTACCAAAGGATAAGCCCAGATATCTCATGGGTGTTGGAACCCCAGAAAATATTTTGGAGTGTATTTCATTAGGTGTTGATATGTTTGATTGTGTTATGCCAACTAGAAATGGTAGGAATGGAATGTTGTTTACTTCAGAGGGTACAATTAATATTAAAAACAAAAAATGGGAGAAAGATTTTTCTCCTATTGACTCAAATCTTAATTTTTATAGTTCAGATTATTCAAAAGCATATTTGAGACACTTAATTACCAATAAAGAAATACTTGGGTCTCAGATTGCAAGTTTTCATAATTTGCAATTTTATTTGTGGTTAGTTAATAAGGCGAGAAAAAAAATTAAAAATAATACTTTTGAATCCTGGAAAGATAAAATTTTAATTAAACTAAATTCTAAATTATAACTTGAATATTTTAAATAGATACATATTAAAAAAATTTTTCACGACATTTCTTTTCGTAGTGGGTATAATGGTGCTTGTTGTAGTAGTAATCGATTTTACAGAAAAAAATGATAAATTCATAAAAAACAATATTTCAAAAAATGATATATTAAATTATTATTTTGCATTTATTCCTTATGTAGTATCACTTGTAACTCCAATTACTGCATTTATAGCAACTGTTTATGTGACTGCTCAATTAGCAATGAGAACCGAAATTATTGCTATTTTATCCTCTGGAAAAAGTTTTTTGTCAATTATTTATTCTTTCTTTTTTGGATCTATAATTATCGCTATTTTGAGTTTTATACTTAATGGATGGATAATTCCTCACTTAAATAAAGATAGAGTAGCATTTGAGGTTATGTATATTAAAAGCCCATTTTATTTTTCTGATAAAAATGTTCATTTTAAAATAGAAGAGAATTCATACTTGTATCTTGAAAGGTATGATAACAACATGGAAATAGGATATAATGTTACTCTTGAAAATTTTGAAAAAAATAAATTAAAAAGTAAACTATTTGCAAGACAAATTATTTGGGACAAGAAGAGTAAAAAATGGAAATTAAAATCTTGGATATCCAGAAAGTTAGATATTAATAAGGAAATTATAACTAATGGGTTAGAATTGGACACTACACTTCTTGTAAATCCATCTGATTTTGATAATAATTATAGATTAAGTGAAACTTTTACTATGAATGAGCTCGATAAATTTATTAAACTTCAAAGTTTGAGGGGAGCTGATGATATAGATATTTATAAGATTGAAAAATACATAAGATATGCACAACCTTTTACAGTAATTTTATTAGTAATTCTTGGTGTTATTATTGCATCTAGAAAATCAAGGCAAGGAACTGGTTATTTAATTGCTTTAGGATTTACATTTGCTTTTGCATTCATAATATTTTTTGTAATGTCAAGAGCATTTGCTGAAAATGGAAGTATTGATCCATTATTTGCTATTTGGCTTCCAAACTTAATTTTTGGATTGATTACAGTAATAATCTACAGAAAAATGCCTAAATGATTTTAAAAATAAATAAGTTCAATTTGGTTTTTGAAAATATCTACAACTTCATCACCATTATCAAGACCACGTAATATTGATTCAAAATCTTTAGTTTCTTGATATCTTATCATTAAAGCAATATCTAATATTTCAATTATTTGATCTATAGCTTCTTCTTTTGTCATAGATTTTGTTTTTATCTTTCCCTTGTAAAATCTAGGAGATATTACTTTTTTGAGTGCAAAGTAGATAGGTTGTTTTTCAATTTTAATTAGCGGAGTACTTCTAGTTGGAGTAGGTGGATCTTCCCATTTGTATGCTAGATCAACTAATTTTACTTTTCTTGCTACTTTATCTCCAAGAAAATGCGATTTAATATATTGATAATCTTTTAAAATAGTTTCATCAAGGCTGGATGACAAATAATCAAATTCAAATTTTTGAGAATAACTGCTTAATGCAATACTGTTAAAAGTGAATAGAGCTGAAATAAGAATCAAAAAAATTTTTTTCATAAAAGCAAAATTATTTATTAATGATCTAATATCATTAAAATTTATGATTTTTTTCATAAAATCATATTTTGAATTTAATTTTCTAACTTAAACTAACTTTTTAATAATTTTAGTGATGGAAGAGTTTCATTAGACAAATATTCAATTAAAGCTCCTCCACCTGTTGATATAAACGAAATTTCTTTTTGTTTGTTATTTTTTTTAACTGATGCTACAGAATCACCACCTCCAACTAATGAGAATGCGCCATTTTTTGTTGACTCAGCAATAAAATTACATATTTCATAAGTTCCTTTTGAAAAATTATCTATTTCAAAAACACCCATTGGTCCATTCCAAATTATTTTCTTTGAGTTTAGTATAACTTTTTTAAATAATTTAATTGACTGATCTCCTATATCAAAGCTAGAATATTCTTTAGGTATATTATTTGAATCAAAAACCTTAGTATTAAAGTCTTCAAATGACTTAGAACATATAAAATCATTAGGTAGGAATATTTGTACATTATTTACTAGTGCCTTTTTCTGTAAGGTTATAGCTACATCTAAATTATTCTTCTCAAATAATGAATTTCCTATATTTCCACCATTAGATTTAATAAATGTATTTGCCATAGCTCCACCAATTATAATATTATCAACAATTGGAATCAATTTTTCAATAATATTAATTTTATCTGATACTTTTGCCCCCCCTAATACTGCAGTAAATGGTCTTTTATTTTCATGTAGAACTTTATTTATATTTATGATTTCATTCTCTATTAATTCACCTATACAATGATTTTTAATATAATTAACTATTCCGTAAGTAGATGCATGTTTACGATGACAAGTTCCAAAAGCATCATTTACATAAATATCTCCAAATGAAGCTAACTTTTGAGAAAAATTATTATCATTTTCTTTTTCTTCAGAATAAAATCTAAGGTTTTCTAATAAAACTACTTCTGAATCTTTAAGGTATTTATCTATTTTAAACTTATCATCAAAATAATTTTTTACCAAAGAGACTTTTCTGTTCAGTTTATATGATAAATAATCTAAAATATTTTCTAGCGAAAATTTTCTTTCGTAACCATTTCCTTTAGGTCTTCCAAGATGACTCATAACAACACATTTTCCTCCATTTTCTAAAATGTATTTTACGGATTTTATTCCAAGATCAATTCTTGTAGAATCAGTAATTATAAGTTCTTTGTCAAGTGGAACATTAAAGTCAACTCTAATTATTGCAATTTTGCCTTTAAATTTAAAATCATTTAATTTTTTAATTTTCATCATTATCTTCCGCAGATTTAATTAATCTATTATTTATTGTTCTTCCAATTAATGTGTCTTTAACTAATGAAGATAATATTATATCTATATTTTTCATATTATCTAGTTCGTATAAAGATGAATATAAATTTTTACTCGCTTCAAGAAGAGAAGAGTTTTTTGAAAGTAAAATTTGGTTTTCTTCTTTTATAAATTCGTAATATTTATCAAAACATAAAATACCAACTCTTTTATTTTTAAATTTTTCTATAAGCATATTAATATCTCCTAAATATAATTTTTTTGAAGGAGAGTAGTGACTTTTGAAAGATCCAGGGAAACTTTCTTCATTTGAATAAATAGTTATATCTCCAATACATTTTTCTATATCTTCAACAACTAAACTGCCTAGTCTATATACTATAGTGTTTTTATTTTCAAAACCAATAATAGTTGATTCAATTCCTAATTCACATTTGCCTCCATCTAAAATATAATCTATTCCTTGGTTAAAATTTTTAAGAATATGTTCTGTTCTTGTAGGGGATATATATCCAAATTTATTTGCACTTGGAGCTGATAGAGGATAGTCTAAATTATTCAATAAATCTAAGGTAATTTCTTTATTTGGAATTCTAAATCCTACAGTATTGAGGTTTGAAGTTGTTTTATTTGGTATTATATCATTTTTTTCAAAAATTAATGTTATTGGTCCTGGCCAAAATTTTTCAGCTAGTTTGTAGGCTTCATCTGGAATTTCATTTACATATTTTTCAATTTTTGATATTGAGTTAGTATGGCAAATTAATGGGTCATTGCTTGGTCTATTTTTTAAATTAAATATTTTATCAATGGATTCTAAGTTTAATGCATTACCACCGAGGCCATAAACTGTTTCTGTTGGGATAGCTACTAAACCTCCTTTATCTAATTTATCTTTAGCAAAATCTATGTTTTTACCAATTTTTATCATTTCTGTATAAAATTGAACTATCTCCATAGCTCAACAATCTATAATTATTTTTCAGAGCGAAATTATATACTTTTCTCCAATCTTCTCCGATAAAAGCAGCAACTAGTAATATTAATGTTGACTTGGGATAATGGAAATTTGTTATAAGTTGGTCACAAAATCTAAATTTATAACCGGGAGTGATAAATAAACTGGATTTGAAATCAATTTTATTAATTTTTTTTTTCTCCATATAATTCAAAACTATTTCACAGGCCTTGTCTCTGCTTACTTCGGTTCTATGATTAAGATAAATGTCTTGTTCTATAAAACTTATGTCCTCATTATTTAAAATTTTTAAACTTAAATAATAAATTGATTCTATAGTTCTTAAGCTTGTTGTCCCCACAGCAACAACATTTTCTGATTTTCTAATATTAGAAATATTGTTTTGAGAGATAGTTATATTCTCAGAATGCATCTTATGATTTTTTATTTTTTTAGAGTTTATTGGCTTAAATGTTCCAATTCCTACATGAAGAGTTATTGTATCAACCGTGTGATTATCATATAAATTATTAATAAGATTCTTAGAAAAATGTAATCCAGCAGTTGGGGACGCTATTGATCCCTTTACTTTTGAATATACTGTTTGGTAATTAATGTAATCATTATCTTCTACCTCTCTTTTAATATAGGGTGGAAGTGGAATTGAGCCGAATATGTCTAAAATTTCTTCCCAACTATTTTTTGTGTTCCAACTAAAAAATATTCTTTCATTTTTTTTCTGAACTTCTAATGTGATTGATTTTTTTTTTGAAATTAATATTTCATTTTCCTTCCATTTTTTACTATTACCTATTAAACCTTCCGCCTCTATAATTTTCTTTTTTTCTTCTCTAATATCTAAAATATTAGTTACTAATATTTCTATAATTTTTTTATTTGAATTTGAAAAAAAGAATCTACTGTTAATAACCCTAGAATCATTTAAAATAATTGTTGATTTATTGGGAATATGATTTAAAATATCTAAAAATTTAACCGAATTAATTTTTCGATTTTTATAAACTAGAAGCTTTGATTCATCTCTTTTTTCGCATGGATAATTTGCTATATTTTTTTTATTTAATATGTAATCGTAATTATCTAACCTCTGATTTTCATCTATCATAATTTAGATTATGGCCTAAGTTTTCGAACTTCTGAGCCGGTTTTCCAAAGCTCTGAATCTTTAAGTTCGGCTAATTCTTTATCTAGCCCTTCTCTGTAATTATTTTTTTTATTTGCTTTAATAGTAATTCTAGCTTCTTCTCCAGACTCTACAGAATTATACAAATCTTCGAATACGGGATATACAGCATCTCTAAATTTCTTCCACCAATCTAGCGCTCCTCTCTGAGCAGTTGTAGAACAATTAGCATACATCCAATCCATACCGTTTTCAGCAACAAGAGGGTATAAAGATTGAGTTGCCTCCTCGACAGTCTCATTGAAAGCTTCTGAAGGAGAATGTCCTTTTTTCCTTAGAATAGAGTACTGAGCAGCAAATAAACCTTGAATTGCACCCATAAGAGTACCTCTCTCACCAGTTAAATCGCTATAAACTTCTTTCTTAAAAGTAGTCTCAAAAAGATATCCAGATCCTACTCCAATACCTAAAGCAATGACCCTATCTCTTGCATTTCCTGTGAAATCTTGATGAATAGCAAAACTTGAATTTAATCCATTTCCTTGAACAAATAATCTCCTTAAGCTAGTTCCGGAACCCTTTGGAGCAACTAAAATTACATCAACATCTTCTGGTGGTATAATATTAGTTTGATCTTTATAAGTTATCCCAAACCCATGAGAAAAATAAAGTGCTTTACCTTTTGTGAGATGTTTTTTAACTGTATCCCACATCTCAATTTGACCTGCATCAGATAATAAGTATTGGATAATAGTACCTTTCTCACAAGCCTCCTCAATTTCAAAAAGATTTTCACCCTCTACCCATCCATCAGAAATAGCTTTATCCCATGATTTTGAGTTTTTTCTTTGACCCACTATTACATTGAAACCATTATCTTTTAAATTCAAGGACTGACCTGGTCCTTGTACACCATACCCTATAATAGCTATTGTTTCATCTTTTAAGTACCCTAAAGCTTTATTTAATGGAAATTCCTCACGTGTTACTACTTCTTCTATAGTACCTCCAAAATTTATTTTTGCCATAATTTTTAATTTAAATGTTTAATTTATTCGATTTAGTTTTTTCTAATTTTTTAATAAAGTTTATAGTCTTTCTTTTCTTTTTTGATAGTGCTACTCTTCCTGACCTAGCAAATTCTAAAATTTCACCAAATTTTTTAAGTTCATCATAAAGTTTTTGGGTTCCTACTTTTGTACCTGTTTTTTGAATAATAATATGGTCTTTTTCTATTTTTAAAATTTTTGCTCCATATTTTCTAATAATAATTTTTTCAACTAGATCGCCTTTTAAAAAAATTTTAGTAGATAATTTATACAAAGCTATTTCTTGATAGTATATTTCATCTTCCTCATAAAGAAATGCTGCCAACACATCAATAAGTTTATTTATATGATTAACAATTTTTATAATTTTTTCTTTACTAGATTCAACTACTATAGTAAACCTACTAACTCCCTTAACTTCAGTAGTTGATACATTTAAACTATTTATATTCATTTTTCTTCTATTAAAAATAATAGTGATATGATTTAATAGTCCAGCTTTATCTTCAGTTAGTACAGACAAAGTGTACTCCTTAATTTTATTATCTGACTTTTTAAGTTGATATAATCCTTTCTTTTTCATTCTAATCTAATATTTGAAACAGATTCTCCAGATGGAACCATTGGAAATACATTTTCTTCTTTCTCCACAATTACATTTAATAGATAGGGTCCATCAAATTCTATAAATTCTTTAATTACTTTATCTAAATCTTCTCTCTTTTCTAATTTTTTATTTTTAATTCTATACCCATCAGTAATTTTATTAAAATTAGGATTTTTCATTTCTGTGAAGGAATATCTATTATCGAAGAAAAGTTCTTGCCATTGTCTTACCATTCCAAGAAAATTATTATTTAGTATTAAAATTTTTACCCCTATACTATACTGTGATATTGTTGCAAGTTCTTGAATAGTCATCTGAATTCCTCCGTCACCGATAACTGCAATTACCTCTCTATTTGGATTGCCAATTTTCGATCCCATTGCTGCAGGGAGCGCAAAACCCATAGTTCCAAGACCACCAGATGTAATATTACTATTTGGTTCTGTAAATTTGTAATATCTTGAAGCTACCATTTGATGTTGCCCTACATCTGTCACGATAATTGATTTTCCTTGAGTAAATTCGGAAATTTTATGAATTACCTCTGCCATTGATAATTTATCATAAAACCCATTTATTTCTTTATTAATTATTTTATCAAATTCTAGCTTATCACATTCTCTGAATTCATTAATCCATTCTTCATGACTATTTTTTTGGACAATTTTATTTAGACCTATTAAAGCTTCTTTAGCGTCTGCATTTATTGCAACATCAGTCTTTATAATTTTGTCAATCTCAGAAGGATCTATTTCTATGTGAATAATTTTAGCATTCACTGCATATTTTGATGTATCTCCAGTAACTCTATCATCAAACCTCATTCCAATAGCGATGATTAAATCTGCTTCATTTGTCTTTACATTTGGGCCATAATTTCCATGCATTCCTAAATATCCGACATAGTTTTTATGATCACAGCTTACTGCAGATAATCCTAGTAATGTAGATGCTAATGGAATTCCTGTTATTTCTGAAAACTTAATTAATTCATTTTCAGCATTTGATAGTAGGACTCCTTGACCTACTAAAATTAGTGGTTTCTTAGCTTTATTGATCAATTTTGATGCTTTTTTAATTTTTTTATCATTAATTATAGGGTAGGGATGGTAGCTTCTTATTCTCTCACATTTTTTATAATTAAAATCAACTTCTGAAAATTGAGCATCTTTAGTAATATCAATTAAAACAGGTCCTGGTCTCCCAGATCTAGCTATGTAAAATGCTTTGGATATAATTTCACCTATCTCATCAGAACTAGTTATTTGATAATTCCATTTTGTGACTGGCATAGAGATACCAATTACATCTGATTCTTGAAATGCATCAGTACCGAGAAGCTGAGATGGTACCTGACCAGTAATACAAACTAATGGGGTAGAATCTATCTGGGCATCTGCTATTCCTGTAATAAGATTTGTTGCTCCAGGTCCTGAAGTAGCAAAACAAACTCCAACTTTTCCAGAAACTCTTGAGTATCCTTGAGCTGCATGAATAGCACCTTGCTCATGTCTAGTGAGTATGTGATTTATTTTATCTTGATATGAATAAAGAGAGTCATAAATAGGCATAATAGCTCCTCCAGGATATCCAAAAATAGTATCTACACCTTCTTCAAGTAAGGATTTGATAAGAGCCTCTGATCCTAATATTTTTTTCATAATTTAATCTGTGATACAACCTTTTGAAGCTGATGAAACTGAATTGATATATTTTTTAACTACTCCTTTATATTTATTATTAGACTGTAATTTTAAGGAATTTATCCTTTTATCAAACTCTTTTTTATCAATTTTAAGATCTATTTTATTATTTTTTGCATCAATAATAATTTTATCATTATTTCTTATAATACAGATAGGCCCCCCGTCATAGGATTCTGGTGTTATATGTCCAACAACGAATCCATGAGATCCACCTGAAAATCTCCCATCTGTAATTAAAGCCACGTCTTTGCCAATACCTGCTCCAATCACAGCACTTGTTGGTTTTAACATTTCTGGCATTCCTGGACCTCCTTTTGGCCCAGAGTTTTTGATAACTATTACATCTCCTCTCTGAACCTCACTTTCAATACCTTTTATAGCTTCAAACTCATCTTCATAAACTTTAGCATATCCCTCAAAAATTTCACCTTCTTTCCCTGTTATTTTTGCAACTGCACCTTCTGGTGCTATATTTCCATATAAAACCTGTATATGACCACTATTTTTAATTGGTTTATCAAAGGACTTAATAATTTTAGTATCTATTGAATTTTTAACTCTTTTTAGGTTTTCTTCAAGAGTTTTGCCTGTAACCGTTAGGCAATCTCCGTGTAGATATCCATTCTCTAGCATATATTTCATCAGTGCAGGAGTCCCACCCATATTATGCAAATCTTCCATCAGAAAATCACCACTAGGTTTTAAATTAGCTATAAATGGAGTCTTGTCACTGAAATTTTGAAAATCATCCAAGCTAACTTCAACCCCAACGGACTTAGCCATAGCTATTATGTGAAGGACAGCATTAGTAGATCCTCCTAAAACCATTATTATTGATAATGCATTTTCAAAAGCTTTCCTTGTCATGATGTCCTTAGGTCTTATATCTTCTTTAAGTAGGTTATAAATTGATTTACCTATGGTCTGTGTTTCTGATAATTTATTATTACTTTCAGCTGGATTGGATGAGCTAAATGGTAAACTCATCCCAAGAGCTTCAATAGCAGAAGACATAGTATTTGCGGTATACATACCACCACATGCTCCAGGTCCAGGAATACTATTTTTAATTATTCCTTTATATTCTTCTTCTGATATTTTACCTTTTATTTTTTGACCATATGCTTCAAAAGCTGAAACAATATTTAAACTTTGATCCTTATATTTTCCTGATTTAATTGTTCCTCCATACACTAATATTGATGGCCTATTTAATCTACCTATTGCCATCATTGCTCCAGGCATATTTTTATCACATCCAACTACTGATATTAGCCCATCATAAAATTGAGCATTTACTATTGTTTCTATCGAATCAGCAATAATTTCTCTAGAAATTAATGAATAGGTCATCCCCTTTGTACCATTCGTAATTCCATCACTAACACCTATTGTATTAAATATTAATCCAACTAAATCTTCATCAGATATACTTTTCTTAATTTGAAGCGCTAGATCGTTAAGATGCATATTACATGGATTTCCTTCAAAACCAGTACTTGCAATTCCTATTTGAGCTTTTTTGAAATCATCGTATTTTAAGCCAATGCCATATAACATGGCTTGGGCTGCTGGTAGTGAATCATCCTGTGTAATCTTCCTGCTAAATTTATTTAATTTCATAATAAAAAAACCATTCTTTCAAGAATGGAATTAAGAAATATTTATTTAATAACTATATTAGTTCAAGATAAAAATAGTTATTAATGTTTTTATATTAAAAGGAATGATAACAAATGATGCAGTAATTTTTGGAATTTTAATTACTATCCTTGGAATAGTTTTCTATACATCAAACCTAAAGTCTAAGTTTTGGAAAAGATTCTACACAGTTTTTCCAGTTATTCTTGTGTGCTACTTTTTTCCTTCTTTTTTTAATTCGACAGGTATTATTGATTCTAGTAATTCAAATTTATATTTTGTAGCATCAAGGTATCTTCTCCCGTGCTCTTTAGTTTTATTAACTCTTAGTGTTGATTTGAAAGAAATTTTAAAATTAGGTCCAAAAGCTATAATTATGTTTCTCACTGGTACTATTGGTATTTTATTAGGTGGTCCGTTTGCATTGCTGATAATAATAAATTTTTTTCCTGATATTATAAATTTTGATTTTAATGAGTTAGGAAGAGGTATGACCACTATAGCAGGTAGCTGGATCGGTGGTGGAGCTAATCAAGCTGCGATGATGGAGGTATTTAATGTGGATTCAAATTTATTTTCAAAAATGGTAGCTGTAGATATAATTTGTGCAAATGTCTTACTTGCATTTTTATTAATTGGTGTCAATAAAAGTAAAAAAATTGATAAAAAGCTAAATGCAAATAGTTCTGCTATTGAAGATATTAAAAAGAGAATTGAAAGTTATAACCAAAGCATAACTAGAATTCCAGAGCTAAGGGATTTAATATTTATTTTGTCAATTGGTTTTGGTATTACTGGATTATCGCATCTGCTATCAGATATAATTTCTAATTTTATTTCATTGAATTTTTCTTATCTGGAAAAGTATAGTCTAACTTCTAATTTTTTCTGGTTAGTTATTTTTTCAACTTCAATTGGAGTTGCTTTATCTTTTACAAGGTTAAGGAAACTTGAAGGAGCTGGATCATCAAAAATGGGGAGTATATTTATATATATTTTAGTTTTAACTATAGGACTCAAAATGGATTTACTTGCAATTTTTCAAAATCCAGGTTTATTTCTTCTTGGTTTTATTTGGATTGGTTTTCATGTTGCGCTATTAATTATAGTTGCAAAATTTATTAGAGCTCCATTCTTTTTTGTTGCTGTAGGTAGTCAAGCAAATGTTGGAGGAGCTGCTTCTGCTCCAGTGGTTGCTGCTGCTTTTCATCCATCTTTAGCTGCAGTTGGAGTTCTTCTAGCAGTTTTAGGTTATGCTGTTGGAACTTATGCAGCATATATATGCGGAATAATTATGCAAAATCTAGTTTAATTTAGGTTTTAGTTCTCCCCTAAGAAATAAATTATATTCATCACATGTTAAGAATCCCTTGTTATCACTAAAAGGACATGTTTTATAAATTTTCTGGATCTCGTTCTCAATTATCATTACTGAACTCCCATCACAAATAGGACATAATTTCCTATTATTTTGACAATTTACATAACTATATGAAAATAGTTCGACATATACATTTTCAATATCTTTTTCTGTTTCAATCAATAATTTGGTATTTGAAAGTTCCAAAAATTTTATAGTTTCATCAGAATATTTTCCATTTAAACCTTTAAGCTCAAGATACTTATTTAACCAATTAATTGATTGATTATATTTTTTTAAAAAGTATGAATTTTTGCCAAAAAGGAAAGTAATTTCTGAACTTACCTTATCTTCCTTTAAAATATCTTCTTTAAGTAATTTATCTGCATATTCATATTTTTTTTCTATTATTAAATTTTCAATAAATCTTACATGTTGAGCATTTGATAAATTTGAAATAAGAAGTATAAAAAAAAATAGTTTTTTCAAAGGAATAATAATTAAGAATGTAAAACAACTCCTTTTCTTTTGAATACTTGAATATTAAATTTCTTTCTAATATAAGTTGAAATTTTATATTGGTATTCAGATAATGTATTTTTTGAAAAATTCAATACAATAATTGATAATACATATTTCAGAAAAGAAATGTCTTCAATCATCTTATTAGTTTCTTTTTTAAAAAATTCTTTCCATTCATTTTTATAATATTCTTCATGTGTATTTCCATCCCATAAAAAACTTAATTGAACTTCACCATGATTATATCTATAAATTGCAGATAATTTTTTATAAAAAAAATTTAAATTTTTGTAGTCCAATATTTTTTTATTTTTAAATAGAGACGATATTGAATCATTAAGATTAAGGGAATTTGATTTATTTTCATAAACACTTATGCATTCAATGATAAAATTTTTTAAAATCTCATTCTTACATTCAGTCTGAACTTTTTTTAATATATGATTTTTATCGTTCTTAAATAGCTGATCTGCCATTTCCAAATTTATGAAAAAAATGATTATCTTGTATTGTAAAACATTATCATTTTTTGAATAGTATGTTTTACTTAACTTAAGTTTAAACATATGTTAACTTTAGTTATATGAGTTTAGACTTATTAATGCTAACTTTTACTTAAAATATGAAAAACAATTACAAAATTTTATTACAAATTTTTGTAGTTTCCTTTTTTTCATTCGCTTCATATTCACAATCCCTTATTTCAGGTGTAGTTGTTGATGGTTCAACAAATGAACCTCTAATTGGAGCTAATGTATCTATTAAGGGGACTACTGATGGAACATTCAGCGGCTTGGATGGTTCCTTTTCATTTACTGGATCAGGTGATATAGTTCTAGTCTCATACATTGGTTATGAAGAAATAGAACTTAGTAATTCAGGTGATTTAGGAATGATTAAAATGACCTCACTTAATACAACCCTTGAAGAGGTTAGAGTTACAGCAGATTATGGTGTTGATAGAGTAACACCAGCTACTTATTCTAATGTTTCAACACAGTATGTAGAGGAATATGCTGGTACTCAGGAAGTTCCAGAACTATTAAAAATGACTCCTGGAGTTTATACTACTAAAGAAGGAGGAGGTGTTGGTGATTCAAGAGTATATATTAGAGGATTTGCTCAGGAAAATATAACAGTTATGATTAATGGTGTTCCAGTTAATGACATGGAAAATGGTAGAGTTTACTGGTCAAACTGGAATGGTTTAGGTGATGTTACTTCAGCTATGCAGGTAGTTAGAGGGCTTGGTGCCTCAAAATTAGCAATTGGTTCAATTGGTGGTACAATTAATATTATTACCAAATCAATTGATTCAAAAAAAGGGGGATCATATTTACAACAAGTTTCTGATTATGGACAGTTTAAAGAAACTATATCATATAACACAGGTAGAACAAAAAATGATTGGGCTGTTTCTTTATTATATTCAAGAACTGATGGAAAAGGTTATGTTGATGGAAGTTACGTAAATGCAAATACTTATTTCGTATCAATCTCAAAAGAATTTAATGAAAATAATTCATTAGTTCTAACTGCTGTAGGTGCACCTCAAAAACATGGACAAAGAGATCAGTACTTAACTCCTGAAGAAGTAGATCAATATGGTCATAAGTACAATAGAGATTGGGGGTATTTAAATGGTGAAGAATTAAATGGTAGAAATAACTACTATCATAAACCCCATATTGTTTTAAATCATTATTATAATATTAATGAAAATACATCATTGAATACTTCAGTTTATGCTTCTTATGGAAAAGGTGGAGGTTCAGGTCCATTAGGATCTTATGGTAGATATTATGGAAATCAAGACAGGACAGATGATGGATTAATTAATTGGGATGCAGTTGTTAGTGATAATGTTGCAAACGATGGAGGTTCACCAAGTTATGGTTTATCAACTACAAAGGGATCATCACTGATTTTAAGGAACTCCGTAAATAACCATAAGTGGTATGGTGTTTTAACTAATCTAGAACACGATTTTAATGATAATCTTTCATTAACTGTTGGTTTAGATGCAAGAACTTATACTGGAGAACATTTCAGAGAAGTAAGAAATTTACTTGGAGGTTCTCATTGGGTTGAGTTATATAAGTATACTGTGGATTATAGTAGAAATTCAGAGAAATCATCATATGGTGATGGTGGAATTAGAGACCATCTCAAATATGTAAATGAAAATTCAACTTCTTTATTTTTTACTAAAACACCAGAGAATCAAAGAATTGCTTATGATAATGATGGAATACATAGATATGCTGGTCTTCATGGTCAGTTAGAATATGCAAATGATAAGGTTTCTGCATTTGTTGGTGGTTCAGTTTCAAGAACTCAATACGTTAGAGTAGATAGAATGAATTATGCTGGTGTTGAAAATGGAGGGCAAGATCCAACGTCTGAAAAAGTTAATATTACGGGTCATAATTTAAAAGCTGGATTTAATTTTAACTTTTCAGATCAAAGTAATTTTTATATGAACGCTGGTACTTTCTCAAGAGCTCCATTCTTCAATTTTGTATTTACTAACTATCAAAACATAGTTGTAGATCCATTAGAAAATGAAAAAGCTAAATCATTAGAAATGGGTTATGGTTTTAAATCTCGTAAATTCTCAATGAAGATAAATGGTTACATAACAAAATGGGAAGATAAAGGTTTACTTTCACCTAGGGTAACTATTAATGGTGTTGCAACTAGATCTGCAATAAGAGGTCAAGATGCTTTACATAAGGGAGTTGAATTGGAATGGAATACAAAATTTACTCCTAAATTAGATATTGGAGGTATAATTTCACTTGGTGAGTGGAAATGGGCAAATGATGTTCAAGGTGAGATTAGAAGTGATGGTGATTTAGAAATTATCAATGTTGATATATACTCTAATAATATTTATGTTGGTAATCATCCTCAAAATCAAATTGGATTTAAAGGAAGATATCAAATAAATAATGTTTTAGATATAGGAGGTCAGTATTTATATAATGCTAAATTATATTCTGATTATGATGTTTCTGATAGAGATGACGTCAATCTTGCAAATGTACAACCATTTCAATTAGAGAATTATGGTGTATTAGATATGAGGGTTGGTGCTAAATTCAATTTAGGTAATTTAGGAGCATATGCTCAAGTTCAGGCATATAACTTATTAGATAAAATTTATTGGGCTAGAGGTGTTGAAGATTCTGGGTCACTTGGTGAGGGATTTCCAAGTTATGGTAGAACTTTAAACTTTTCTCTAAAACTTAATTTTTAGATACTATCTAATTTTGAAAAAGGTCATCAATTTGATGACCTTTTTTTTTACATTTATGGTAATAATGAACTAAATTTAATTATGAAAAATTTTAAGATATTATATATATTTTTGTTTGTCACCACTATATCATGTAATAGCGTAGATCAAGAGCCAGATGTTGAAGATCCATTGGATATTCAAGCTAATCTTTTAAATGGTACTTGGATATTAAAAGATGCTTCCTCTGCTGTAAAAGATGGAAACATCATTCCAGATTTTAAGGATATTACTTTAACTTTTTCGGGTGCAACAAAAGATGGAGGTAATTATTCTACAACTAATTCTATTGATGTAGATGTTTGGCCTAATTCTGGAAGTTGGCAATTTCAAAATAATGATCAAAGAAAGTTATTAAGGTCTGATAATGTAGCACTCAGCATTTCTGTCACTCAAACTACTTTAAGAATAAGTTTTACTATCATTGGTGGTCTTAAAGAAGGTAATTGGGTTTTTGATTTTATAAAACAGTAATAAGTTAATGCTTAAAGGTTTTAATATAATATTAGGACCATTTACTTTTATTATTTTCTATTTTTTTATTGGTCCCTTCGATGGAATGACAAATGAATCTCATGGAATATTTTGTAGTGTTCTATGGATTGCAATTTGGTGGATTACAGAAGCTATTCCAATTCCTATAACATCCCTTTTGCCTTTAATTTTATTTCCTATAACTGGTGGATATGATTTAAATTCAACTGCTAGTGCCTATGGTAATGATATAATTTATTTTTATTTAGCGGGGTTTTTTCTTGCCATTGCTATGGAAAAATGGAATTTACATAAGAGAATTGCATTAAATATTATTTCATTGGTAGGTACAGACAAAAAATCCATGATACTTGGGTTTATGATTGCCACTGCTATTTTATCTGCTTTTCTTTCAAATACATCAACTAGTATAATGATGTTACCCATAGGTATTGCAATAATATCGCAAGTATCAGGAAAAGGTGTAAATCAAGAAAGTAATTTTGGAAAAGTTTTAATGTTAGGTATAGCATATTCAGCATCTATTGGAGGTTTTTCTACATTGTATGGTACTCCACCAAACTTAATTTTAAAATCTAATTTTGAACAATTTTTCAATTTTACAATGGATTTTGATTATTGGTTTATAATGGCACTTCCCTTATCAATTTTACTATTAATAATTTGTTGGATTTATCTAGTTAATTTTTCATTTAGCTTATCAGGATCTTCTAAAATAAATAAAGATCAAATTATAAATAAATTAAAGGAACTTGGAAAAATTAAATATGAGGAGACTATAGTATTGATTATTTTTTCATGTTTTGTATTTTCTCTTCTTTTCAAAAGTAAAATTGAATTAATTTTTAGTTCAATAGATGATACGATTATTGCAATATTCTATGCTATTTTATTATTCATGTTTAATTCCAAAAATAAAAATAAAAAAATTATTGATTGGAAGGATAGTAAAAAATTACCATGGGGTATAATTTTACTTTTTGGAGGAGGCTTATCTTTAGCTGCTGCAATGCAAGGAAGTGGTTTGACTTTATGGATTGGAGAAAAATTATATGCTTTAAATAATGTAAGCTTGATATTAATTATTATAACAATAGTATTTGTAGTTAATTTTCTAACTGAAATAACTTCAAACTTGGCAACTGTTTCTATGATTTTACCAATATTGGCTACAATGAGTATATCTCTTGGACTTCACCCATTTGTTATTATGATTAGTGCAACTATTGCTGCATCTTGTGCATTTATGCTTCCAGTAGCAACACCACCAAATGCTGTTGTCTTTGGTTCTGGATACTTAAGAATAAGAGATATGGTAAAGACAGGAATAGTTATGAATATTATTTCAATTTTACTAGTTAGTTTATATGTATACTATATAGTTCCTTTAATTTGGAATATTGATATATCAATTTTTCCAGATAGCTTTAAGTAATGTCTATTATATGTGTATCATTTATAACGATATCATTTTTATCGTTTGTAGCAATAATAATTCCTTTAGAATTAGAAAACTTATTCATCATTTTTGAGTAAATTTTTTTACTATCATAATCTAAATTAGTAGTCGGCTCATCTAAAAGGATAAAATTTGAATCTGAAAAAAATGCAATAGATAGTTTTATTTTTTGAATTGTTCCAGAAGATAAATTTTCGATTTTATCATTTTTAAAATTTAAAAGTCTAAATTCATTCAATAGTTCATCTATACTAACTTCTAGATTTCTAAATTTTTTATGAAAAATTAAAAACTCTTCAAGTGTTAATTCTGATATAATGTCTTGATATGGTGCACAAAAGAATAATTGTTTAATTAAATCCTTATTATCAATATTGTAATCTATATTTCCAGAACTTGGTAAAAGTATATTTCCAATAATTTTTAAAAGTGTTGATTTTCCGGCGCCATTTTTACCTAAAATAGCATATGATTTTTTTTCAAAAGAAAAGGTAAAATTTTTAATTACTATATTAGATCCATAGCTTTTTGAAATATTATCTAAAATAATTTTCATAAAATATTAGTCTAATAACCCTTTAATTATTCCCCTTTCACTAGACCTAAAAAAATTTAATACAATTTTTTTTTCATTTGTATCCTCTAAATCTTTTTCAATTTTTTCAATTGCTTGAGTATTATTTCTTCCTTCTAAATAAAGAATTCTATAAATATTTTGAATTTGGTTAATTTGATCACTTGAGAAATCTCTTCTTTTTAATCCAATAGAATTCACTCCTCCGTAACTTAAAGGTTCTTTACCTGCTTTACAGAAAGGTGGAACATCTTTTCTTATAAGAGATCCTCCTGCTATCATAGCATGTTGTCCTATTTTAACAAACTGGTGAACTAATGTTCCTCCACCAATAATAGCATATTCATCAACACATACGTGTCCAGCAATTTGAACACTATTTACTATTACACAGTTATTACCTATAATGCAATCATGTGCAATATGGCTGTATGCCATAATTAAACAATTTTCACCAATAGATGTCGTCATTTTATCTTCAGTTCCTCTACTAATTGTAACATATTCTCTAATTGTAGAATTATTACCTATAGTAACCGTAGTTTTTTCACCTCCAAACTTCAAATCTTGAGGTATTGAGGATATTACTGCACCAGGAAAAATTCTAACATTGTCACCAATTCTTGCACCAGAATAAATTGTAACGTTATTACCAATCCAACAATTATTACCGATCTCTACGTCAGTATCTATATAACTAAATGGCTCTACTTTAGTATTTTTTCCAATTATTGATTCTGGGTGAATATAATTTTTACTCATTAATTCTACTTATTGTTGCCGTCATATTTCCTTCACTAACTAAATTATTACCGACGAAAGCTTCAGCTTTCATTTTTGCGATACCTCTTTTGATAGGTGCCATAAATCTTAATCTCATAACTAAAGTATCACCAGGACTTACCATTTTTCTGAATCTAAAATTTTCAATTCCAGCTAGGTAGGGAATATGTTTTTCTGGTTCTTTAATTGAATTCATGACAAGAATTCCACCAACTTGAGCTAATGCCTCAATTTGAAGAACACCTGGCATAACTGGGTTCCTTGGAAAGTGTCCATTAAAAAAATCTTCATTTACAGTAACATTTTTAACTCCTACTACTTCAGATTCATCAAGATAAGTAATCTTATCTACTAGAAGGAATGGGTATCTATGTTTCATAATATTTTTTACACCATTTATATCAAATACAGGTTTTTGATTAGGATCGTATTTGGGTGCGTTAATATTTCTTTTTTTAATAAAGTTTTTGAGAATTTTAGCAAACTCAATATTTGACTTGTGACCTGGTCTAGCAGCAATGATATGACCTTTTATTGGCCTTCCTACAAGAGCTAAATCACCAACAATATCTAATAATTTATGTCTTGCAGGTTCATTATTATATTTTAATTTAATATTATTAAGAATTCCTTGTTTATCAACTTTAATATTTTTTTTGCCTAACAACTTAGAAATATCCTTGAGTTTTTTTTCATCAATAACTTTATCAACAATTACTATAGCGTTATCTAAATCACCTCCTTTAATCAAGTTCTTTTTAAATAAATCTTCAATTTCATGAAGAAAACAAAAGGTTCTTGCATCTGATATATCTTTTTTAAAATTTGATATCTGATTTAGTGTGTAATGCTGACTTCCCAAAATTTCTGAGTTATAATCTACCATTGATGTAATTCTATAGTTATTATGCGGGTATATTGATATTTCCACATTATTTTCTTCATCATTGTAAGTGAGTTTTTCAGAAATTTCTATGTATTTTCTAGCCGCATCTTGTGTTTTTAAACCACATTTTTCAAGACAATTAATAAAATATTTAGAACTACCATCTAAAATTGGAATTTCTTCACCATCTATTTGAACTAAGATATTATCAATTTGTAAACCAACAATAGAAGCAAGAAGATGTTCTACTGTTGATACAGTTGCGTCATTTTGTTTTATAGTAGTTCCCCTTTCAACAGTAATAACATTATCAACATCTGCATCTATAATTGGCATTCCATCTAAATCAATTCTTTGGAATTTAATCCCATGATTTATAACAGCAGGAACAAACTTTAATTTTGACTTTTTTCCTGTATGAAGACCTATACCCTCTATATTTCCTTCTTCATTAATAGTTCTTTGAAAATTTATCATTCTGATTGCAAATTATATAATTTTTCTTCTATTTTTTTAATTTTTTCTTCAATTGAAGGTAATTTTTTAAAAATTATATATGATTTAATATATTTTTCCTTTGGCATGGCTGGATAACCAATAACTGTCTGATTTCCTTTCATATTTTTTGTTACTCCTGCCTGAGCACCATATTTTATGTTATCACCCATTTTAAGATGCCCTACAATCCCTACTTGACCACCCAACATGCTATTTTTTCCTATTGATGTTGAACCAGATATTCCAGTTTGAGCAGCAATAACAGTATTTTCTCCAATTTCAACATTGTGACCTATTTGAATAAGATTATCTAATTTAACACCCTCATTGATAATTGTTGAATTTAGTGTGGCTCTATCAATAACAGTATTTGAGCCTATACTTACATTATTTTTAATAATTACATTACCTACTTGTGGAATGGTAGAATATGAACCATCCTCTGACGGCGCAAAACCAAATCCGTCGCTACCTATTACTGCATTTGCATGTATTACACATTTATCTCCAATCTCAGAAAAATTATAAATTTTAACACCAGGATATATAATCGTATTATTACCTATTTTACTATTATCTCCAATATATGAATAAGGATATATTTTACAATTATCACCTATAGTTACATTTTCACCTATATAACTAAAGGCACCTAAGTAAATATTTTCTCCAATTTTTGATTTTTTATTAATATGTGATGGAATTTCAATTCCACTTTTTCTTGAAATATTCAATTTTTCAATTTCAGAAAGTAACAATGCAAAGGATAAGTAAGAATCTTTAACTACTAAAAAAGTTAATTTTGAATTATTAGGTAATTTAACTTCTTTATTTATAATGACAGCTGATGCTTTGGTTGAATCTAAATATTTTTTGTACTTCTCATTACTTAAGAATGTAATGTCTCCTTTTTCAGCGTTTTCTATATCACTTATTCCAGTTATTTTGACTTCTTTATTCCCAATAAGTTTAGCGTCAAATATTTCAGCTATCTTTTTGATTTTAAAATCAAGATTTTTCATTATAAACTAATTTATATTTGATTTATAATTTTTAGAAATGCAAAGATATAAGATTTTGTGGGTAGATGACGAAATTGATTTATTAAAGCCTTACATTTTATACTTAGAAGAAAAAAATTATATAGTAGAATCATTCAATAATCCATTTTCATTAGTAGAATACATAGAATCAAATAATGATTATTATTTAATATTAATAGATGAGAATATGCCAGGCAAGTCAGGTATTAATTTAATTTCAGATATTAAAAAGAATTCTAGTTCAGTTCCAATAATTATGATTACAAAGAATGAGGAAGAAGATTTAATGAATGAGGCTATCGGATCAGAAATAAATGACTATTTGTTAAAACCATTAAACCCCAATCAATTACTAATTTCTGTAAAAAAAGTTCTAGAAAATTCTTCTATAATACAAAATAAATTAAAATCAGATTATGTAAGTTTTTTTAGTGAATTATCTGAAATGATAAAGAATAATAAAGATCATAGAGATTGGTATGAAACCTATTTAAAAATTATTGATTGGGAGATCTCTTTGGATAGGAGTGATGAAAATCAAATACTAGAAATGCTTACAACACAGAAATATGAGGCAAATAAAAAATTTTCAAAATTTATAATAGATAACTACTCTAACTGGGATTCAAATAATTCTAATAAACCATTACTTTCTAATGAATTGCTTAAAGAAAAAATTTTCCCTTATATCAATGAAGAAAAAGTATTTTTTATACTAATTGATAATTTTAGATATGATCAATGGAAAGTATTAGAAGATAAATTATCTAAATATTTTTTTGTTAAAGAGGAGAAACCTTTTATGTCAATTTTACCAACGACAACTGAGTTTTCTAGAAATTCTATCTTTTCAGGCCTTACCCCTTACCAAATGAATAAAGATGAATTTGATTTATGGTCTGATAAATCTAATGGCTTAAATAACAACGAATACTTTTTTCTAGATAATAATTTTAAAAGGAATAATATTGATATTAAGCATTCATATAACAAAATTATAACTTATGAAGATGGATCTAAGTTTATTAAAAATATTTCAAAATTAGATAGCTATAACTTCAGTTCTGTAGTATTCAATTTTATTGATATGCTATCTCATTCAAAAACTGATAGTAAAGTATTTAGAAACCTTGTTTATGATGAAAAGTCATTTAGATCCTTCACATCTTCATGGTTCGATAATTCATCATTTAACGATCTTATGAAGCATTTATCATCCAAAAAAAATATAAAAATTTTCTTAACTACTGATCATGGAACTATAAGGGTTGAAAAACCAGTAAAGATTAAAGCGAATAAAGATGTAAATAATAATATAAGATTCAAGAATGGAAAGAATATAAATTCAGATGAGTCAAAATTATATATGGTTGAAAATGGTGAAGAAGTTTTTTTACCTAAAGTAAACATTTTTAATAAGTATATTTTTGCAACAGAAAATCAATATCTATTATATCCTACAAATTACAATTACCATCTAAAAAATTATAATAATACATTTCAGCATGGAGGAATATCTATGGAGGAGATGATAATCCCATTTATCGAATTAAGTCCAAAAAATATTTGATATGTTAAATTTTGAAATTAATAGATTTGATGACTATAATGAGGTAATTGAAAATATTTTAGATAAAAATTCTTCTAAGATCATTTTATTTAACGGTGAATTAGGATCAGGTAAAACAACATTAATACAATTAATTTGTAAAAAACTTAAAATAAAAGAAAAAGTGTTGAGTCCTACTTTCAATTTAATTAATGAGTATAAAATAAATAAAAATTTAAAAGTTTATCATTTTGATCTCTATAGAATAAAATCAGTCCAAGAGTTAATAGAAATTGATTTTATTGACTATATATATTCTGGAAATTATTGCTTTGTAGAATGGCCAAAGATTTGTGAGGATTTAATTGATATTAACTTTAAAGAAATATTTATAGATATTATTTCTGAAGACAAAAGATTAATTAAAATCAACTAATATCTCTTAGTTTTATTTCAGTAAATTTTTTTTTCGTATGTTCTGGAAAATTACTTTTAATTATCCAATGATAATATTCTGGATTTGATTTAAATACTTCTGAGACTAATTGATTTTTATATTTTCCAAAATTAAAGACTTCCTCATTTTGAGAGTTTTTGATTATTCTGCCGGAAATATCAACAATATTATTACTTATTATTGATCCAATTGAATCAATATATTGTGTTATTTTACCTAATTTATTGCCTTTATTGTCAATTACATCCATGTTGTCATATTTTTCAATCTGTTTATTTATTATTTCTAATGTAGCACTTGTATCTTCATATGCGTTGTGGGCATTTTCTAAATTTTTATTACAATAGAATTTATATGCAGCACTTAAATTTCTTTTTTCCATTAGATGATAAATTCTTAATGCATCTATAATTTTTATTTTTTCAATTGATAATTCGATATCAGATCTTAGAAATTCTTCAATAAGAATTGGTAAATCAAATTTAAGAATATTAAAACCAGCCAAATCACATCCTTTAATGAAATTAAATATTTCTTTTGCATAGAATTTAAATGGTTTATGATTCTTTACATCATCATCATATATTCCATGAATATTACTACTTTCCTCAGAAATATGTATTAATGGATTTACTCTATAATTTTTTTCACTTTTGGTTTCATCTGGATTTATTTTAATTAATGATATGTCAATAATTCTATCTTTTATTATATCAAGACCTGTAGTCTCAATATCAAATACTACTGTAGATTTATTTACTTTCATTATAAAAGTTATATATATTAAAATCATCAAAATTTCCTGACGACATAAATATCTTATTGTACTTCTTATATTTATTACTTCTTATTATTTTTTTTAATGAATTAATAGAATTGACAAGTTTTATGTTTTTATCATTAAAAAATTTTTGCAATTTATTTTCACTTATTTTTTCGGTAAAAAGATTAAGCTTTTTATTAGATATATAAATAATTGAATAGTCTGAATCATTTAATGAATTATGATATTTTTCTAAAAATTTAAAATTAAAACTGCTTGAACTGTGAAGTTCATAAATACTTAATAATTTTTCTTTATACTGATTCTTTACCGCATTAATTGTTGCTTTTAACTTGGAGGGTGAGTGTGCAAAATCTATAAATATTTTAATTTTTTTATCATAAACTTTTTGTAGACGTTTTTCAGGGAGATTATAAGTTTTTATTCCTAAGTAGAAATGTTTTTGCTTTATTCCTAGTTGTTCACATACTAATTTAGCACCTGCTATATTTTGCATATTATGTTTTCCAAAAACATTTAATTTTATTTTTTTATTATTTTCATCAAGTATAAAAGCAGATTTTTTATTAAGTGAATATTTTTCATGTGAATATGGTTTTAAGGTTGTATTTTCATTCTTATATTTTTCTAATAAGGCTATAATTCTTTTATCATTTTCAAAATATATAATTTCTCCTCCTTTGGGAGTCATTTTTATTAATTTATAAAATTGATCAACATAAATTTTTTCGTTTTTAAAAACATTAAAATGATCCCACTCTATACCATTTATTAATGCTATATGATGATTATATTTTAAAAACTTAGGACTTTTATCCAAAGGACTAGTTAAATATTCATCTCCTTCAATTATTATAATTGGGTTATTTGATATTGAAATATTATTTTTAAATCCATGAGCTTTTGCTCCAATTACATAATCAAATTTTATTTTATTAGACTTTAAAACATGCATTATCATTGAAGTAATTGTTGTTTTTCCATGACTTCCAGCAATAACTATTCGATGTTTATTTTCTGATAGTTTGGTTATATATTCTGGATAAGATAGAATTGGTATATTTTTTTTCCTAGCCTCATTTAATTCTACATTATTTTTTTTTGTATGCATACCGGTAATTATAAAATCAATTTTATTGTGAATGTTTTTTTTAAAGTATCCAAATTCCTTTGGAAGTAAACCTTTTGATTTTAATTTTGATTTTGAAGGATCGTAAATTATATCATCACTACCTGTGACTATATTTCCTAGTTTTTTTAGTGTTATAGCTAAATCATGCATTACACCTCCTCCAATAGAAATAATATGAATATTCTTAACTTGATCGATTAGCATATATGTCAAAATTATAAATATTTGTCAGCGAGAACAACATAATTTAAATAACTTTATTTTGTTGATAATATATGGATAAGTAAAGTTTTATTTAAGTTATTACCATGCATTTTTTTTTTAGGTTTGTTAAAAATTTTAGGTGAAAGAAAATAAAAGTTATATATCAAGAACAAAAACTAGTTTAGGTTTAAAAAATGATTTAGACTTAGGGAAGTTGCCCCCTCAAGCTTTAGATTTAGAGGAGTCTGTTTTGGGAGCTTTAATGCTTGAGAAAGATGCTCTAACTGATGTAATTGATATTTTAAAGCCTGATAATTTTTATAAGGATGCTAATAAAGAAATTTATAAATCAATTATAGATTTATTTAATAATTCTGAGCCGGTTGATTTATTGACAGTTACAACACAACTTAAAAAGAATGGAAAATTAGACTTTGTTGGAGGCGCTTATTATGTCACTCAACTAACTACTAGGGTAAATTCAGCCTCTAATATTGAATATCATGCAAGAATTATCCTTGAGCAATCTATTAAAAGACAACTTATTGAAGTATCAGGAGAAATTCAAAAAGAAGCATATGAAGATACTACTGATGTTTTTGATTTATTAGATAATACAGAGCAATCATTATTTGATATTAGTGAGTCTCATATAAGAAAAAATTATTCTCAAGTTAAGGGATTAATGAAGGAAGCAATTGATGAACTTGAATCAAAAAAAACAAAAAAAGATGGTATAACAGGAGTTCCCACTGGATTTATAGATTTAGATAATATTACTTCAGGATGGCAACCTTCTGATTTAGTAATTATTGCTGGTAGACCATCTATGGGTAAAACTGCATTCGTATTATCAATGATGAGAAATGCTTCAATTGATCATGATAAGCCAGTTGCAATTTTCTCTCTTGAAATGTCATCATTACAAATTGTAAATAGATTAATTTCTTCTGAAGCTGAGCTGGATAGTGATAAGATTAAGAAAGGTAATTTAAAAGATTATGAGTGGCAGCAGCTTCTTCATAAAACTGACCAACTAAATAATGCAAAAATTTTTATTGATGACACACCTGCTCTAAGTATTCTTGAACTAAGGGCAAAATCAAGAAGGTTAAAATCTCAACATGATATTCAATGTATTATTGTTGATTACTTACAATTAATGACTGGGGAATATGGTAAATCTTCAGGTAATAGAGAACAAGAAATTGCCTCTATTTCAAGATCTTTAAAGGCAATAGCTAAAGAATTAAATGTTCCAGTCTTAGCATTATCCCAATTAAGTAGAGCAGTAGAAACTAGAGGTGGAGATAAAAGACCTGTTCTATCTGATTTAAGAGAATCAGGTTCAATTGAACAAGATGCTGATATGGTATTATTTATTTATAGAGCTGATAGATACGATATTACTGAAGATGAAGATGGAAACTTAACCGCCGGAGTAGCAGAAATATTACTTCGCAAAAATAGAAATGGTCCAACTGGTAAAGTGAAGTTAAAGTTTATAGAAAGGTTTGCAAAATTTGCAGATATGTCATCTTTGGATGATAATGAAGTTAAAAAGTTTCAAAGTAAAGCAAATAATGGTTTTAACTCTGATAATGGAAATGATCCATTCTAAATTTAAATTATGAAAATACTTGTTTGTGTTTCTTGTGTACCTGATACAACTTCAAAGGTTTCTTTTACTGAAGATAATAAATTTAATAAAGAGAATATTCAATTTATTATTGGTCCATATGAGGACTATGCTTTAGCAAGGGCTGTCGAGCTAAAAGAAAAAAATAATGAAATAGATATAAGCTTACTTAATATTGGTCTTTCAGAAAATGATCCATTGTTAAGGAAAGGGTTAGCTATTGGCGCGGATAGGGCATATAGAATTAATTCAGAGCCTATTGACTCAAATTTTGTAGCTCATAATATCGCTAGCTTTATCAATAAAAATAATTTTGACTTAATATTAATGGGTAAAGAATCAATTGACTATAATTCTGGATTAGTTCATTATTTATCGGGTTCTATACTTAATATTCAGACTTTCAATCCTGTTACATATTTAGATCTTGAGAATGATAAAAGTGTTATAATTAAGAGAGAAACTGATTCTGGTATAGAAAAAATAAAAGCAAAACTCCCTTTAATATTAGGGTGCCAGGAACCTATTGCAGAATGGAAAATTCCAAATATGAGAGGTATAATGAACGCAAGATCAAAGGAATTATCTGTCATTGAACCTGTTGGAGTAAAAGCGTCTTTAAAGCTCGATAAGTATACGCTTCCTCCAGAAAAAGAAGAGATAAAATATATTGATAAGGATAATTTAGAGTTACTAATTGATGAACTAAAACTTAAAAATTTATAATGTCAACTTTAGTTTTTATAGAATTTAATAAGAATACAATAAGTGAGTCATCTTCTCAAGCTGCGACTATAGCAAATGAATTACATAATGATGTTTATGGTCTTACTTCAAATAATGATGAATCCTATATATCATCATTAGGTAGTAAAGGTTTTGATAAAATATTTGTAATAGATGATTTAAATAATTATTCTGCTATTGAAGAGGTAATTAACAGCAATGGTATTAAAACTATTTTGTCTCCAAGTTCAAATACATTTAAAGAATTATCTTCTAAAATTTCTACCAAGTTAAATTTTCCTATTGCTTCTAATGTATTAAAAATAGATAAGAATGGTAAAATTTCCTGTTCTATTTTTACTGGAAAAGCTGAGTCACACATGATTAATGATAATGATTCATGTATCTATTTGTTGAATAAAAATATTGTTGAGTCACAAGATTTCGAGAAAAAAGCTGATATAGTAAAAGTTGATTCTAAGGTTTCTGAAAACTCAAGTTTTGAGATATTAGAACAAAAATTTATTGAGGAAGATATTTCTTTAAATGATGCAGATGTAGTAATCTCTGCTGGTAGAGGTCTAAAAGGTCCAGAAAATTGGCAAATGATAGAAGATCTTGCGAAAAAATTAAATGCAGCCACTGCGTGTAGTAAACCAGTTTCTGATGCTGGCTGGAGGCCACATCATGAGCACGTAGGACAAACTGGTTTAAAAATATCCCCAAAAATTTATTTTGCAATTGGAATTTCAGGTGCTATTCAACATTTAGCAGGTGTTAATTCTTCAAAAACCATTATTGTAATAAATAATGATCCCGAAGCACCTTTTTTTAAAGCTGCTGATTATGGTATAGTTGGTGACGCTTTTGAGGTAGTACCTAAAATTATAAACTCTCTAGGTTAGAATGAAAAAAGTCAAGTTAGATATTTTAGGTTTATCATCTAGTGTCGATTCCCAAACTGGATCTTTTGCTTTAGTTTTAAAAGAAAATAAAGGGGATAGGAGGTTACCCATAATTATTGGCATGTTTGAAGCTCAATCTATTGCTATGGAAATAGAAAAAATAATTCCTAATAGACCAATGACACACGATCTTTTCAAATCTTTCTTGAAAAAAATAAATTTCGTAGTTAATGAAGTTCTTATAACTGATATTAAAGACGGAGTATTTTTCTCTAAAATAATTATATCAGATTCTACTAAAAAACACAGTATAGACGCAAGACCATCTGATGCCATTGCAATTGCTATAAGATATAAAGCAAATATATACGTTGATGAGAGGGTATTAGATGAGGCTGGAATAATTTTTGATGAGGCAGAAGTAGATAAAAAAGTTAATGATGATGGAAAAGTTAAAACATTAAAAGATTTTTCAGTTAAGGAACTTAATAAAAAATTAACTGATTCAATTGCTGAAGAAAATTATGAGTTTGCAGCTAGAGTTAGAGATGAAATCAAAAGAAGAAATTAATGGATTTAATTAGATTTATTATTGGCTTTATTTTTATAATATCTATTGCCTACTTATTATCTTCAGATAAAAGAAATATAAATTGGAGATTAGTTCTTTCAGGAATTGTCCTGCAATTAATTTTTGCAATCTTAATTACTAACGTCTCTTTTATTGAATCAATATTTAGTAGTATAAGTAAGTTTTTTGTTTTATTAATTGGTTTTTCAAAAGAGGGAACACTTTTTTTATTTCCAGCTGCATCTTTTAATGGATTTGCTTTTTCTGCTCTTCCTGTTGTAATTTTATTTTCAGCAATAAGTGCTTTTTTATATTATATCGGCTTTCTCCAGGTAATTGTTAAATCTATTGCTTGGGTAATGTCTAAGACTATGAAATTATCTGGTGCTGAATCTTTATCTGCAGCTGGAAATATTTTTCTAGGTCAGACAGAGGCTCCGCTATTAGTTAAACCATATATTAAAAATATGACAAAATCTGAATTAATGTGTCTGATGACAGGTGGGATGGCAACTATAGCTGGAGGAGTTTTTGCTGCTTATGTTGCCTTGTTAGGAGGTACAGATTCTGATGAGTCCTTAAAATTTGCTACAATTCTCCTAACCGCATCTATAATGAATGCCCCAGCAGGAATTGTGATGTCTAAGATTTTTCAACCTGAAGAAAAGAATAATAGTATCAATAAAAACTTAGATTTATCTAAAGAAGATTTGGGATCAAATGCAATAGACGCCTTGGCAAAAGGTGCTTCAGATGGATTAAAATTAGCTTTGAATATAGCAGCTATGTTATTGGCGTTTCTAGCTGTAGTATATATGCTTAATTACTTTTTAGAGTTTTTTGGAGATATTACTTCTATTAATGAATGGATCAAAGCCTCTTCAAATGGTCAGTTCAATAAATTATCAATGGAGTTTCTTTTGGGTCAAGTATTTAGAGTATTTGCATTTATGATCGGTATTGATTGGAATGAAACGGTATTAGTAGGTAGTCTTCTTGGTCAAAAATTTGTTCTTAATGAATTCATAGCTTATGTAAATTTAGCTGAGATGAAAACAGCTGGTCTTCTATCTGAAAAGTCAATTTTAATATCAACATACGCACTATGTGGATTTGCAAATTTTAGTTCAATTGCTATTCAAATTGGAGGTATTGGTTCTATGGCTCAGTCTAGACAAAAGGATATATCAAAATTAGGTTTAAGAGCGTTGTTAGCCGCAACATTAGCTACTCTTTTGACTGGAAATATTGCAGGATTTATTATTGCCTAAATTTTTCTATAAAGTCTAATTGACCTTTTGTTGAATTATCAATGTCAGATCTATCTTTATTTTTAATTTTTTCATAAATTTCATCAGATAACACCTTACCTAATTCTACTCCCCACTGATCAAAGCTATTGATATTCCATATACATCCTTGAACAAAGATTTTGTGTTCGTAAATAGCAATCAATCTACCAAGATTATATGGGGTTAGCTTATTGAATAGTAATGTATTTGAAGGCTTATTTCCTTTAAAAACCTTGGAATTTTTAATAATTTCATAATTAGTATACTTACTCTCATCTCCAAGTTCTTCTTTTACCTCTAGAATATTTTTTCCTTTCATTAGGGCCATCGTCTGACCAACCATATTGGATAGTAATATTTCATGTAATTCTTCTTTTTCATTATTAGAGTTTACAAAGCCAATAAAATCACAAGGGATTTTTTTGGTGCCTTGATGAATAAGTTGGAAAAAAGAATGCTGTACATTTGTTCCCACATCTCCCCATAATATCGGGCCAGTGTTATAATTTACTTCTGTCGAATCTTTTGATATATTTTTTCCATTACTCTCCATATCAGCTTGTTGTAAATACATTGGTAAATATTTTAGGTAATCGTCATAAGGGAATATGGCATGCGTCTCACAATTATGAAAATTATTATATAGAATACCTAAACATGCTAAAACTATAGGAATATTTTTATCAAAAGGCTTTTCTCTGAAATGATTGTCAATTTCATTTGCTCCATCAAGTAACATTTCAAAATTTTCATATCCAATTTTTAATATAATAGGTAAACCTACTGATGACCATAAAGAATATCTTCCGCCAACCCAGTCCCAGATGGGGAAAATATTATTTTCTTCTATACCAAATGCTTTTGCTTTTTTTATATTAGCAGTTACTCCAAAAAAATGTTTTTTTAGATTCTGATTGTTTTTAGACTTATCCTTAAACCAATTTTTACAAATATTCGCATTCTTTAGTGTCTCAATAGTACCAAAAGATTTTGATGAAATAATAAAAATTGATTCTTCGGGATTGATATTAAGTAATACCTCAGAAAGATTGCTGGGATCGACATTAGATATAAAATAATTATTTACACTTCTATTAGAATAATATTTTAACCCCTCACATATCATTTTTGGTCCTAAGTCAGATCCCCCAATACCTATGTTAATAACATTTTTAATTTTTTTTCCAGAATAACCTATTATCTCCCCATTTTGGAATTTTTTTGAAAATAATTTTAATTTTTCAAGACCTTTTTTTATATCATTTTCATATAATTCTTTAGTTTTTGAAGTATAAGTACCTCTTAAGAGAAAGTGTAATACAGATCTGTTTTCTGAGGTATTAATCTTTTCACCATTAAATAAATCATGTATTTTACCTTTGAGATCAATTTCAACCAATAGTCGAGAAAATAATTCCATCATTTTATCATCTATATGATTTTTTGAAAAATCTAGAAGTAGATCATTTTCTAGAATAGAAAATTTATTGAACCTATCCTTATCTTCCATGAAGATCTCATTTAAGGATTTTTCTGTAATCTTATTAGAATAATTACCAATCTCTTTCCAAGAAGATAATTTATTTAAACTACTCATAGTTATTTTTGATATTTAAAATTTCTTTATCAATAAGATTAGATAATTTATTTTTATTTTCTTCACTATTATCACTAGATAAACTGAAATAAAACTTAATTTTTGGTTCTGTTCCAGATGGTCTCAAAGTTATAGAATAATTTTTTTCTGAAATTAATTGAATAACATTTGATTTAACATTAATTATTGGATTTTTTACTCTCTTATTATAGTCAATTACTTCTTTAACCTTATCACCAAATATTTTTAGAGGTGGAGCACTTCTATATTTTTCCATAATATCATTTATTTTATTACTTCCTGAAATCCCCTCCATTTTGATGGTATATAGCTTTTCTTTGAAAAAACCATATGTATCATAAATTTCTTCTAGAATATCATTTAAAGATTTACCATTGTCTTTAGCCCAGTTAGCAATTTCACATATGTAAGCACATGAAATAATTGCGTCTTTGTCTCTGACAAAATCATTAACGAGATAACCATAACTTTCCTCTCCACCTGCTATAAACTTTTCTGCATTTTTACTTTTTATTAGTTCAGCTATATACTTAAAACCTGTAAGTGTAGAATAGGATTTTACCCCATAATCTTTTGCTATCTCATCAATTAATCTAGTTGTTACTATAGTTTTAGCAACATAAGGAGGTTTACTTAACTTATTTTTGTCTAGATTAATTAAGGAATAATATACAATTAATGAGGCAAGTTGATTGCCATTTAATATTTTAATTTTTTCCTTGTCGTATAATGCTACTCCAACTCTATCTGAATCCGGATCTGTAGCAAGAAGTATATCTGCTTTCTCTTTTTTTAATTTTTTTATTCCCAAATCTAGAGCATCTAAATCTTCAGGATTTGGAGAGGTAACTGTTGAAAATTCTGGATCCGGTAATTCTTGACTTCTTACACTACTGATATTTTTGAAACCAAAAGCATTTAATGCGTTAGGAATCTGAGTAATCCCTGTACCATGAAGAGAAGAAAAAATAATTTTTAATTTCGATCTGGAGTTATCATAAACTGATAAATCTTGAATTTTTTCAATATATTTTTTGTCAATTTTATTATCAATTTCTTCAATAAGGTCACTATTAAAATTAAAATTTATTTGGTTAAAATCAGTTATTTTTTCAACCTCAGAGATAATATTATTATCGTGAGGAGATGTTATTTGACCTCCATCATTCCAATAAACTTTATAACCATTATATTCCTTAGGATTGTGGGAAGCTGTGATGACTATTCCACAAGAACAGTTTAACTCTCTAACAGCAAATGATAACTCTGGAGTTGGTCTTAAATCTGAAAAAATATAAGATTTAATATTGTTTGCTGAGAAGATTTTTGCTGTTTGATTACCAAATTCTTTACTGAACCTTCTACTATCATATGCTATGACTGCAGATTTATTTCCATCAATAACTTTATTTAAGTAATTACATAATCCTTGAGTAGCTAAAGATATTGTGTAAGAATTTATTCTGTTACTTCCTATACCTATAAGACCTCTCATTCCTCCTGTACCAAATTCAAGCTTTTTGTGGAAGCTCTCCATAAGAATATCTTCATTTCCTACTAAAAGTAGATTATTAACCTCCTCTTCTTCATTTTTTTTGAGTCCATAACGGATCCATTTATTAGCCTCAGCCTTTGATATCTCTAAAAGATTATTTTTATCTGATTGCATATTTAATTAATACCCAAGCCTACTCCTTACTCTAACAAGAACTTCTTCTGCAATAATTTTTGCTTTTCTTTCTCCTTTCTCTAAAATATTAAAAAGATGATCTTTATTTTTAATCAATTCGGAATATAATTTTCTTTCATCATAATATAATTCTAAAATAAGATTAAATAAATGAGTTTTAGCATGACCGTATCCATATCCACCTTCAGTGTATTTTTTTTCCATTTCCTTAACTTCAACTTGACTTGCTATTAATTTAAATATATTAAATACGTTACATGTCTCTGGGTTCTTTTTATCATCAAGACCTTTGCTATCAGTTACAATTGACATAATTTGTTTTTTAAGAGATTTCTCATCGGCAAAAATATCAATAGTATTTTCATATGTTTTACTCATTTTTCTACCATCAGTTCCAGGAATTGTCTGTACATTCTTATCAATTTTACTTTCAGGTATTATAAACGTCTCTCCATAATTATGATTAAATGATTTGGCAATATCTCTTGTGATTTCTAGATGCTGCTTCTGATCTTTTCCTACCGGGACAATTTCTGAGTCATATAATAATATATCTGCAGCCATCAATACTGGGTATGTAAATAATCCTGAATTAACATCTGATAAGTTATCAGATTTATCTTTAAAAGAATGAGAGTTAGATAACATAGGATATGGTGTGAAACAATTTAAATACCAAGCCAACTCACACACCTCTGTAATTTTAGATTGCCTATAAAAATAATTTTTATCATGATCAAAACCCATTGCTATCCACGAAGCAGCAACTGCTAATGTATTTTCGTTCATTATTTTTGAGTCTTTAATATTAATTAAAGAATGAAGGTCTGCTATAAAGAATAGAGACTCATTCTTAGAATTTTTTGATAATTCAATAGACGGTTTAATTGCACCAAGAATATTACCTAGATGTGGCTTCCCTGAACTTTGTATGCCTGTTAATATTCTTGTCATATTTCAAAATTAATTCAATTGTTTAATTGATTGCATATAATTAATTATATATTTTTGAATTATGAAGAAAATTAGTTTTTTAACTATAATTCTTGTTGCATTCATATTTTCAGCAAATTCACAAGATCTTAAATTTAATGAGAGAGAATTTGATTTTGGTGAAATTAAAGAGATGGGTGGAAAAGTATCTCACAAGTTTGTTTTCACTAATAATTCTAAAAAATCAATTCAAATTCTGACTGTTAAACCTTCATGTGGTTGTACTACTCCTGATTGGTCCAAGAAAGAAATTAAACCTGGAAAAGAGGGATTTATTGTTGCAGAATATAATCCCAGAGGAAGACCTGGTGTCTTTAGGAAATCATTGTCGGTAGTAACATCTGATAACAAAAGGTCAGTTATTTTTATAAAAGGAAAGGTAAGCCGTTAATATTTTAAAGGTCTCCTTCCACACAGGTAGTATAGAGTCCACCTCTAACATTATACTTACTGGTTATTCTAATTTTCTTTGTTTTAAGAATCTCCTTCAAGTCACTATAAATTCTTTTTGTAACTTCTTCCTGATAGATACCAACATTTTTAAAGCTTATTAGGTAATATTTTAAAGATTTTAGTTCTAGAGCAACCTTACCTTCAGGATAGTACTCAATTTTAATTTTTGCTACATCAGGAAGTCCACTAAATGGACACACTGCTATAAATTCTTTTGTATAAATTTTTATGTACTGTTTAGTACTATTGAATTTAAATACTTTTAATTCTTCTTTCTCAATAGAATCTGTTGACTCAAATTCAATCTTTTTTCCTTCGGCAGTCTGACCTATGTAAGGGTTTACTATATTTGATTTTAAATCCATTTATTTTTTTTTGCTTTAAGATAACCTTTATGTCTTAAAATACTAGCAGGATTATCAAGATTTCCTAGTCCCCAATCATTTTCATTTTTAGAACCATTATAGTCTGTCATCGTTGACTTGATTATTGTATCTATACACCCAAGATCTTTAGCTAACTTCCAAGTTTCAGCTTTATCTAGATTCATTAGTGGTGCATGTATTTCTATTGACTTTTCTGTAGCTAAAAGTATCGTTTTTTTCATTGATTTTATGAATTCATCTCTACAATCAGGGTATCCACTAAAATCAGTCTCACAGACACCAATAACAATATTTTCTATTTCTCTGTTATATGCTATTGATGATGCTATTGATAGAAAAAGAAGATTTCTTCCTGGAACAAATGAATTAGGTAAATTTTGATTTGATGGATGGCTTTTATTTAAGTCCTCTTGAGGATTAATAAGAGCTGAGTTCGATAAAATCTCTTTAAGTGAAATAATATCAAATGAGATATTTTCTTTATCACATATTTTCTTTGCAAAATCTAATTCAATTATATGTCTTTGACCATAGTTAAAACCTATCGCTTGTATTGAATCAAATTTTTTTTTAGCCCAGTATAAGCAAGTGGTTGAATCTTGACCTCCGGAAAATAAAATTAGGGCTTTATTCATTTTTTATCAATAACCTCTAACGCTGCTTCTTTTATCGACTCAGGATTAAGATTATATTTTTCTAGTAGATCTAATGGTTTTCCACTTTCACCAAATGAGTCATTTACTCCTATAACTTTAAAAGGAATTGGATGTTTTTCTGATATTAACCTAGAAATGCTTTCTCCAAGACCCCCAATTATATTATGCTCCTCGCATGATATGGCACACTTTGTCTTTTTGATACTTTCTAAAATAATTTTCTCGTCGAGGGGTTTAATCGTATGAATATTAATTACCTCACAGCTAACACCTAAAGAAAATAAAATTTTTTCTGCTTCTAGAGCTTGCCACAACATGTGTCCTGTTGCAAAAATTGAAATATCATTACCATCTAAAAATTTAATTCCTTTTCCAATCTGAAATTTTGCATTTTCAGGAGTGAATATAGGCCATTTAGGTCTCCCGAATCTTAAATATGCCGGACCTACATGATCTCCTAGGGCTATGGCTGCTAACTTTGTTTGGTTATAGTCACATGGGTTAATTACTGTCATACCAGGCAACATTTTCATCATACCAATATCCTCTAAAATTTGATGAGTTGCACCATCTTCTCCAAGAGTTAGACCAGCATGTGAAGCACATATTTTTACATTTTTATGCGAATAAGCTATAGATTGTCTTATCTGATCATAAACTCTACCTGTTGAAAAATTTGCAAAAGTACCTGTGAATGGAATTTTACCTCCAATCGTAAGTCCTGCTGCCAAACCCATCATATTAGCTTCAGCAATTCCAACTTGAAAAAATCTTTCTGGATGATTATTTTTAAAATCATTCATTTTTAATGAACCGGTAAGATCTGCACATAGTGCAACTACATTTTCATTATTTTTTCCTAATTCTGTTAAACCGTCTCCAAATCCAGATCTAGTATCTTTCTTTTCTGTGTAGGTATATTCTTTTCTTTCCATCAGTAGTCTCCTAAAGTTTCCTTATTTTGGCTTAAAGCATCATTCAATTGTTCGTCATTTGGTGGTATTCCATGCCACTTATGAGAGTTTTCCATAAAGTCAACACCTTTACCCATCACAGTTTTCATAATATTAATTATAGGAAAACCATTAAATAAATTTTTTCTTGCTTTCTCTAGGGTAGAAGAGAGGCTATCAAAATCATTGCCATCACTTTCATATACCTTCCACCCAAAAGATTCAAGTTTATCTTTCAGGTCTATTAAGGAGTTAATTTCATCAACTGGCCCATCAATCTGTTGACCATTAAAGTCAATTGTTGCAATAATATTATCTACTTTATTATGTGCTGCATACATCATCGCCTCCCAGATTTGTCCTTCTTGTAACTCTCCGTCTCCCATCAGTACATAAACAACATTGTCTTCTTTATTTAACTTTTTTGCTAGAGCAGATCCTACAGCCACTGAAAGTCCTTGACCAAGAGATCCAGAAGCAACTCTAATACCAGGTAATCCCTCGTGAGTTGCAGGATGACCCTGTAATCTTGAATTTAATTTTCTAAAAGTACTCAGTTCACTTTTATCAAAATAACCAGCTCTTGAGAGAACACTATAAAAAACAGGTGAAATATGACCATTTGAAAGGAAAAATACATCTTCATTTAATCCATTCATGTCAAATGAATCTTTTCTCTTCATCAAATTAAAAAATAGATATACTAGAAAGTCTGTACACCCAAGAGATCCACCTGGATGACCAGATTGGACCTGATGGACCATCCTAACTATGTCTCTTCTTACTTGAGAAGAAATATTTTTTAAATCATCAATATTTTTACTCACCTAAAATTTGATTTGCGTGTTCTTTTGTTTTGACTTTAGTGATTATATCAGATATTACTCCATTTTCATTAATTATGAAGGTTTGTCTGGCTGTACCCATATATGTTTTACCATACATTTTTTTTTCTACCCAGGTACCATACATTTTATGTACAGACTTATCCTCATCAGAAATTAAATCAAAGTTTAAATCAAATTTTTCAATAAATTTTTGATGTGATTTTACAGAGTCTGAACTAACACCAAGAACAACATAGTTTCCATTATTTAAGTTTTCTTGGTTATCTCTTAGATCACACGCCTGAGCTGTACAACCTGGTGTGTTATCCCTAGGATAGAAGTATAAAATAACTTTCTTCCCAAGGTAGTTTTTTAATTCAATATCTTCACCTTTCTGATTTACAGATTTAAAGTTTGGTGCTTTGTCTCCTACATTTAATGACATATTATAAATTTAAATTTAAAGTTCTTATGTTATTGGCATTATCAATAACTTCAAGCACAAATTTACCTTTAAATGATTGAATTGAGTTCTTTTTTTTAGAAATAATGATATCATTTTTGTTGTCATACTCAAATAATATCCAGTTATTATTAATTCTAGCTTCATAAGATTTAATACCTGATAATTCATCATATATCCTAAATTTCATTTGGTCACTATTAAATTTAATTCTTTCAATAATTGGTGGATCCATATCTTCCAGTATTGAATATTTTGACATTTCACTAGTCCTGAATTTAATATTATTTTCTTTCCATTCGCCTCCTATGAAAGATGGTTTATATGTTATATCGTAAATAAATGATTTTTCTTTATTGTATTTATTTTTAGGTTTTAATGTCACAGAAACTCCTTTTTTTAATGGAAGAGAATTTTTAAAAATGAATTTTTCTAAAGTGTCAACCTGTTTTTCAAATTCAATATACATTGTATCAAAAATATTATTGTTTGAAATTTCAAGTTTAACATTTTCATTATCTAAATCATAAATTTTGTCCTTTTCTATTTCAATAAAATTAAAGTTTATTTCTTTATCTTGGAGAAAAGCTTTTTCCGGTAAATCTTTTCTTAAATCAAATATAAAGTAATGGTAGAGATCATCTTTAAAAATAGATTTAGATATATCTAATCCGTTTGTGAACTTTATCTCCATAAATTCTCTATTTTCTATTTGTGATCTAATTACTAAAGTATTTCCTAATACATAATAGTCGTCATCAAATAAGTCAATGAAGTTATAATTATTTGCATTATTATTATTCACAATAATCTCAACACTTGATTGATTCTTGTAATAGTCAAAAACAACAATATTTATGTTGTAACTCTTTTCTTTATTAAAATTTATAATGCCATTTTCACTATTCTTATGGAAACTTAATTTATTTCCGTCATCCTGATATAACTTAACGTATTGTTTCCTAAATTTTTTAAAAATATTTTGGTCAATAAACCAGCTCACAAAATTTGTTTCTGAATAACTAAGAGTATCTATTTTATTGTCAATTATCAGTTTGTTATCTAAAAAAAGTTGAAATCTAGAAATTCCTACTTTATGTAAATATCCATCTAGCATGTCAAATGCAAAAACTGAAATACCAATATCACCTTCAAGGTTTAAATTTATTTTGTTATCACCCTTAATTGGAATATCTACTAATCCATACATTCCATTTATTCGAGAGTTAAAATCTAATGTTTTTAAAGAAATTGACTTAATTATAGGATTGACATTATCTTTTATCTCATTAAATGAAAAATTTAGAGGATTCATTACATTTTCCTTATCATCTCTAATTTCATAATGAAGATGAGGTCCTCCTGATGACCCAGAATTACCTGAATAACCAATAATTTCTCCTTTTTTATAATAAAATTTTTTCCTAGGAAATAGATTAACTACAAACTTTTCATTTCTGTACTGATACTCAGTAACATATTTTTCAATGTCTTTATGAAAACTATTTAAATGAGCATAAACAGATTTATATCCGTCATTATGTTTTAGGTATAATGCTTTACCATATCCTGTTCCTGAAACCCTTACTCTCTCAATATACCCATCATCAGATGCGTAAATAGGAATATTAATTCTTCCATATGTTTTAATATCAAGGCCCATATGGAAGTGGTCACTTCTTAACTCTCCTAAGTTACCCGATAAGTAATTTTGTGATCCAGGATTAATTGGAAATAATAAATCCTGAGATCCTGATTTGAAATGAATTATACTAAATAATATTAATATTAAGAATTTTCTCATTTTCTATGTATCCTTCTAATTTATCACCCACTTTTAACTTATTAACCCCCTTGGGTGTACCGGAAAAAATAATATCATTTTCTTCAAGAGAAATAAATTGTGATATGTAGTGTATAAGATATTCAATTTTAAAAATCATTAATTTAGAATTTCCACTTTGAACTTTGGCTGTATTTTTAGTTAATGAAAAATCAATATTTTCAATGTCTTTAAATTCATCTATAGATTTAAATTTTGATATGGCAGCAGAATTATCAAAACTTTTTGAAATACTCCATGGTAAACCTTTTTCTTTAAATTTAGATTGTATGTCTCTTGCTGTAAAGTCTATACCTAAACCTATTCCAGAAATGTAATTTATCGAATCTGATATTGCAATATTCTTCCCACTTTTAGAAATTTTATAAATTATCTCAATTTCATGGTGAATGTCCGATGAGAACTCTGGAATCTTAAAGTCAAAACCTTCAAGTTTGCAAATAGAAGGTTTAAAAAAAATTATAGGATTTTTGGGTATATCATTATTAAGTTCATCTACATGATCTACGTAATTTCTACCTATACAAATTATTTTCATTTTATACTATTTCTCCTATCACTGATAGGTCATCATCAACTTTTTTTAATAAAATATTACACTCTTTTCCAACTAATTCTTTATTGAATTTAATTTTAGTTTTAATATAATTATCAGTGAATCCATAAATAAAATCACCATTTACTTTATTTTCAAAAAGTACATTTCTAACATTATTTAAGTTAGACTCATAAAAATATCTCTTTTTTTTATCAGATAACAATCTTAAAACTTTAGATCTTTTATTTCTTTCTTCAATTGGTACACTTTCATTTAAAGATATAGCCCTTGTATTTGCTCTTTCAGAATATGGGAATACGTGTAGATAGGACATATCTAAATTTTTAATAAATTCTAATGTTTTATCAAACTCTTTTTTGTCTTCTCCTGGAAAACCAACAATTACATCACCTCCAACGCACGCATCAGGCATTAATTTTTTTATATATTTTACTCTGTCTTGGTACAATTCGCTAGTATATCTTCTAGACATTCCATTTAATATTTTATTTGAACCGGATTGAAGAGGAATATGAAAATGATTAACAAATATTTCTGATTCACCTATTAATTTAATTATTTCATTACTTAAAAGATTCGGTTCAATAGATGAAATTCTTATTCTTAAATTTTTAATTTCATTATTGATTTTTTGAAGAAGAGTGTAAAAGTCATTAGATCTTTTTCCTTTTACTATTCCATAATCTCCAATATTTATTCCACTTAGAACAATTTCTTTTGATCCCTTTTTTATAAGTTCTTTCAAGTTAGATACTACTTCTTCTGGTTTTGCTGATCTACTTCGCCCTCTTGCTAATGGAATAGTACAAAACGAACAACCGTAATTACATCCATCTTGAATTTTTAAAAAAGATCTTGTCCTATCGTCAATAGAAAATGTGGATTTAAAATCTTTAGATTCATTTATTTTCGAATGAATTACTGATTTATCACTTACGTAAGATTGAAAGTTAAATTTATTTTTTGCCCCAATTACCTTATCAACACCTTTTATATCAATAATCTCATTTGGTTTTAGTTGAGCAAAGCAACCAACTACCGTAATTTCTGAATCTGGTGATTTTTTCTTAATTTTTCTAATTAGATCTTGACATTTTTTATCTGCGTTTTCTGTAACAGAACATGTATTGATAATTACTTTATTAGGGTTATCATAAATTGATTTTTTTTTATATCCATTATCAGTAAACTCTCTTGAAATTGAAGATGTTTCTGAAAAATTTAATTTACACCCAAATGTATGAAATCCAACTGTTCTCATTTTTTTAAAAATCAGCCCCTAATTTAAATGATAAATTATTTTCATTTAATGAATTCCTTGATAATTCAGAAGAAAAAGAAATATTTTTTAGTGTTACTATATCAACACCAATACCATAACTATATAGATACTTATTATTTAGGTAGCTATCATTAGTTTGTTTATTATATTTCCATATAACTCCGGAATCAAAAAATATTTTCAAATAAATGTCTAGTGGAATATTTTTAACTCTCTTCATTAATTTTTCATTCTCTCTATTGAAGCTTGTTGATAAGATTTTTTTCTTCAATGAATTTTTTTGAATAAAATAGGAATATCCATGTATCAAATATTTTTCATATCCTCTAATTTTATCACTTGATTCATAGAACAAAAAGGGTAAGTTTTTACTACTATATAATGTCGAGATATTAAATGAATAATTAAAGTTTTTATTTAATGGAATATAATTTGAATAATAAATTTTTGTGCTCCATTTATCTAAATTTTTAAATATCCCAATACCATCTTTTCTAATTTTAAAGTTAAGACGGAAACCATTTAAAGGATAATTTTTTATATCTCTAAAATCTCTATTAAACTCATATCCTAATGAGATTCCGTTTATGTTCTTATCATTTCTGAAATAATTATCATTCAAAAAAGATAGGGTATCATTTAGTTTAATATTATTATATTCAACATTGAAATAATGATAATTATAGAAAGATTCCCTGTGAGAATATTCTAAGGATGATTTCAAATGTTTTTTTAAATAGTTATCTGATTTATAAAAAATAGGAACATAATTATTAGTATTATAGAATAGATGATCAAATTCTATTAAATTAAAATTAGCTTCTAAACCTCCTTTTTGTTTTTTAGATAAATAGGGGATATAATATGAAGAATAAAGCTCTCTAATAAAGCCCCTCCTAAAAGTGAATTCAAGTATATCAGCTCTACCCGTTAAATTATATTGTAAAAAACCACCGCCATAATTAATTCTACTAAAGTCATGATCAAAATTCACCCACCAATCATTGAAATTTCTATCTGATAATTCAAAGATTATTGATGGAAGTAAATAAAAAGATTCAATCAAATTAATTTCTATTGATAAATTATTATTATCTAATAAGATAATATTTATGTCTACTTCATTGAAAAGATTAGTATTGATTAATTTTCTTTTATCTTCTTCAACTCTAATTATAATAATATTTTTATCTATTATCTCATCTTCTTTGATAGATAGCTCTCTTAGTATAATATCCTTTTTAGTTCTTTTATTTCCGTTAACTTTTATGGTTTTAATCTTATAACTTTCACTTTTCAAATAGTCATATTTTTGTATATCAACAGATATTACCTCATTTTGAGAAAAAATATTAGTTGTATTATAAAATAAGGCTAGTATTAATAAAGAAAAAAAGTTAAATTTTGTCATTGATGAATTGTAGTTGCAAATATATTATTAATAGATGAATATCAGGAAACTATTTATTTTACCCATAATACTCTATCAAAGACTGTTATCTCCGATACTGCCAAGTTCGTGCAGATTTACTCCAACTTGTTCAGAGTATACAAAACAAGCAATTTTAAAACACGGAATTATTAAAGGTGCCTTTCTTGGGATAAAAAGAATTTCAAAATGTCATCCTTGGGGAAAGTCTGGCTATGACCCAGTTGATTAACTAAATTTTATCTATTTCTTCCTTGAAATTGTTAGATAAGATTGGAAATCTAAGCCACGAGGAAGCATCAAGGCTATAATCATCAAAGTGAAAGGATGGGGCAGTTCTCTCCCTCTTCCATTGATTTCTAGCAAATAATTGAAAGAAAGTTCTAATGTATTTTTTTAATATTTCATCGCTAGCAAATTTTTTTCTTTTTAGGATATTAAATATTTCTTTAGGGCCTTTTCTTTCTTTAACAAAATTTCTTTCAATCTCAGTGAGTATATTATATGGCATTAAATCATCTTCATCATATTGATTTTGACCTTTAGGTTTTAGCTCCGCACTAGGTTTTAAACTAAGTACATTATCTAAACATGCATAATTATATTTTTCTTTAAGGTATTTTAATAAATTCTTTAAAAAAACTTTATCTAAACCAGCAATAGGAGAAATTGATCCACTTGAATCTCCATCCATCGTTGAATATCCAACACTTGATTCACTTCTGTTTGAGGTTGATAATAATAATAAATTATTAGCATTTGTAATAAACCATATATATGGAGACCTGACCCTTGCTTGTACATTTTGTAATGTAATATCATGTTTCTCCCACGAATATTTTTTAGCTGTTTTATCAGAAATTTTTTCTGTAATACTTTTTACTTCAGAGTCGATAGACCACTCATAATGATTTGATCCAATAAATTCTGATAAAATTTTCGCTGATTCTTGGGTTTCTCTAGAAGAATTTTTTGTTTTCTGATAAGCAGTATATAATATCTTATTTATAATCTCCTGAACATTAAGGTGAATATTATCTGAAGGGATTAAATTTAAATTAAACTTTTTATTTAAAGTTTCTATTCCCTGTTTCTCTAAAATTCTTCTAATCATTTCATAGATAAGAATTGCGATAGATGAGGAATCAACTCCTCCGCTTAGTGATAAAGCAAATCCTTTCAAATTTGATTTATAAAGGTAGTTTGATAGTCCAAGCGAAAAAGCATCTATAAACTCTTCGTAAATTTCTGGGGACTTATAATTTATTTCTTTTAGCTGATTTTTGAAGTTGATATCAAAGTAAGAAAAGGAAATATTATCGAATGAAAATCTGTCATTTATACATAAAAGTTTTCCATTAGATGCTAAGATTGTATCACCCTCAAAAATTACTTTTCCAGATTCGTTACCTAATAAATTAACAGAAAGGTAGGTGCAGTTAAATTTTTTTGAACTTTCTATCACTAAATTTTTTCTAAAATAAAATTTATTAAATGCGTAGTGACTAGCAATAGGATTGAAAATTATTAGATTTTTTTTTGTTTTAATATAGTTTGCTGGTCTTTCTTCACCCCACATATCCCTGCAAATTTCAAATCCTAAAGTTAACTTATCATTATATTCTATTTGTATGGTTCCAATAGGATATGACTCATTTTGGAAATCAATCTTATCGATTTCTCCATATTTCCATCCATCAAACCATCTTTTTTCATAGTGAATACCATCATTTGGCAGATTACTTTTAATGAAAAAACCTAAAATTTTTTGATCTCTAATAATACAGCAGGAATTATATTTTTTATTTTTAAATGATAATGGATGCCCAACAATAACCGTAATAGATTTTGATAATAATCTAATTTTATTAAGAACATCATTCGATTTTTTAATGAACCAGTCATGATAAAATAAATCTTGACATCCATAACCAGTAATTGAAAGCTCTGGTAAGCAAAGAATCTCAACTTTATTATCCTTGGCAAGTGTAATACTTTCTTTAATGTTCTTTAAGTTTCCTCTCCAATCAAGAGGTGTTTGATTAAGGTTTGAACTTGCTATTCTGACCGACATTTTGGTACTAACTTAATTCTAAAATTTCACAAGCTACTCTTGAAGCATCTTTTTCTGCATTTTTTTTACTCTTTCCATACCCAACAGAGACTTTTTTGCCATTTAATTTCAGGATAGATTTAAATTGTGAAAATCTGCTTGATTCAGATGTTTTTTCTACAATAAAATTTATTTTCATTTTCTCTTTCTGAGCCCATTCAAGAACTTTGCTCTTGAAGTTATGTGTTTGAGTTGTTAAGCTATCTAAGTCAAAGTAAGGAACTATAATATGTTTTACTACTTTATTTTCACAAAAATCAAATCCTTTCTCAAGATAACAAGCACCAATAATAGCCTCTAATGCATCTCCATAGATAGAATCATAGGATTTAGATTTCATCTTTTTAATATTAATAATTTTATTAAGACCTATTTTTCTGCCTATATTATTGAGAGATTCTCTATTAACAATTTTTGATCTTATTTTAGTTAGAAATCCTTCATCTTTAAATGGATAAAGCTTAAAAAGATATTTTGCAACTATTAAACCTAATATTGCATCTCCTAAAAACTCTAATCTTTCATTAGATTCTTCAGTCTTGATTGACTTATGAAGAAGTGCTAACTTAAATAGTTCAGGCTTTCTGGTTTTATACCCAAGAATAAAATTTATTGCATTAATTAAATCTTTATTTTCTTTATTTTGAAAAATAAACATCATAATTAATCATATTTTTTAAATATTACGCATGTATTATGACCACCAAACCCAAAAGTATTACTCATTGCTATATCAACATTTCTACTTTGAGTTTTATTAAGAGTCAAATTAAGCTTAGAATTTATTTCATCATCATGTGTTGAGTGGTTGATAGTTGGAGGAATTTTACCTTCTCTAATTGCAAATATTGATGCTAAAGACTCAATTGCACCTGCTGCTCCAAGTAAATGACCAGTCATAGACTTTGTTGAACTTATATTTAATTCGTAGGCATGATTATTAAAAACATTTTCGATTGCTTGAACTTCACTCTTATCTCCAAGCGGAGTAGATGTTCCGTGAACATTAATATAGTCAACGGACTCCTTTTCAATATTTGCACTCTTAATAGCATTTTCCATCACGAGTCTTGCACCTTCACCCTCGGGGTGTGGAGCAGTGATATGATGTGCATCGCAAGACATTCCAAAACCAATAACCTCAGCATAAATTTTAGCATTTCTCTTTATAGCATGATCATAGTCTTCTAATATTATTGCCCCACCTCCTTCTCCAAGAACAAAACCATCTCTTTCCTTATCAAATGGTCTTGAAGCTGTTTCTGGAGAATCATTTCTCTCAGAGAGTGCTTTCAAAGCATTAAAGCCACCAACACCAGTCTCATTAACTGCAGATTCAGAACCACCAGTTATAATAATATCAGATGTTCCGGATTTAATATAATTATATGAATCAATTATTGCGTTAGATGCTGATGCACATGCAGAAACAGTAGCAAAATTTGGTCCTTTAAAACCATATTTTATTGCTATTAGACCTGGGCATATGTCAGGTATTAATTTCGGTATAAAGAATGGGTTAAATCTAGGATTTTTGTCATTTTCACTAAAATTGATAAGTTCATTTTGGAATGTTTCTATACCTCCAACTCCTGATCCCCATATAACTCCAATTCTTGATAAATCTATGTTTTCAAGATTTAGCTCGGAATCATTTACTGCTTGTTCTGCAGCAATCATTCCAAATTGAGCATATATATCCATTTTTCTGGATTCTTTTCTATCGAAATAATCCAGAGGATCATAATTTTTTACTTCACAAGCAAACTTAGTTTTGAATTTAGATGTGTCGAATGATACTATATTTTCACATCCACTCAATCCAGAGAAAAGAGAATTTTGGAATTCATTTACGTTTTTACCGATAGGGGTTATTGCCCCTAAACCAGTAATAACTACTCTCTTGGAACCCATCTTTAGGGAAAAAACTA
>CACOFQ010000003.1 GCA_902626505.1 uncultured Marinoscillum sp.
ATTTATCATGAGACATTTTATAAGATTTTTTACAATAATATTTCTATTTGTCCTTTCCTCAGAGGTTAATGGACAAATCAATTTCACTAATGATGGTGGTGATAAATTATTTTCTAATGCTGCAAACTGGGCTGGAGGTGTTGTTCCTACCGCTGCAGATAAAATAAAATTGGATACTAATGGAGACACAATCATAGTGGATGGTGTGTATAATGTAAGACAGATACTAGCTACTAAAGTTAAAGGAGCTATTATTGGTAATGGAGGTAGTGATACTCTTTATGTTAATGGAAATGCAATTAATGGTGTTGCAATTGGACAACCAATCCAAGCTAATGGAAACGACGCAAGAGTCGCTTTTCATTTACCGGTTGTTTTAAAAACAACAGCTGGTGCAACAAATAAAGCATTTGCCACAAATGGCCTTCGATCTCATATCAAATTTTTTGATGTTTTTATTAATAACTCAGGTCATTTAACTCTTTCAAACCCAAATAACAAAGCGAATACACAGTTTCATTTTGATGGGAAGTATTTGTCTAATAAATGGCTTAATATAAATGCAAATTCTCAAGTTACTTTTGGTGAAAATTCAGATTTTACGAAGCATAACAGTGCTGTTAGATTTACAGGAAATGCTGGGAATGGTCATCTTACTGTAAAATCAGCTAAAAATAAATTTAAAACCGCTGGGACTAAAGTGATTGTTAATACAGGTGGAACCTTAGTAGCTGATACTGAGGATGTTCTTAAAACTACCCTACAGATTGACACTGATAAGACTCTCAACTTGACAGTAAATGCAAATCAGTCAAACGGTGGTAAAATAACTATGGTTTCTGGAAAAATAAACCTTACTGTTAAGAATACTGTAACAAACCTTGATTTTCCTGATAACTCTGCTTCAGATTGGGGAACAGGTACAATAGATGTTACAGGATTTAAAAATGGTGTTGTAAGCTTTGGAACTACAGCAAGTGGAATTACTTCTGGACAATTAGCTCAAATAACAACAGATGGTTTAGGTACTCTCTCTATTGACGAGGGTGGAAACTTAAATACTTTAGATCTATTCTTCTCAGAATATGCTGAGGGTTCAAGTAATAATAAATATTTAGAAATTTATAATCCTACTTCAGCCTCAGTTTCACTAGATGGATATGCATTAGCTAGTGTATCAAATGCTCCATCAACAGCTGGTGTGCATGAAAATTGGAAAGCATTTGCCACTGGAGCTACTATAGCTTCTGGAGATGTGTATATTGTTGCTCATCCATCAGCTGCTCAGAATATTTTAGATGAAGCTGATGAAACTTATGATAAATTATCTAATGGTGATGATGGTTTTGGACTTGCAAAAGGTACAGAGGAATCTCATACTATAATAGATTGGGTAGGTGACTTTGATGGTGATCCAGGTAGTGGATGGGAAGTTGCTGGTATTGTAAAAGCTACTCAAAATAGAACCTTAATAAGAAAGTCCTCTGTCGCTGCAGGAAATACATCTTGGGCTGCTACAGTTGGAACTGATGCTAATGATTCAGAGTGGATTGTTAAAAACACAGATTATCATGATGATTTGGGTAAGCATACCTACAAACCAGGATATATTCCTCCACCAACAGTTCAGTTTACTTCTGCAACTGTTGCTGCTTGTGAAGGTGATGGAACTGCTACTTTAATTGTATCAATTACAGATCCAAGTGCAACAGCAGCTACTACGGTTGATGTTGCCCTTACTACTGGTACTGCTAGTGCTATCAGTGATTACACAACGCAAACTCTTACGTTTGCTGCTGGAAGTTCAAAAGCTGATACAGTAACTATAACTATTCCTGATGACTCGGATATAGAAAGTGCAGAAACATTTGTATTTACACTTCAGAATGTTTCAACAGGAGGTGCAATTGGTGATGATACTACCGCAACATTGACGGTATCAGATAATGATTACGTGTACAATGCTGCTGGTCCTAACCTATTCTTCTCAGAATATGCTGAGGGTTCAAGTAATAATAAATATTTAGAAATTTATAATCCTACATCAGAAACTGTTTCGCTAGATAACTATGCTTTCGTTAATACAAGTGGAGCCTCTAGTGGATCATATGAGTTTTGGACTAATTTCGCTTCAGGTGCTACTATTGCTGCAGGTGCTACTTACGTTGTAGCCCACTCTTCGGCAAATGAAACAATAAAAGCAGCTGCTGATGAAACAAGAGTTTTATATCACAATGGTGATGATGTTCAGGCACTTGTAATAGGATCTGAGTGTGGATACACCATTCTTGATATAATTGGTGACTTCTATGAAGATGATGCTGCAAATGATCCAGGTGATGGATGGACAGTTGCTGGTGTTGCAAATGCAACTAAAGATCACACACTTGTAAGAAAAGCTAGCGCTACAACAGGTAACGCTAACTGGACTCAATCTGCTGGAACTAATGCTGATGACTCAGAGTGGATGGTTAAAGACAAAGATGACTTTAGTAATGTTGGAAAACATAAGTATGGAGTTTCTAATACTGCTGTACAGTTTAGTCCTACTTCATCAACTAGATGTGAAGGTGATCAAGTTGACTCGCTAGTAGTATCAATTACTGATCCTAGTGCAACTGTAGCAACTACAGTTGAGGTTGCATTAACCTCAGGAAATGCTAGTGATTTAGGTGATTACACAACACAAACACTTACGTTTGCTGCTGGAAGTAGTCAAGTTCAGCATATAATTGTAACTTTTTCTGATGATACTGAGGTTGGAAGTACAGATACTTATGTATTTACTCTTCAGAATGTTGCAGGAGGAGAAAGTGCTGAAATTGGAGTTGATTCTACGTATACCCTTAACATTCAAGACGATGACGTTGAAGCTGGTACGGTTGATCTATTCTTCTCTGAGTATGCAGAAGGATCATCCTATAATAAATACTTAGAGATTTATAACCCAACTTCACAAGAAGTTTCTTTGGATGGTTACGCATATGCTAACTCATCTAATGGTAGTGATGGTACATATGAGTACTGGAATGATTTCCCATCTGGAGCGGTAATTGCTGCAGGTGCAACTTATGTTATAGCTCATAAAGATGCGGATCAATCTATTTTAGATAAGGCAAATGAGATTACAACATTATACCATAATGGAGATGATGGTCAGGCGCTTATGAAAGGTACAGAATGTGGATACATTGTACTTGATAGAGTTGGTGACTTTGGAGAAGATCCAGGTAATGGATGGGAAGTTGCAGGTGTTGCAGATGCAACAAAAGATCACACTTTAATTAGGAAAGCGAGTGTAGCTACTGGAAATAATGATTGGGCTGCTGCTGCTGGAACCACTGCAGATGATTCTGAGTGGATAGTTAAAGACAAAGATGACTTTGCCGATGTTGGATCTCACACGTATGTTCCTGATTCAGATGGCGACGGTGTAACTGACGATATAGATCAGTGTCCTGATACTCCTAGCGGAGCTTCAGTTGATGCAAATGGTTGTGCTGACTCACAAAAAGATGCGGATGGAGATGGCGTTAGTGATGATATAGATCAGTGTGCTGATACTCCTAGCGGAGCTTCAGTTGATGCAAATGGTTGTGCTGATTCCCAAAAGGATACGGATGGCGATGGTGTAACTGATGATCTAGATCAATGTGCCAGTACTCCAAGTGGAGCTACTGTTGACGCAACAGGTTGTGAATTGCCACTATTTGTTGAAAAAGTATCATTTATAAATAGAATTTATCCTAACCCTGCTTCAGAGATTCTGAAAGTAGAACTTGATAATTCGATGGTACTTAATAAGTATGTAATAAATGATTTAGATGGTAAAATAATTGAAGCTGTAAATATAGGCCGTCAATTAGAATACCTTGAGATTGATGTTAAGTCATTTAATGAAGGACTATTTATTCTGCACTTAGACTTTGATAAAGGAAATACCAAAGTCAAATTCTTGAAAGAATAAATAGTAGTAAACCAAATAAAAAGGGCCTTTTATAGGCCCTTTTTTATTAATTTAATATTATATCTTTCATCATTTAATCTAAAAGAAAAGATATAAATACCATTATTATCTCTATTTAAATTAATGTTGTTTTTTCCGAGTAATTTATTTTTTTTAAGTACTACCCTTCCCTTTGTATCATAAACTATTATATCTCTAATTTTTTTATTCGTATCAATTATAAATGACTCTGAAAAGGGGTTAGGATAAATTTTAATTATTTTATTAACATAACTCTCTATCGAGAGAGGAGGTAATTCAACGATATTGATTACAACTTGAATATTTTCTTTTAGAAGTCCATCAGAAACTTCAACTATTAGAACAAACTCTTTATAAGATTCATAGGATAAAGTATTACCATTACTAACAAATATTTCTCCTTCATTGTTTATGTTAAAAAAATTTTCCTCATTTCCAGATATAATTGAATAAGTAATATCATCACCATCGGGATCAGTAGCTAAAACTTTTCCTACTAGTGTATTATCATTAGGAAATTCATTTAAATTAAAAATAGTATCATTCCCTACTGGAGAATTATTTATTGGAAACACAGCCTCTTTACTAAAAACAAGATCAACAGATACGGGGAGGTGATCAGAGGCATCATGAAGGGCATCTGCTAGTTCTTGAGACACAGCAGAATTTGGACTAACATTAATTGCCATATCATAATGATTTCCATCATTACCAATGACCTCATAAGAATCTTTTATTACAAAAGTATTATTACTATCCATCAGTGAGTCAGAAAATAGTATATAATCAAATCTATCGTCCATTCCCCCGCTTGCTCCTCCGCCAAATTGTGAAGTTCTAGGAGACTGTGTATGATAAATTGCATATTCTGAGTTTCTGTATGTTCCTTCTACCTTTACTAAATCATTAAACTTACCATATCCAGTAGAGGTTGTTTCAAAAAATTTCTGATACGCAGGCTCATTAGTAGAATAAATATTGAAATCTCCAGCAGCAACATAAAAATGGTCTTCATTCATTTGTTTAGTATAATTAATTAGTTGCTCAACTTGATTATATCTTCTCTGTTCATATGAAGATCCTTTTTGTGCTTTCATATGAAGATTGAAAACAAAAAATATCTTCTCAGATTGAATATGCTTTAACCTATAAGCTACTATATTTCTAGGATCTCCCTCTATTTTAGAAGTTGATAATATTTCAAACTTATTTTTGTCATAAAATAAAGCTTGATCTATATCAGTATCATCATAAAATTTTGCTGATAAAAATTTATTAGCATCTTTATTTAGCACATTATTTAAAAAATTAGTTACTCCAGAATTATTTGTAAGCTCTTGTGTAATATATAAGTCAGCTTTTATGTAATCTATAACCTTTTTAAAGTCTAAATTTCTATTTGTATTTGAACCGTATCTAAGAAGGTTATAAGTTGCAATTTTAACAGTATCTTGAGATTTTAAATCAAGTATATTTATAAATAAAATAAATAGAATTAACAGAATTTTATTCACCTTTTTATTCATTATTCAAAATATTTTTTCGTTTGCAAATTAAGTTAAAACTTCTGCAATTTTATTTTTTTTAAAACTTTTGTTTCATAAAAATTGGGATATATATTTGTCGAAGTTTATAGGATTACATGCTAAAAGTAGACATATTAACTGACAGATTAAGGCAAGATAAATGGTGGATTTCTCCAATGCTTGTTCTTCTTGGACTACTCTCTTTTGTAGTATATTCTACATGGGCAGCGTGGCAAGGAGAATACTTTTGGTGGAGTGGAGGTAGTGAAGGTTTTGGTGGATATTTATCCCCATTCTACTCTCCAACCGTATATATTGACGCTTCGAAACCGGGTGTGCCACCACTAGACTTTTCTCTTTTAGGGAGTTGGCCTGAGTGGTTGAGCTGGCTACCAGGACAATCTCCAGCATGGTTAATTCTCATTTTCCCTCTATCCTTTAGGTTTACGTGTTACTATTATAGAAAAGCTTACTACAGAGCATTTTCTTTAAATCCTCCAGCATGTGCTGTTCAACCCATTAAAGGGGTTCCATCCCAGGTTTCAGCTGTTACAAACGGAAATATTAATGCATTTAATTCCGGAGAAAGATACGATGGTGAGAGAGGACTATTATTATTTCAAAATATTCATAGGTTCGCAATGTATTTTGCTGTGATTTTTATATTTATTTTAAGCTATGATGCATTTCTTGCATTTTTTAATAATGGCAATTTTGGATTTGGTGTTGGAACACTTATTCTTACAATAAATCCAATATTACTTGGATGTTATACATTTGGCTGCCATTCAATTAGACACTTAATGGGTGGCAATCTCGACTGTTACTCTTGCAGTTTATATAAAGATAAAGTCACTCATAGCAGCTGGAAAATAGTTACATTTCTTAACAGAAGACATCAGCTTTTTGCTTGGTTAAGCCTTGTTTGGGTTGGTTTTTCAGATGTTTATGTAAGACTTGTATCGATGGGAATTATTAACGATATTAATACTTGGGGAATATAATTATGTTAGATATATCAGGAATTAGAAGATTACAATTTGACGTTCTAGTAATTGGGGCGGGTGGAGCTGGGCTCTCAGCAGCAATTGCTGCTTCACAAGAAGAAGGTGTTAGAGTAGGTTTAGTATGTAAATCATTGCTCGGAAAGGCTCATACTGTGATGGCTGAAGGTGGAATGGCTGCAGCTCTAGGAAATGTAGATGATAGAGATGACTGGAAAATTCATTTCAGAGATACAATGCGTGGTGGAAAAATGTTGAATAACTGGAAAATGGCTGAAATTCATGCTAAAAATGCTCCTGCTAGGGTTAGAGAACTTGAACATTGGGGAGCTGTATTCGATAGAACTAAAGACGGACTAATTAACCAAAGAAATTTTGGTGGACACAGGTACCCTAGACTGGCTCACGTTGGAGACAGAACTGGACTTGAGATGATTAGAACACTCCAGGATCATGGAATTCATCAAGGAATAGATATTCAAATGGAATGTACTGCTCTTGATATTTTAAAAGATAAGGATGGAAAAGTATCAGGTATTGTTTGCATGTACAGAGAAACTGGTGAGTTTATAGTATTTGAAACTAAAACTTTAATTTTTGCTACCGGAGGAGCTGGTAAATCATGGGAAGTTACTTCTAATAGCTGGGAATATACTGGAGATGGTTACGGCATGGCATATGAAGCTGGTGCTGAACTTATAGACATGGAATTTAATCAATTCCACCCAACTGGCATGGTTTGGCCACCATCTGTAAAAGGGATACTGGTAACAGAAGGCGTTAGAGGAGAAGGAGGAATTTTAAAAAATAGTGAAGGGAAGAGATTTATGTTTGACTATATCCCAGAAAAATTTGCTAATGAAACTGCAGATACTGAAGAAGAGGCTGCTAGATGGCTTCAAGGTGACAAAAGTGCAAGAAGGCCACCTGAATTGTTAACTAGAGATGTTGTTGCTAGAGCAATTAACACTGAAGTAAAAGCAGGAAGAGGGTCTGTCCACGGAGGAGCTTACCTAGATATAGCTACTCAGAGATCTGCTGAAGATATTAAAAGAAAATTACCCTCTATGTACCATCAGTTTAAAGTTCTTGCTGAACTTGATATTACAAAGGAACCAATGGAAGTTGGTCCAACATGTCACTATTTTATGGGAGGAATAAAAGTTGATGCTGAGACATCAATGACAAATGTTGACGGACTATTTGCCTGCGGAGAAGCGGCAGGAGGAATGCACGGCGCTAATAGGCTTGGGGGAAATTCTCTGTCAGATCTCCTTGTATTTGGTAATTTATCGGGTGTAGAAGCAGCAAAATATGCTAGAAAACTTAAGTCTATACCAAAATCTGATGATGAAGATATTAAAAGAATAATTAAAAGTGCTACATCAATTCTTAATAGAGAAAAAGGAAATAATCCTTATTTGATTCATGAAGATTTACAGAAAAATATGCAATATAACGTTGGAATTATTAGAACAAAGAATGAAATTACTGATGGTATAGAAAGAATTGAAAAAATGAAAGATGAATTCAAGGAAGTTAAAGCAGCAGGAACTAGTCAATTTAATCCTGGCTGGCATGAAGCTTTAGCACTAAGAAACCTTCTAATTTCTTCAGAGGCAGTTGCAAAATCTGCTTTGCTACGTGAGGAAAGTAGAGGAGCACATACTAGAGAAGATTTTCCTGAAGAGAAAAAAGATTGGTTAGAGTATAATATCATTAATAAAAAAGGAAAAAATGGTAAAATGGATACCATCAAAGAAAAAAGAGGAAATCCAGACACTGAATTAAAGAGAATTGCAAATTCAAGTATTGAAGAACTTGAAAAAGAAGTAAAACTAGATCACGAAAAATTAATGACTAAAATATGAGCTTAAGAAACTTTAAAATTTACAGAGGAGATGACGAAAGAGGTGAATTGGTAAGTTATCAGTGTGAGGTAACTGAGGGAATGGTAGTTTTAGACGTTATTCATAGAATTCAAGCAGATCAAGCAAATGATCTCGCTTGTAGATGGAACTGTAAAGCTGGAAAATGTGGCTCATGCAGTATAGAAATTAACGGTAAGCCAAGACTCGGGTGTATGACTAGAATGAATGAATTTGAGGAAGATAAAACAATTGTAATTACTCCATTAAAATCATTCCCTGTAATTAAAGACATTGTAACTGATGTTTCGTGGAATTATAAACAGAATGAAGAAATCACTCCGTTCTCACCATCAGAAAAAAGTAAAAAGAAAGATTTTGTTATGATGCAAAAGGATGTTGAGAGAGTTCAAGAATTTAGAAAATGCATTGAGTGTTATCTATGCCAAAACATGTGTCATGTTATTAGAGATAATGAGGGGAAGAAAGATTTCTCTGGACCAAGATTTATGGCTAGGCTTGCTAGCCTAGAGATGCATCCTATGGATGAAGCAGATAGAATTGAGGATGTTAAAGAAAAACACGGTTCAGGAATGTGTAATATAACTAGATGCTGTACAGAAGTTTGTCCTGAAGAAATTCAAATTACAGATGATGCAATCATACCGCTAAAGGAAAGAGTTGTTGATAGGTTCTATGACCCTGTTATGATGTTATTTAGAAAAATATTTGATAAAAAAGAAAGACAAAAAACAAAGTCTAAAGTTTCATCTTTTCTAAAGATGTTTTTCTAGTCTCTGGCATCGTTCGATAGACAAATATCAACTGAAATACCATCATCAATCCAAAGAAGAAAAAGATTAGTCCAGGATTATTTCCTAATAAATCTATAACATAAGGCGTAATAGCTGTAATAATAGCTGCAAAAACCCAATGTATACCTGAACCAAAAGACTGACCTTTTGCTCTTACTGAATTAGGAAAAATTTCGGATATAAAAACCCAAATAACTGCTCCTTGACCTATAGCATGTGAAGCAACAAATAATAATATGAATGTTAATAGGATATTAGAATTTAGTTCTAGTAAAAAACACGAACCAATTGAAATAAGACTAATAATATAACCAAATGAGCCAACATACATCAAAAACTTTCTCCCAAAACTATCGATAAGCCTTACACCTAACAATGTAAATAAAAGATTAATAAAACCTATTGATATTGAGCTCATTAAAGAATCTGAAGTACCAAATCCTGCAGATTCTAAAATTTGAGGAGCATAATACAAAACAAAATTTATTCCTGAGAGCTGATTAAAAAAGGAAATTAGAAAAGCTAGTTTTAATTGCGTAAAAAAAGGTTTTGAAAAAAGTGATTGATTATTATCATTAAATCCTTTTCTAATTTCTAGAACTTTATTATCAACTCCTTTTCCATCATACATAATATTTAATATTTCTTTTGCCTTTTTATCTTTATTTACAAATAGAATAAGCCACCTTGGACTCTCTGGTATCTTAATTATTGAAAGGAGAAAAAATATAGAAGGTATTGCTTCAATTCCTAACATAAATCTCCAATCAATATCTCCTCCAAAACCTTGTAAAAGATAATTTGAAAAATACGCTATTAAAATACCTAATACTATATTGAATTGATATAATGCTACTAGTCTTCCTCTATTTTCTTTATTTGATATCTCAGATATGTAAGTAGGTGAAGCTACGCTAGAAGCCCCTACTCCTAATCCACCAATAAATCTAAAAAATGAGAAAGAATATGGGTCCCACGCTAATGCAGATCCTACAGCGGAAACTAAAAAAAGTAATCCAATAACGACTAAAGTTTTTTTTCTTCCTAGTTTGTCACAAGGATATGATCCTAATAAGGCACCAATAACTGTTCCCCAAAGAGCCATTGACATTATAAAAACCCCATGAAATAAAGGTGAAGTATTCCATAACTCTCTAATTGGAAGGTTAGCTCCTGAAATAACTACAGTATCAAAACCAAATAAAAATCCTGATAATGCTACAGATATAGACCAGAAGAAAATTTTTTTGTTGTTCATAGAAACAATATTTTTACCAATATTAATTAAAAAAAACTAATGTTATTAGGCATAGACTTGGGCGGCACAAAAATTGAGGGAATTGTTCTTGAATCTAAAGAGAACCCAAAAGAAATAATTAGACATAGGATTAATACAGAGGAAGAAAAAGGATATTCTCAAGTAATTAATAATATAAAATCATTAGTTGACTATATAGAAAAAAAAATTAATTATAATTTTGATAAACTTGGGATTGGAACTCCTGGAACTATAGATCCTGAAACTGAATTACTCAAAAACTCTAATTCTCAATGCCTTAATAAAATGCCAATCCAAAAAGATTTAGCAAAAACACTAGATAAAAATATTCTAATTCAAAATGATGCAAATTGTTTTGCACTCGCTGAGACTTTACTTGGTTCCGTTAAAGATCAATACCCTGATGCTAAGAATGTATTTGGTATTATCATGGGAACAGGAGTTGGTGGAGGAGTAATAATAGAGGGTAAAACAGTGTATGGAAGCCAAGGTATTGGTGGAGAATGGGGCCATACTATAGTTACTGATGATGGTGATGAATGTTATTGCGGTAAAAGCGGGTGTGTAGAATCAGTTATATCAGGTAGAGCACTACAAATTTATTATAACAAGATTTCTGGAAAGAAATTAAAATTTGAAGAAATATACGATCGAAGAGATAGTGATCCTTATGCTAAAGAGACCATGCAGAGATTGATAAATCACTTCGGTAAGGGTTTAAGTAATGTAGTAAATATACTTGACCCGGAAGTAATTGTTTTGGGTGGTGGTCTTAGTAATATTGATGAATTATATAATGAAGGTTATGATGAACTTAAAAAATATGTCTTCAATCCTACCTTTAAAACACCTATTTTAAGACCTAAACTTGGAGATAGCGCTGGAGTTTTTGGTGCTGCACTTTTATAATTTAATTTTCATATCTTGATTTTGTAGCATTATAGTTTTGAGTTATTTCTTCCAAAGAAAGAGTTTTAGTATATAGATAAACTGCTCCAATTGAACCATTAAATGCTGATCCACCATCTCTCCAATCTTTTCCAATTAAAAAATTATCATGTCCATAATTTACATTTGTGTGTGCTGTAGCTGTTTCATCTAAAGAAGAATTAACATAATATTTACCTGTTAAATTATTTTTTGTAAAGGTTATAAATTTCCAAGTATCATCATTAACAATTGTTTTAGATAGATTGTTTTTACTTCCATTAGTGTGAAAACCATATTTTGGATTAGAATTTTTTGTTTTAAAATCCCAAAAACGAAACTCTCCATTTTCATCACTTGGAATATGTAAAATAAACTCATAATAATATCCAGTACTTCCTTTACTTCTTGAGAGAGATGCTAATAAACAGTTTTGATCTGTAGTCTTAATCCACATAGAAATAGTAATATTTGTTGATGACATATTATTTAGATCACTATCTCTCTTGTAAAGATCATTATCAAAAACTAGAGATCCTCCCCAATTATCTGAGTAAACTACTGAACCTGAAAATTGAGATAAATCATTATTTGAACTGCTCAGATCATTCCATACTGATAAATCATTTGGATCTAAGGAATTTGGGTCAGATGCATCTAAATGAAGAATAAGATTATCATTAATAATTCCTGGCTTATGGTGGACAGCATGATATGAAGGTAAAATCTGAGAAAAACTATATTTTGATAAGAGTATTAAAAGAAAAAATAATAGATTGTACTTCATGAATAATAAAAAATTAGTAATAACCTTATTCTTTAGTTTAATAAGCTTATATATGAACGGATCAAATATAGATTATCCAAAATTTGACACAAAAGAAAAAAAAATAATTTTTTTTGGTAACTCTATAACTCAAAGTTGGAGTGACTACACAAAATTCTTTTCAGATAATGGATACGTAAATAAAGGTATCTCAGGACAAACAACTGATCAGATGTTAGTGCGTTTCAAAAAAGATGTAGTTGATGAAAAAGCATACTGTGTCGTGATTTTAGCTGGAATCAATGATCTAGCAGAAAATAATGGTCCTGTAACATTAGAAGAGATATTTGAAAATATAAAGTCTATGGTAAAAATTGCAAATGATAATAGTATAAAAGTAATACTATCTTCTATCTTACCAGCATATGAGTTTCTTTGGAATCCTGGAATTTATCCAAGTGACGATATTATTTTTCTCAATAAAAATTTAATAGATTTTTGTAAGTCTGGCAGTGCTATATATGTTGATTACCATACCTCTATGAAAGATAAAAGAGATGGACTTAAAGATGAGTTTACTTACTGGAGAGATGATTTTAATGGATATGATGGGGTTCATCCCAATAAAAAGGGTTATTTAAAAATGGAAAAAATCATTTCCAAAACTCTAAAAAAGATACTCTAATCCCTTAACTCATTAAATGATTTTAGTACCTCCTCGTATTTTTCTTTAGAAATTTTATAAGTCATCTCATGAGTTTTAGTCGGTTTAGAGGTTGTGTTATATAGCTCCCAGCTCATATTACCTAATCTCCTTTGGACAGATGGTGGAGATCCTGAAAATACATCAGCATAGTTTAAACTTCTTGTTCCAGTTAGTATCATTTTTAGATCCATGATATCTCCTTTCTTTTTATTCAAATTCTCTAAATTTGTATCAGAAGATGAGTTAAGGGACTTATTAATTTCACCATCAATTTCTTCTATTGCTTGATCAATTTTATCAACAAGCTCATCTACATTCGTAAGTAACTTATCAAAATTTAACTGAAAACTAAAAAGTTTCTTTCTATCCTCTAGTGAAGATTTACTTCCTATTTGAATTACATCAAAAGAATAAGAATTCGTTAATTTTTCTATTTTATCATTCTCAAATTTTTCAAGATGAACACTATATTTCCCTGGAGGAACGAGAGGTCCAGAATAGTTATTTTCATCATCAATATTTCTCATTGAAAAAGTTCTTAAATCCCAATATTTTTCATGGTATCCTTTATTTTTATTTGAACTAATTCTTCTTACTACTTTTCCTTCACTATCTGATATAGTTAAATAAATTTTAGGTGATTTTTCCTTAGCTTCATCTTCTAACTTATCAGCAGTTGGATAATCAATTATCTCACCCCTATTAAATTTAAGAGATTCTTTATTTTGTCTTTCTTCAAACTTTGAGAGAATACTATTTCTTAAATAATAAGATAACTTTAATCCGTACGGAGGATTAGGGGAAGTAAAGAAGTTATGGCCTGTTGCAGTTTTTTCAGGTGCTGCAATAATGTACTGATGCGTTGATTTTACAGAGAATAAATGTGCAGACTTACTGTCAATTAAATTTGTATATTCTCTTATCGGAGAGTAATCATCTACTATATAGAATCCTCTGCCAAAAGATGCAGCCACTAAATCATCTTCACCCTCATGAATTTCAAGATCTCTTATAGGAATTGTAGGTACTTTTTTAAACTTCCTCCAAGAAGATCCTGCGTCCATTGAAAAATACATTCCAAATTCAGTTCCAATAAAAAGAACATTAGGATTTATATGGTCTTCAACTACTGTCCACACAAAGTTATTCTCTGGAATATTAGAAGAAATAGATTTCCATGTCTTACCTCCATCTTTAGTTACAACTAGGTATGGTTTAAAATCTCCATACTTATGGTAGTTAAATGAAACATATATGGTATTTAAATCATGTTTTGAAGTGATTACATCAGTAACATAAGCTTTTTGTGGAACTCCAGGAAAGTTCTGATGTTTCTCCCAGGTATTACCATTATCTCTACTTATTCTTACAAGTCCATCATCAGTTCCTACTACTAACAATCCTTGTTGTAATCTCGATTCATCTAAAGCAACTATTGTTCCAAGAGGCGATGTGAAAACATTTTTAAATATTGCGTCAACACTCCAAACCTTACCCATTACCTTCATCTTGTTTCTATCTTCATTTCTTGTAAGATCTGGACTTATTTTTTTCCATGAATCACCATTATCATCACTCTGAAATAAGAAATTTGCAGCAAAATATAACCTATCAGAATTATGAGGACTTATTATAAGAGGAGAATCCCAATTCCATCTTAAAGCGGCCTCCCCTTCTGCTGGCTGAGGCTGAATGCCAATTCTCTCGCCATTTGATTTATCATACCTCATTATACCCGCATACTGTGACATCGTATAAAGGATATTTGGATCAGTAGGATCAACTCGAACCTGAAATCCATCTCCACCAGTTGTTACAAACCAATCACTATTCCTTATACCTGACCTATTTTTGGTTCTAGATGGGCCACCAAAACTATCATTATCTTGAGTCCCTCCATAAACATTATAAAATGGCTTATGATTATCGATACCAACTCTGTAGAGCTGAATAATCGGTAAATTATCTATAAATCTCCACGTTTTCATCCTGTCAAAACTCTCATAAATTCCCCCATCACAGCTGATCATGATATAATCAGGATCATTAGGATCAAAAAGAACATCATGACTATCTACATGTTTCTTATTTTCTGGAATTCTTTCAAACGTCTTTCCACCATCTTCTGTGACATACGATCTCATATCTACAGAATAGACTTTATCAAATTGATGTGGGTCAGGAAAAATTTCAACATAATACTGAGAGTCTACCACCTGATAATCACTCATCTTCATCCATGTCTCTCCATAATCATCTGATCTATAAAAACCTTTTGTTTTTTCTTTAGCAGTAATTAATGCATAGACAACATTTGATTTTTGGGGTGAAATTGCTAATCCAATTCTTCCAATATCACCACCTGGCAACCCATTTTTTAATTTTTTCCAAGTTTTTCCTCTATCTACAGATTTAAAAATACCTCCTTCTGGCCCACCAGCAACCAAAATACCAAAATGTCTCCTTCTTTGGTATGTGCTTGCATACATGATATTATTATCATTATGATCCATTACTACATCAGAAATTCCAGTATCATCTGTTACATGTAAAATTCTTTGCCATGTCTTCCCACCATCTTTAGTATTGTAAAGTCCTCTTTGACCACCAGACCTCCACAATGGTCCTTGAGCAGCAACATAAATATTATCTGAATTGTCTGGATCAATAATAATTTTAGCAATATGTTCAGATGTTTTCAATCCCATGTGAGTCCATGTATTTCCAGCGTCAATTGATTTATAAATTCCATCTCCAAATCCAACTGATCTTTGACTATTATTCTCACCTGTACCTAACCATAAAATTTTTGGATTTCTAGGATCCATAGAGATTGTACCTATAGAATAACTTCCATAATGTTCAAAAATTGGAATCCACGTAGTTCCTGAATTAGTTGTTTTCCATACATTTCCAGATGCAGTTGTTACATACCAGGTACTGGTATTAGAATAATCCTTAATAACTTTTGTTATTCTACCTGATACTTTTGCCGGTCCAATATTTCTAACAGGAATATTATCAAATATTGATGTATTTATCTTTTCTTGTCCTTTTTTCTGGGAGAAAAGATCAAAAAACAAAAGTGATAATCCTAGGGTAAATAGTAAGTTTAATTTTTTCATAGTGTGGTTTATTTAATATCAAATATATATTTTTTTATAAAAAAATAATTTATGATGATATAATTTGCTATGGATATTGTTAATACTTACCCTTATAGAAAAAGTAATCTGTGACAAAGAGAATTAGAAATAGAAACACAGAAAGTATAAAAAAATCTTTTGATAAACTTGGAATCATTTGTTCTGTAATTGACCAACCTGATACAAGATAAATGATATAATTAAATAAAATTAATAGTACATAGCTACCAATTCCAGACTTGATAGAATTCATAATTTTTTTATTCATATAAAATCAAATTTATCAATATCAGGATAAAGAAAATTATTATAAGGGTATCTTTTTATATGAATTTTTCTTACTTCTCTATATACAGTTTTTTTAAATTCATCCAAATTAATTTTTTTTGTTGCAGAAATAAAAAGCACATTATCTCCCAATTTAGAAATCCATGTTTCTTTCCACTCATCCAATGAAAAATTCTTTTCAGAGTAATCATTAATTAGATCAGTTTCATCATAGTCTACTCTTTTATAATTATCTATCTTATTAAAAACAACTATTGTTGGTTTATTAGATCCCTCTATTTCTTCTAATATTTTATTTACGGAATCCATATGCTCCTGGAAACTCGGATGAGATATGTCTACTACATGAATTAACAAATCTGCTTCCCTTACCTCATCAAGAGTACTCTTAAATGATTCTATAAGTTGAGTTGGTAATTTTCTTATAAATCCAACAGTATCTCCTAGTAGAAATGGAAGATTACCTATAACTACTTTTCTTGTTGTAGTATCCAGTGTAGCAAAAAGTTTATCTTCTGCAAAAACACTTGATTTACTAATAGAATTCATTAGCGTTGACTTACCAACATTAGTATAACCAACAAGGGCTGCCCTTATAAGCTTTCCTCTATTTCCTCTTTGTACTGACATTTGCTTATCTATAGTCTTAATCTTTGACTTTAATAAAGCAATTTTATCTCTTACAATTCTTCTATCTGTTTCTATTTCGGTTTCTCCAGGACCTCTCATCCCTATTCCACCTTTTTGTCTTTCGAGATGAGTCCACATCCCCCTAAGTCTTGGTAATAAATATTGACATTGGGCTAGTTCTACTTGTGTTCTAGCATAACTTGTTTTTGCTCTCTGAGCAAAAATATCAAGTATTAAGTTTGTCCTGTCTAAAACTTTAATTTTTAAAATTTTACTAATATTTTTTTCTTGAGCTGGTGACAACTCATCATCAAAAATTATTGTCTGGATATCCATTGCTTTAACATAAGTACTAATTTCTTCCATTTTACCTTTTCCTATTAAAGTAGCTGGATTTGGACTTTCAATTCTTTGAATAAACCTTTTCTCTACAGTTCCTCCTGCTGTATATGATAAGAACTCTAACTCATCAAGATATTCTTGAGACTTTTTAAGATTTTGATTTTTATTAACTAAACCTACAATAATTGTTTTCTCCATTCGAATTATTACTAAAGTATGAGAAAGTTTTTCTAGTCGCAATCAAAAGATCCGCCACATTCATAACATTCGCCTTAAGTGTATGTTAAAACACCTCTAAAATTAATTACCTCACAACTATTTCCATAATTAATTCCATTACAACCACAGACTGGTTTGTATTCTTTTATATAAAAGAAATCTTTATTTATTATAGTTTCATCAAAACAATTATCTAAATAATTATTTTCTTCACTACAAGAGAAAAGAAAGAGAAGTAATATGAATAATTTTTTCATAAATTAAATAGAATTATAAAATATCAAAATGCTTAAAAATAAATAGGTTATGGCTGGTAAGATATCTATGATATTATCTTTGATTTTTATTCGAATAAAAATTGCCATTGTCATCATCATTATAAAACAAAATGAAGTCGTAGTTAATAACACATCAATTTGAAGTCCTAAAATTAATCCAATACCACCTAATAATTGTAGAGAACCTACAATTTTTCTCTGACCATTATAACCCCAACGAATATATTCTAATTTCATCCTTCTAGATATAAAGGAACTATATCCATAGATAATAAATGAAACACCAGTAAACATAATAACTAAGGTTAAATTCATTAATTAAATTAGACCGAAGTTAAATGCAGTTATATATAATGACATCAAAAGAAAAGTTAATGATGGTAAAAACTTGATTAGGGGGTTTTTTATCTTAAGATGAGACATTTGCGCACAAAACATGAAAAATGCCATGGAAATAGATCCAATTAAAGTCAACTCAGTATACCAAATACCAAATAATAATAATGTTGCAGATGAAATCTTAAGGGCTCCAACAATATTTCTAAGAAGGTCCGAATATCCAAATTCTTTAAATTCTTTTACGACATTATTGTATCTTATAGTCCAAACTAAAAATACTGATAGCGCGACAATTAATTGAAATAATAAAGATAACTCATACATAAACTATGCAAGATATTGAAAAAATCAATATTTATATAATTACTTTTTTATAAAGATAAGAAGCAATAACTGAACCAATAACACCAGTTATAAGATAGTAAATAAAAAAATCACTAGATCCATTACCACCATAACCCTGAGGATCAATAATACTAATTAGAGAAGGACCAAAACTAACAGCAGGATTAAAAACTGCACCTGAAATATCTCCTACTGCAAATGCCCCTGTCATTACAGTCATTCCAATTGCAAAACCAAAGTATTGATTCCCTTTTAAATGTTTATTTAATGCAACATTTAAGATGACAAAAACTAGTAAAAATGTAAATAAAATTTCAGCAATGAGAAGGTTAGTTATATTTTCTGTATTTGAAACAACTGAGAAATCATTATTACCTAAAGTTATTACAAAAAATGTTGCGACTGAAGCCCCTAAAAGCTGACTTAATACATATAAACCAAGGCCTCTTAAATCAAGTTCATTATTTATAACCATTGCAAGACTTACAGCAGGATTATAATGTGCTCCAGATATATGCCCTCCCATATAAATTAAAATAGATAAACCAAGACCAATTGCTATTGGATCGCCTGTTAGACCAATAATTAACACAAGAAAAAAAGTGCCAATAAATTCTACGATATATTTATTCATTATTCATTTATTAAATTTTAAAAAAAAAAATTAAAATTATTCAAGTAATCTCCCGACAATACTAATGTTTTTATAGTTTTTCATCGGTTTTTCTAATTCTCTGGATATGGTCTTTACTCTTTTAGAAGATATCATCTGTTTACCATCGATCATTTCTACTATATAATTAACATTTTGTTTTTCATCAATTTTGTCGTAATCTTTCCTCTGATGGGCTCCCCTACTTTCTTTTCTCTCCATAGCACACAAAATTGTTGATTCTGCACTCTCAATAGATCCAAGTAAATCTAGGGCCAGAGCTAAATCTATAAAACCTTCTGCACTAGGCCTCACATCAATATTATTAGATGCTTTCTTTATTTTCTTAAGTTCTAATAAACCTTTTTTAAGTCCTTTTTCATCACGAATTACTCCACAATATTCCCACATTATATCTCTAACTGCTCTTTGTAAAGGCCTTGCCAACTCGTCCCCATTTGATGTAAGATCATCAAGTGTCTTATTAGCATTCATAATAATTTTTTTATTCCTCCTCTGATAATTTAGATTTTCTGAATAATTAGATGCTTCATGTCCAGCGATTTTACCAAATACAAGAATTTCTGCTAGAGAGTTTCCACCTAGTCGATTGGCACCATGAACCCCAGTAGTACACTCTCCAGCAGCATATAGTCCTTTTACATGTGTGGAGTGTGTCTCAGCATCTACTACAACACCGCCCATACTATAATGTGCAGTGGGTGCAACTTCCATTGGTGATTTAGATATATCTAGCATTTGAGACTCCATAAATTGCCTATACATCCTTGGGAGCTTTTCAAGAATAACATCTTTCCCAATATGACTAATATCAAGAAATACACCATTATTTTCAGTTCCTCTCCCCTCAATAATTTCATTGTAATTAGCTAAAGCAACTCTATCCCTAGTTGAAAGTTCTAACCTTTCTGGATCATAATTTTTCATATATCTCTCACCCTTAGAATTAATTAAATGACCACCTTCTCCTCTTACCGCTTCTGTTACTAATGTCCCTGCTAATGATTCGGGATGAACCATCCCTGTAGGATGAAATTGAACCATCTCCATATCTGCCAACATACATCCAGCTTTTAAAGCTAAACGGATTGAGTCACCTGTATTTTCATCTCTTCGTGATGAACTTCTTCTCCAAATTCTAGTATGGCCACCTGCAGCTAAGACAACTGAATCAGCTAAAAAAACAGTCCTTTCACCTGTTACAATATCAAATGCAAGAGCACCAAAGCAATGTTTTTCAGATCCTTGTTTATCAACAAGTAATTCAGAAACATACATTAAATCAATGATTGGAATTTTAAGTTCCTCAACTTTTTTTAGTAGAGTATTTAAAATAGCACGGCCAGTATAATCACCCGCATAACATGTCCTTCTATAAGTATGCGCACCAAAATATCTTTGATCTAATTTACCATCTTCTGTCTTAGCAAAAGGCATACCCCACTCGTCTAATTCATTTATTCTATTGGGAGCATCTTTTACTAAAATTTCGACAGTTTTAGGATCAGCGATATTATAACCCTCTTGGTAAGTATCTACAAAGTGTTGCTTCCAATTATCTTCTGGATCTCGAGAACCCAAAACAGCATTAATCCCACCGGAAGCTAATGTGGTGTGGGCATCGTTTCTAATTCTCTTACCGATTATTAAAACTTCTGAACCGTCCTCGTGAGCTTGAATTGCTGCTCTTAAACCAGCACCTCCTGATCCAATAATTAAAACATTACATGCATTTGTTCTGAACTGCTTCATTTTATAATATCTCATGCAATATAGTATAGGAATTTAAATCTATCAATGTGGAATTAGATCTTTTTTTTTAGATTTTATCTTAAAAATTTTTAGAATTAATTAAACTATTTTAGTTAATAGGGACAATGATGAAAATTCATAAAAATCTTTAAGATAAGAAGATAAATACAGTATGTTTTGTTACTAAAAAATGTATTTTTTCAAAAGTTTGCTAACTTAATTAAATTTAATTTATAAATAGTACCAAAGGTGGGAATCGAACCCACACTCCCGAAGGAACACGATTTTGAATCGTGCGCGTCTACCTGTTCCGCCACTTTGGCAAGTGGTGGCAAAAATACATTATTTACTATAAAAATTTAATTGCTATTTGAGTATGATTTTTAATACCTAATAATTCAGATGCATTTCCTTTATTCATTCCAATTTCCAAATTATCATTATAATTAAAAATCGCAAAAAGATCTGCAATATCAACATGATTATATGATTCTGATATAATAGTAATTTTTTCTACACCTAAATTAATTTCAAAATTTCCAGAATTTTTAGAAAGCACCTTATTGAAATCTGACTTTTTAATATTAGTTATAATATTTCCATAGTGATCTATTCTAATTGAGTGACCTATTATTTCGTTATTAGTAATTTTAACCTCAATATTTGAAAACTTCCTAAAGTTGTTAATCGGGTTACCTAGTGTAGTATAATTTATCCCAGATGCTAATTTAGATGCTATTTCACCCATTAATTTTTCAGGAAAAGACGGAGCTTTATTACCCTCTAGCTTTATAACACTAATATTAACATTTGAATCTATTAAACTTATTATACCTGAATCAAACGTTATTATGTATTGATTATTGATTTGAAATAAAATAATGTCATTCTTATCATCTGAATTATTTACTGCAATTATATGAACTGATCCCTTAGGAAATTCTTTATAAACATTTTTAAATACGTAGGCAGCATGTGATAAATCATATTTTTTTATTTGATGACTAATATTCACAATATTATTATTGGGATTATACTTTAGAATAGAAGCTTCTACTGATGCCACGTAATGGTCAGTTCTTCCAAAATCAGAAATAAAGGTAATTATTGGCATAAGCAAATTGAATAATTTTTAAATTTGCATCAAAAAAAGATATAATAAATTTTGGTAGAAAAAGTAATTAATCTTAATGATATTGAATTAGTTGGATTTCTTGGAGTAGAAAATAAAAATATACAAGAAATTGAAATTGCTTTTCCAAAAACTAAAATCGTTTCGAGGGGAAATAAAATATCAATAAAAGGTAATAAAGACCAACTTATTGAAGTAGAAAAAATAATTAGATCACTAATGGTTCATTTCGATAAATTTGGAAAACTAAATAAAAAAATAGTATTAAATCATATTAAAAATGGTTTTAGCAATGAAGAAAGTGAGCCTATTTTATATGGATCTTCTGGAAAGAAAATAATTGCTAAAACTTCAAATCAAAAAAAAATAGTTGAATTACATTCTAAAAATGACTTACTTTTTGTGATTGGGCCTGCGGGAACTGGAAAAACTTATGTGAGTGTAGCTTTAGGGGTGATAGCATTAAAAGAAAAAAAAGTTAAAAAAATCATAATAACTAGACCTGTAGTAGAGGCAGGTGAAAATTTAGGTTTTTTACCTGGAGATTTACAAGATAAAATTGATCCGTATCTTAAACCAATATATGATGCGCTAGAAGATATGATTCCAATCCAAAAAATGAGAAAACTTATTGAAAATAAAACAATAGAAATTGCTCCATTAGCATATATGAGAGGTAGAACATTAAAAAATGCATTTATATTGCTAGATGAAGCTCAAAATACTACAGAGTCTCAACTCAAAATGTTTCTTACAAGATTAGGAGAAAATTCAAAAATGATAGTTACAGGTGATATTTCTCAAATTGACCTAAGAAAAAATCAGTCATCTGGTTTAATTGACGCTCAAAATAAATTAAATAAAATTACAGGTATTGGTTTTATTCATCTTGATAGCACTGATGTTTTAAGACATAATTTAGTTAAAAAGATATTAGATAAATATCAATCCTCATGAGTTATTTAATAATAGATTATGACTCAACTTTTATTAAAGTAGAGTCATTAGATGAATTATCTAAAAATTCAAAAAATTTCAATAAAAAAATTCATAAGGAAATTATAAAGATTACAGAATTAGGGATGGAAGGAAAAATTTCATTTTCTGAATCTCTGGAAAAACGATTAAAACTTATCGAATCTGATAAGGAAGATGTTCAAAATACTTTGAAAGTTTTAGAGAATCAGATAACAGATTCATTTAAAGAAAATGAAGAATTTTTAAAGAATTATTCTGAACAAATATTTATTGTTTCCAGTGGTTTCCATGAATTGATAGATCCAATTGTTACAAGATATGGAATAAATAAGAATAATATTTTTGCAAATAACTTCTTATATGAAAAGAATAAAATCATTGGTTTTAATAAAAATAATCCACTTTCTAAGTCACATGGAAAAGTTGAAATAGTTAAAAGTTTAAATTTAAAAGGTAAAGTTATTGTTATAGGTGATGGATATACTGACTATGAAATTAAAAGAGATGGTTACGCTGATACTTTTTTTCTATTTATTGAGAATATTAAAAGAGATTCTGTTATAAAAAGTGCTGATTATTTACTAAAATCGCTAGATCAACTTATAAAAATCATTAAATGAAATCTCTTTCCTTTCCAAAATCAAAGATCAAGGTATTACTTCTTGAAAAATTGGATAATTCAGCAAAAGAAAAGTTTTCTAATGAGGGATATCAAGTTGAAAGCTATGATGGAAGTTTAAGTGAAAATGAGCTAATCAATAAAATAAAAGGTGTATCTATTCTAGGTATTAGATCTAAAACTAACCTTACAAAGAAAGTAATTGAATCAGCAGATAGACTTTTAAGTGTTGGTGCGTTCTGTATTGGAACAAATCAAATTGATCTGGAAGAGTGTGCTAAAAATGGAATAACTGTATTTAATGCACCATATAGTAATACAAGATCTGTTGTTGAAATTGTATTAGGTCAAATGATAAACTTAATGAGATCCATTGTAGAAAAGTCAAATGATATGCATAAAGGAATATGGAGAAAAGACTCAATTAATTCATTTGAAATTAGAAATAAAACTATAGGAATAATAGGATACGGAAATATAGGCTCTCAGCTGTCGGTACTATGTGAATCTATAGGAATGAAAGTTGTTTATTATGATATTAAAGATAAATTATCGATTGGAAATGCTATTAAATGTGAATCCTTGAAATCTCTTTTGAAGCAATCTGACGTTATTTCAATGCACATTGATGGGAAAAAAGAAAACACAAATTTTATAAGTTCTAATGAGTTTGATTTAGTTAAAAAAGGATCAATATTTATTAATTATAGTAGAGGTAATGTTGTTGATATTGAATCTCTTATTGAAAATTTATCAAATGGAAAAATATTAGGAGCTGCACTTGATGTATTTCCTAAGGAACCATTAAATAACGATGAGGAGTTTAAATCAAAATTACGAGGATTAAAAAATGTAATATTATCTCCACATATTGGAGGGAGCACAAAAGAAGCACAAAAAAATATTGGATCTTATGTGCCAGATAAAATTATTGATTTTATAAATACTGGAAATACTTCAAATTGTGTTAATTTCCCAGAATTATCTCTTCCTGAACAGATTGAATCACACAGACTAATTCACATACACTTTAATGAACCCGGTGTATTATTAGATATAAATAAAATTATTTCTAGTTACGATATCAATATTAAGGGACAATATTTGAAAACCATAGAAAATATTGGATATGTAATTACAGATATTGATAGAGAATATGATAAATCTGTTGTTAAAGAATTAAAAAAAATTAGAAATACTATTAGACTAAGAGTACTTTATTAAGATGAAAGATATTTTTTTTACTCCAGGACCATCTGAATTATTTTTTACAGTAGAGGATCACATAAAAAACGGTTTTAAAAATAATATTTACTCTATATCTCATAGAAGTTCTGAATTTAAAATAATATATGAAGAATGCATAAATAGGCTTAAAAGTTTTTTAAGAATTCCTCAGGGATACCATATAGCTTTTCTTTCATCTACAAATGAAATTTGGGAAAGAATAATTCAAAATCTGATTGAAGAAGAATCTGGACATTGTATTAATGGAGCTTTTTCGAAAAAATTTTATGATTTTGCCATTTTAAATAAAATCAATGCTACGGCATATAACTATAAAAATCAAGAATATAAAATTAATGAAATTGCAAATTCTCATGAGCTTTTAGCTATAACACTTAATGAAACAAGCACTGGAATTATGTGTGACGGAGATACAATAAGAAAAATAAGATCTAAAATTGATTCATTAATTGCTCTTGACTGTGTTAGTGGAATTCCTTCATTACCATTTAATATTAATGATGTTGATACATTTTACTTTTCAGTTCAAAAATGCTTCGGATTACCCTCAGGACTAGGTGTTTGGGTTTATAATGACAAATGCTTAGATAAACATAATAAACTTAAGGAAAAAAAAAATACAGGTACATATCACTCTTTACATAAACTTCATGAAATGTCTCAAAAATTTCAAACTCCTGAAACACCAAATGTACTCAGCATATATTTACTTAGTAAAGTTTTAAATGATATGATGAAAATTGGAATCGAAAATATAATTAGAGATACTAATTATAAATCTTCACTATTATACAATACTATCAATAAACATGAATCTTTTAGTCCTTACATAAATGATAAAAATATTCAATCAAAAACTGTGATTATTTCTAATTGTAAGAAGGAAAGTGACTATTATATTGATATTCTAAAAAATAAAAGATTAATAATAGGAAAAGGTTACGGAAAAGTAAAAAATCAAATTAGAATTGCTAACTTTCCTACACATTCAAAAGAGGTTTTTGAGCTTCTTTGTGATGAAATAACCCATATTAAATGAAAACAGCTGTCGTTACTGGAGGTGCTAGTGGTATTGGTCTTGAATTTGTAAAACTATTAATTAAAGATGATTATAAAGTTTTTATCGTTGATAATAACAAAGAAAATTTAAGTGAATTAAATAATATCATTTCTAAAAATAAATTTCAATCAATTAGGCTAGATCTGGCCAAGAGAAAATCACCAAAAAAGATTTATAAAAAATTAAAAAATGAAAATATTGAGGTTTTAATTAATAATGCAGGATTTGGGACATTTGGAAAATTTTATAAAACTGAATGGAAAAGAGAAGCTGAAATGATAAATCTTCATGTACTAAATACTGCTCATTTAACTAAATTATTTTTAAAGGATATGATTAAAAAAAATAATGGCAAAATTTTAAATATAGCTTCTGTTGCAGCATTTCAACCGGGCCCTATGATGTCATTATACTATGCCACTAAAGCATTTATTTTACATTTTACTGAAGCAATATCAAATGAAGTAAAAGATAAAAATATTTCTATATCTGTACTTTGTCCAGGTCAAACAAAAACTAATTTTCAAGAATCTGTTTCCTCAAAAAAAAATAAAATAAATTTTAATACTTCATGTCCTATTAAAGTCGCTAAATATGGGTATAACGCTTTAAAAAAGAATATTACAGTATCTGTACCTGGTTTTTTAAATAAGATTATTGTCTTTTTAAATAGAATATTACCTAGATCAACTTCAACAAATCTTGTAAGATATATTCAAGAAAAAAACAGAGATTAAATTATCTTTAAGCTCTTAAAAAATTTTTGAGTATTTCTCTAATAAATGAATAAAGATTTAATTAAAAATAAGATTGAAGAACTCCGAAAAGAGATAGAATTTCATAATAAGTTGTACTATGATGAAAGTAAAAATATAATTTCTGATTATGAGTACGATTTAAAAATGAATGAATTAATATCTCTAGAGAAAAAATATCCTGAATTTTCTTCTAAAACATCACCTAGTCTAAAAGTAGGTGGTAAAATAACAAAAGAATTTAATTCATTTAAACATGATGAACAGATGCTTTCTTTAGGTAATACATACTCAAATGAAGATCTTAATGATTTTGATAAAAGAATTAAAAAATTACTAAAAAAAGAAAGTATTGAATACGTATGTGAACTGAAATATGATGGTGTTGCATTAAGCATAAAATATGAAAATAACATATTTAAAAGAGCACTTACTAGAGGAGATGGGAAATATGGAGATGATATCTCAAATAATGTTCAAACTATCAAAACATTACCTTTAAAATTAAAAAACAATCAAGAAAGTGAACTTGAAGTAAGAGGCGAAGCATTTATTTCAAAAAGTAATTTTGAATTATTAAATAAAGAAAAAAAAGAAAATAATGAGCAACTATTTTCAAATCCTAGAAACACAGCATCCGGATCATTAAAACTTCAAGATTCATCAGAAGTATCAAAAAGAAGAATTAATTGTTATATATACTCTCTAAAATCAAATTCAGGTCTTTTTAAAACTCATGAAGAATGTCTAATCTATTTGAGAAAAATTGGTTTTAATGTACCTAATACATTTAAGAAATGTAATAATATAGAAGAAGTAAAAGAGTATGTAAAAGATTGGGAATTAAAAAGACATGATCTTGATGTAGAAACTGATGGAATTGTTATTAAAGTAAATAATATAGATGATCAAAATAGATTAGGCAATACAAGTAAAAGTCCAAGATGGGCTATTGCTTATAAGTATAAAGCTGAAAGTAAGGTTACAAAAATTAATAATATTATTTTCCAGGTTGGTAGAACAGGAGCAGTAACACCAGTAGCTTTATTAGATCCTGTTTTAATTAGTGGATCTGTTGTCAAAAGGGCTTCATTACATAATCACAATGAAATTAAAAGACTAGATATTAGACTAAATGATTATGTTAATATTGAAAAAGGAGGTGAAATAATTCCAAAGATCACATCTGTAATAAAGGAGAAAAGAGCAAATTCTTACAATAAGTTTGAGTTTACTAAAATATGCCCATCATGTGGTTCAAATCTTGAAATTGAAAATAATCAAGCTGTGTCATATTGTAAAAATGATTTAAGATGTAAACCACAAATATCTGGAAGAATTGAACATTTTATTAGTAAAAACGCTATGAATATTGACAAATTAGGTCCTGAAACAATAAAAGGTTTTATTGATAAAGAAATTATAAAAACACCTGCTGATTTATATAAAATTCAATATAATGATATAATAAATCTTGAATTTAAATTGGATGAAAAAGATAAAATTAGATCACTAAAAGAAAAATCATGTAATAATATATTATCTAGTATAAGTAGATCTAAATCTAAACCATTTTCAAATTTACTATTTGGTTTAGGCATAAGATATGTAGGAAAAACAACTGCAGAAAAACTTACCAGTCATTTTAAGAATATAGATAATATTATAAATGCTTCATATGAAGAAATTGTTGAAGTAGACGAGATTGGTGAAAAAATTGCTGAAAGTTTAACTTCATTTTTTTCGATAGAAAACAATATTACTTTAATAAATAATTTAAAAGCAGCTGGATTAAATTTTCAAGAAAATAAAATCGATAAAAAATCAAATAAACTTAATGATTTAGTATTTGTGGTTTCTGGAACATTTTCATCTTTTTCGAGGGAAGAACTTGAAGAAAAAATTAAACTTAATGGTGGTAAAGTATCTAAATCATTATCTTCAAAAACAAATTTTGTAATTTTTGGAGATAATATGGGCCCAAAAAAAAGGATAAAAGCTGTTGAACTTAATATTAAAATGATTTCTGAGAATGATTTTATTTCTATGATATGAAATTTATATTAAATACAATTAATAAAATAAAGAGAAGAAGGCTTGAAATAAATAGAGCATCATTAAGCTATTCTAAAGCTAATCATTTTGGGATTTTATACACGTATATAGATGAAAATAAACAAAAAGCAATTAATGAATTTGTACAAAGTCTGAAAAAGGATGGAAAAAGAGTAGACTTATTACCCGCTATAAAAGAACAAAATGCTGATAATAGATACTTTAAAACATTTAAAATTGATGAAATTAACTCATTTGGAAAGTGGTCAAATAATAATGTGAATCTATTTATATATCAACAGTACGATTTCATAATATACCCTGACCTTAACCTAAATCTAGAAATGGAAAATATTCTAATTAACTCATACTCAAAGTGCAGAATTGGTTTTATAAATAGTCGAATGAATCTATTTGAACTTATTTTAAAATCTGAGCAAGAGTATGATATTTCATACCGATTAAATAGACTTCTTAAATATCTTAAGAAATTAAAATAAAAAAAAGGTGGTCAAAATAACCACCTTTAATTTAAAAAACTTTTTCTTGTGTTAATTAAGAAGCGTTTTTCTTAGCTTGAACTTCTTTTCTAACATCTTGAGCCCAAACTTTTAAAGCTTGCATGCCCTTTCTAACTCTAGTTCCAGCCGCTTTATTTCCTTTGTCATAAAATTTAGCGAAGTCAGGACCTAAGTCATTCACTAAGCCAGTTAATTCGTCGTATCTACTCATTATATAAAATTTAAATTAAAAAATAGTACTATAACAATTTAAGTAAAAAAAACTAATAAATCTACTAGATAAGGCCGTTTTTTAGATAATTTATGTCAAAACAGCACCTTTTTCGCCCATTTTCTGATAAATTCCATCGTCAAGCTTCTTTTTTACCTCTTTAAATGCATTTATTGTTTCATTTACATCATCTAGAGAATGGGAAGCTGTTGGAATAATTCTTAACATAATGACACCTTTTGGAACTACAGGATAAATAACCCCTGAACAAAAAATACTATATTCTGAACGTAAGTCTTTAATTAAGTTTGTACATTCATACACATCACCCTTTAAAATAATAGGTGTTACTGGAGACTGAGTTGTTCCAATATTAAATCCGTTATCTTTTAAACCTCCTTGAACTGCATTAACAATTTCCCATAATTTGTTTTTAAATTCTGGGTTATTCCTTAATAATTCTAACCTCTTTAAATTACCAATTACCAGTGGCATTGGTAAAGATTTTGCAAAAATTTGAGACCTTAGCTTATATCTTAAATTATCGATTATGTCTGCATTTCCAGATACGAAAGCACCAATACTTGCCATTGACTTTGCAAAAGTTGAAAAGAATAAATCAATACCATCTTGTACACCTTGTTCCTCACCTGAACCTGCACCTGTTTTACCCATCGTTCCAAACCCATGTGCATCATCTACTAATAATCTAAAATTATACTCCTTCTTTAATGAAACTATAGAAGATAAATCTCCCATGTTACCTGACATGCCAAATACACCCTCAGTGATAACTAATATTCCTCCCCCAGTCTCTTTAACTATTTTGGTAGCTCTGTCTAATTGACTTTTAAGATTTTTAATATCATTATGAGGAAAGACAAATCTTTTACCAATATGCATCCTTAAACCATCAATAATACAAGCATGACATTCAGAGTCATAAACAACAACATCTTTTCTATCAAGAAGAGCATCAACAATCGATAAAACACCTTGATATCCATAGTTTAATAAGATTGAATCTTCTTTCATAACAAAATTTGAAAGCTCATTTTCAAGCTTTTCATGATATACCGAATTACCAGACATCATTCTGGCTCCCATTGGATAAGATAAACCCCAATCTTTTGCAGCTTGAGCATCTGCATCTCTAACTTCTGGATGATTAGCAAGACCTAAATAATTATTTAAACTCCAATTAAGAACATTATTTCCCTTGAACTTCATTCTAGGGCCAATTTCACCTTCAAGCATGGGAAACATATAGTAATTATCATCAATGTGGGAATAGGCACCTAGTGGGCCTTTATCTTTTAAAATTTTTTCAAATAAATCCATAAAAATTTAAATTATTCGGCAAAAATAATAAGTATAGATATAATAACTATAAAAAGATGAAAATGTTTTTAAGTGCCTATTCTTACTTCAACTGTTGTTCCTTTTTCACTATCACCTATCTTTTTATCATTAATTTTTGTGATTGATATTTCAGAACCTTCTTTTAGTTTTTGTGATATCGCAATATAAGGGCCACTCACGACTTTATCATTCTTATTTAATCCAGATAATATTTCAATATTTTCAAAATCACTTATTCCAGTTTCTACTTCAACCATTTTAGTTTTACCATCTTCTGCAATAAATACAACCTGTTTGATAGATTCGTTTCCAAGGCTATCTTTTTCATTTTTAGTTGTAACTGAAGATATAGGAACTAATAATATATCATTTTTTTCTTGCGTAATAATTTCTACACTTGCTGTCATACCTGGTTTAAATGGATTTTCAATACCCTCCTCAATAGTCAAGTCTTTAAATGAATCATTAATGACTCTAATTTTTACTTTAAATTCAGTAACTGCATCTGGTGATGGCTTTGGATTAGCTGTACTTGCTATCTCTGTTACAATACCCTTGAAAACTTTATCATAAGTATTATAAGCATCTACGTCAATATTTGTTGTATCACCTATTTCAACCCTTACTATATCGTTTTCATTAACATCTACCCTTACCTCCATAATAGACAAGTCAGCAATTCTTAATAATTCAGTACCAGCCATTTGAGATGTACCTACAACCCTTTCACCTAATTCAACACTTAGTAGAGAAACTGTTCCAGTCATAGGAGCTATAATACTAGTCTTTCTTAAATTTTCCTCTGCTTCATCAACAGTTGCCTTTGCACTCCTTACAACATATTCACTTGCTTTAACACTTTGCTTACTAGATTCTAAATCTTGTGTGGAAACTTTAAAATTAGTTTCAGCAATTTCATATTCTGAATCAGATATTACATTTTGTTCAAATAATGATTTTTGTCTATTAAATTCTAATTTAGATCTAAGAAATTGAGCTTCTGATCTTGATAAATTAGATTTAGAACTAGATAAGTTGGCTCTTACTTGATTATAGTTTGCTTTGGCTCTTTCTAAAGCATTAATAAAATTATCAGGTCTTATAACAACTAACAACTTTCCCTCATCAACATAGTCTCCTTCCATAATTGTTAAATCAATAATTTCTCCAGGGACCTCTGGACTTACTCTAACTTCTACCTCTGGCTGAATCTCCCCTGAAGCAGTAACCAACTCAGTAATTTTACCAGTTGAAGCCTCCTTAACCTCTACTTCAATAGGTTTTACTCCACCAAACCAACCAAGTCTATTTCCAATACTAAGTATTATAATTCCTCCTATTACTAAAGATCCTATAATTATTAATGTTTTTTTATTTTTCATATCTAAAAAGTTAATTTTTTTCCTTGATAAAAGTCTAAAACTTTTAATTTAAAAATATAATCATATTTTGAAGACAATAAATCATTTGTTGCTCTAACTAAATTATTGTTCGATATCTGGTATTCAGTATAATTAACAGATCCTAAGTTATACTGGCTTTTTATTATTCTAAATGACTCCTCCAAAGCTCTCACTTGTTTCTGAGATGCAGAATATGATTTAGATGCAGCAAGAGCATCATTAAATGATGTTTCTATTGTTTGACGAACTTGATTTCGTGCTTCAATTACACCAATATCTGCTATTTCTTTATTTAATTTTGCTCTTTTAATATTAGCTGATGTCTGATATCTGTTAAATATTGGTATTGAGATTGAAAAAGATAAAGATTTACTTAAATAATCCTTCCATTGTTCTAGGATAGTAAAGTCTTTATCCGAACCAACGACATTCGGTACTAGTGATAATGATGATACCGTCTCTAATGGATTATTAGTTAAAAATCCAATTGTTGTAGGTTGCATTGAAAACCCATCATAAAATTCTCTCTCTCTATTAGCAAAACTAGAATAGTTAGATGAAAAGTTAGATGAAACACTAATTGAAGGATATCTACCACTTCTAGAAATTCTTAAATCATATAAACTTGATTGGGCATTTTTTTCAGCACTTTTAATCTCAGGCAGAAGGCTAACGGCTAAATTAAATATTTCATTAGGATCTGAATCAATTACAGTAGAAGGAGATAGCTCTACAACTGGTTTAATAATTTTAATTTCTTTTTGTGTTTCTAATAATAATAATTGCTTCAATTGAAGAATAGTTAACCTATAATTATTTTCTTGTTGAATTAATGCTAATTCATCTCCAGCTAATTGTGCTTCGAGGTTTAATTTATTTGTTATAGCTATTGAACCAGCATCGACAAGTTTATTAGTTCTATTTAATTGTTCCTGTGTTGATTGTAATTGAAATCTAGCATTATCAAGTCTATCAGTATTTAAAAGTACATTCAAGTAAGCACTAACAACACTTAGCATCACATTATTCTTAGTATTCTCTAAATCAAAAACACTTTTCTCTAATAATGCTTTAGATCTTTTTATGTTATTTCGAACTGAAAATCCCGAAAATAAATTCATATTAGAGGATGCACTAATACCTGAAAAATTTGAATTATTGGAAATAAAAGTATTTGTAGTTGGATCAATCGATCTACCATAATTATTACCATAATTTGAAAAAACATTTAACGTAGGAGCTTGTTGAAGAAGTGATTGGTTGTAACCAACTTTCTGAAGCTGTTCGTTAATTATACTTCTTTTCAATTGTAGATTATTTTCAAGAGCTATTTCAATACATTGTTCTAAATCTAATTCAAGATATTGTTTTGATTGAGAAAATAAATTATTAGTAAGAAATATTAAGATTAGGATTCTAAACATATTTAATTAGATGTTTTTAAAAATAATTCCTTGCATAAATGCGATGCAAAGATAAAATTTCAAAACAAAGTAAAAAATTTTTATACCGAAACCTCTCCTTTAATGTGTGGATGAGAAATATAGTCAACTAATTCAAAGTCCTCATACTTAAAGGAAAATATATCATCTATATTTTTATTTATTTTCATTTTTGGAAGCGGAAAAAAATTTCTCTCAAGCTGCAATTTAACTTGATCTATATGATTAAGATATATGTGAGCATCTCCAAATGTATGAACGAAATCTCCAAGCTTCAAATTACATACTTGAGCTACCATCATCGTAAGTAAAGCATATGATGCTATGTTAAAAGGAACACCTAAGAAAACATCTGCACTCCTTTGATATAATTGACATGAAAGTTTACCATTTAAAACATAAAACTGAAATATAGTATGACATGGAGGTAGAGCCATAGTATCAATATATGGAACATTCCAAGCGCTAATAATATGTCTTCTTGAGTGTGGATTTTCTTTCAAATCCTTAATAAGATTTTTTATTTGGTCATGAGGTTCACCGTCTTTACCTTCCCATCTTCTCCATTGCACTCCATAAACTGGACCTAAGTATCCGTCTTTATCTGCCCAATCATCCCATATTCTTACTCCATTTTCATTCAAATACTTAATATTATTATCTCCTTTTAAAAACCATAATAATTCATAAATTATTGATCTTAAATGCAGTTTTTTTGTTGTTATACATGGAAACCCTTCATTAAGATCGAATCTCATTTGATGCCCAAAAATACTTATTGTTCCGGTTCCAGTTCTATCTGATTTTTTCTCTCCTTTTTCTAAAATTGTTCGTAATAGATTATGATATTGCTTCATTTAATTTCAGTAAATTTAACTTTAAAAAAGTAATTGTAAAATCAAAATTAAGATTTAAGATGAAAAAAAGATTATCGTTATTCATTATTTTTCTTTTATCTTCTTTTTTTTTCTATATCAACTATAATGAAAAAAAATCAACCTCAAATCTTTGGGACATTGTTCCATCAAAATCTGCTATAATAATTGAATTAGATGAGCCAAATTTTCAATGGAATAAACTATTATCAGAAGTAAGTGAATCCAAACTTAAAAACTCAATTAATAATGTAATAAATGATTATAGTTTATTTAATGAATTTATTGACGGAAGAATTCAAGAGTACCTTGAGGATAATAAAGTTTTAATATCATATTTTAACTTATCAAATAAAATACTAGAACCTGTTTATTTAAGCTATAAAAAAAACTTAGATCAAAATTTTATTATTGAAAAACTGAGGGAAAAAGGATATGATTTAAATCAAAGAAATTTAAATGGAGAAGTAATATTTGAGGCAAAAAAAAATGATATTAATCATATTTTTTCATTCTTAGATAATAAAATAGTTCACTCTTCAAACTCAATAATTATAGAGGATATAATAAGAAGTATTAATAATTCTGAACTTTTATTTAAAGAAATGAATCCAAGTTTATTTTCTCAAGTTAAAATAAAAAATGATTTTGGAAATATCTATGTAAACTTTAGTGAAATAAAAAAAATAATTACAAATGTTTTTCCAAAAGAATTATTTAGTAGATATCTGAAATTATTACCTGAAAAGTCTTTTTATGATGTTGAAATAACTAATGATTTAGTTAGAATGAATGGCTTTTCTTCCGAAGTGAAAACAAATAAATCATATAATAATAGTAATTATGATTCTATTCTGAATTTCATGCCTTCAAATACTGTTTTCTATATTAATCAGTCAATGAGTAATAGTTTAAATACTGCTCAAACTGTAAGCAAAGCTTTAATTGAAAGTTTAAACTCCAATACTTTTTTTGAGATATCAGTAATAAAAAAACCAATTACCACTATCAAAAATGAAAAGGAAATTGATAATGGAATTTATTCTTTTAATGATGAAAAAATATTTTTAGCAGCACAAATTGATAATAAAGAAGATGCATTTTATTACTTTAATTACAATCATTTTATGCTTATTTCAAAGAGTTATAATTCTTTGATTGAGTTAAATTCTTTAATGTTAGAAAATGATTTTTGGTCAAAAAATTTAAATTTTAATAAATTTCAAAAACAACTAAATGAGTCACATAATATATTAATGATATTTGATATATCTAGACTATTTCCTCTGAAAACAAACATAGGTTTTGCGTCTGTTCAACTTAATAAAATTAAGGATAGATTCTACATGAGTATGAACCTTAAAGAGAAAAACGCTGATAATTTTCAAATAGGAGAAAATATTATTAATGAGTTTTCTTTTAAAAATAATATATCATCAAAACCTCACATAATTTTTAGTCATGTCGATAATAAGCCTGAGGTTATTTTACAAGATGAAAAAAATTTTATTCATCATCTTTCTAATTCATTAAAACCAATTTGGTCTGATTCAATAGAGAAAATTATATCTAAAGTATTTACAATTGATTATTATAAAAACAATAAAAAGCAGATTCTATTTGCAAGTTCTGATAAGATATATGGATATGATAGAAAAGGAAATCGTTTAATTGGCTTTCCTTTTGAAAACCCTTCTGAATCTCCTATTACTCATCTAAATATTATTGACTATGATAAATCAAAGAGATATAGAATTATATCATCTCATGATAATGGAGAAATATATTTTTATGATAAAAGTGGAAATATTTTAAAAGGCTGGAATCCTCTTTCAATGAATGACAATCTTGTTCAAGCTCCTATCCATAAAAGAGTAAGAGGTAAAGACTATATTATAATAGTTTTAAGGGATGGGAATATTTATGTAAAAAATAGAAGAGGTGAAAATTATAAAGGATTTCCAATTAATCTTGACTCTGAAATATCTAATAAGTTATACTTTAAAAAATCAAGTAGTTCGTCTAAAAGTGAAATAGAGATATTAAGTGACGAAGGAAAATTATATAATATCAATTTAGATGGTAAAATATTATCATTAAAAGATCAGTATAGAAATGAGAAAGATTCAAAATTTATAATGATTCATGAGGCTTCTGGAAAAAATCCTCTTCTAGCTTCCTATGATAATTATAATTTATTTATGGATGATAATAAGATAAATTTCAATGATATAAATAATCTTAAATTTCAATATTATCATCTCAATAAAAAACAAAAGTTTCTTATTGTAACAGATAAAAAAATAAAAAAATCATACTTTTTGAACAATAATTTAAATTATTTTATGGACCCAATTTCTAATCAAAATGAAGTTTCAATTTTAGATTATGGGAAGTCTATTATTATTTATAAAACATTAAATAATAATTTATCTATGATTGAACTAAAAAAATAAATAGTTTTAAAAGAATAAATAATACCAAAATGAAAAAAATAATAGCTATACTAATCATAATTACAATTTCTCTTGATGTTTTTCCCCAAAGAAAACAAAAGAAAAAAAATACTAGTTCTAATCAAATTTCCTATGAAATTCCAGATATAAAATGGAGATCAATTGGACCTTACAGAGGTGGAAGATCAGCAACTGTAACTGGATCAACTAATTCAAAAAGCACTTATTACTTTGGTGCTACAGGTGGAGGTGTATGGAAAACCACTAACTCCGGAGTTACATGGAAAAATATTTCAGATGGGTATTTTGGTGGATCAATAGGAGCAGTAACTGCAAGTGAATCAGATCCAAATACAATTTATGTTGGAACTGGAGAAAAAACAGTGAGAGGAAATGTCTCACCTGGTTATGGAGGATTTTGGAAATCAGATGATGCTGGTGAAACATGGAAAAAAATGAATCTGAATATCGACCAAGTTCAAGTTGGTAGAATAGCTGTTCACCCAAAAGATCCAGATATTGTTTTAGTAGCTGTTATGGGCAATTTATTTAAAAATAGTAATAATAGGGGTATTTACAAATCAACTGATGGTGGAGAATCATGGAAACAAGTATTATTTGCAAATGAAAGATCAGGAGCTGTTGATATATCAATTGACAAAAATAATCCAAGAATAATATATGCTTCAACATGGAATATAAGAAGAACTCCTTATAGTCTAGAAAGTGGTGGTGAAGGCTCTGGATTATGGAAATCCACTGACGGTGGTGATACCTGGAAAAATATTTCAGATAAACCTGGCCTTCCTAAAGGATTATGGGGAATAAGTGGAGTTTCAGTATCTCCTGTTAACTCAAAAAAAATATTTGCTTTAATAGAAAATCAAAATGGGGGTTTATTCAGATCAGATGATGGAGGTGAAACATGGAAAAGAGTAAATGATGATAGAAATTTGAGACAAAGAGCATGGTATTACACTAGGGTTTATGCTGACACTCAGAATGAAAATAGAGTCTATGTAATGAATGTTTCTTTTTGGAGATCAGAAGATGGAGGTAAATCATTTGAAAGGTATAGAACACCTCACGGAGATCATCATGATTTATGGATTGATCCAAAAGATAATTCCAGATTAATAGTTGGTGATGATGGCGGAGCCCAAGTTAGTAATGATGCTGCATTAAGCTGGTCTACATATATGAATCAGCCAACAGCTCAATACTACAGAGTTGCTACAGATAACAGTTTTCCTTATAATATTCTTGTAGCTCAACAAGATAATAGTACACAAAGGGTTGCTCATAGAGTAAATTCCGGAGGAATAGGAGAAAGAGATTGGGAGCCTTCTGCAGGTGGTGAAAGTGCTCACATGGCTGCAAAACCTGACAATCCTAATATTGTATATGGAGGAAGTTATGGTGGTTACCTTACAAGATTAGATCATAGTACAGGAGAACAAAGAACAATAAATGTGTGGCCAAATAATCCAATGGGGCATGGAGTTGAAGATATGAAATATCGATTTCAATGGAATTTTCCTATATTTTTCTCTCCTCATGATAATAACAAGCTTTATACTACTTCAAATTATTTTCATGTGACAAAAAATGAAGGTCAAACATGGGAAGTAATTAGTCCTGACCTAACAAGAAATGAACCAGAGAAACAAGGGCCATCAGGAGGACCTATTACTAAAGATAATACTGCCGTAGAATATTACGCTACAATATTTGCTGCATGTGAATCACCGTATGAAGAAGGATTACTTTGGGCTGCATCAGATGATGGAATGATTCATATTTCAAAAGATGCAGGAGGAAACTGGAAAGATGTGACTCCTCCTAATGCTCCAAAATATCTTATGTGGAATAGTGTTGAACCAGACCCTTTCACAAAAGGTGGCTTATATGTAGCTGGAACTCTTTATAAAAATGGAGACTTTAAACCATACATGTATAAAACTAAAGATTATGGTGAGACATGGACTAAGATTATTAATGGCATACCAAATAATTTCTTTACTAGAGTATTAAGAGCCGATCCTGAAAGAAAAGGATTACTTTATAGTGGTACGGAATCAGGTGTTTTTATTTCTTTTGACGACGGATTATCTTGGAATTCATTCCAAATAAATTTACCATTAGTGCCTATTACTGACATGACTATTAAAAACAATAATTTAATTGCAGCTACTCAAGGAAGATCAATTTGGATTATTGATGACTTAACTCCTCTACACCAATTAAATGAATCAAATCACACTAAAGATTTTCATTTATTCAAGCCAATAGATAGTTATAGTATGGGATTCTCATCTTGGGGAGGATCCTCAGCTACTCAAGGTAAAAATCATCATAATGGAGTTGAAGTTTTCTTTAATATTAATAATAATTTAGTTGATACTGAAAAAAATATTTCATTAGAATTCTTAGATAGAAATAAAAATATAATTAAGAAATATTCATTAAATGATAAAAAATCGCCACTTAAATTAGATGGTGAAAAAAATTCATTTGTTTGGAATATGAGATATGATAATGCAGAGGGTTTTGATGGTCTTATTATGTGGGCTGCTGGTTTAACTGGTCCAAAAGCCCATCCAGGAGAATATTATGTAAAACTTACTGTTGGAGAATCAAGTATAACCGAATCATTTAAAATATTAAAAGATGAAAGAAGTTCATCTTCAAATGAAGATCTTGAAGAACAGTTTGAATTCTTAATTGGAATTAGAGACAAAGTTACAGAAATCCATAAAACTATTAAACAAATTAGATCAACTAGAGATCAATTAAATAATCTTAATGGTAAGCTTAATGAAGACCATGAACAAATAAGAAATTCAATTAAAAATATCATTGAAAGAATTACAAATATTGAAGAAAATTTATATCAAACAAAGAATAAAAGTGGTCAAGATCCACTAAACTTTCCTATAAGATTAAATAATAAACTTGCTCATTTATCAAGTGTAGCTGGCAGAGGTAATTATAAACCCACTGATCAAATGTATGGCGTAAGAGATGAGCTTGTTAAATTGATTGATATAGAACTTCAAAGATGGAATGAAATCAAAGATTCTGAACTAGATAAAATAAATACAATGATTTTAGAAAACAATATTCAATTAATAAGTATTAATTAAATTCGCCTTTTAATTAATACTTATTTTAATGAGTAATATTGTAGCAATTGTAGGACGTCCAAATGTTGGAAAATCAACTCTTTTCAATAGACTAGTAGAAAAAAGACAAGCAATTATTCATGACGAAAGTGGGGTAACACGAGATAGACATTATGGAATGTCTGATTGGAATGGTAAAAAATTCACAGTAATTGATACAGGTGGATATGTAGAGAACACAGAAGATATTTTTGAAAAAAAAATAAAAGATCAAGTTATTTTAGCACTTAATGAAGCAAATATTATTTTGTTTATGGTAGATTGTAAAAATGGCATTTCTACTCTAGATAATGATTTTGCACGAGTTATTAGACGGATTAAAAAAGATATAATAATAGTAGCTAATAAAGCAGATAATTATGAATTAGAATTAAACTCAAATGAATTCTATGAACTAGGACTTAAGGAGTCAACAATAATTCCAATTTCTTCAATTAGCGGATCAGGAACTGGAGAATTACTTGACGTAATTGTCAATAAATTAGATGACAACATAAAAAAAAATGATGACAACTTACCTAGAATTTCTATACTTGGTAGACCAAATGTTGGTAAATCATCATTTATAAATGCAATTTTAGGAGAAGAAAGAAATATTGTAACTGATATATCTGGAACTACTAGAGATTCTATTGATACTAAATATAATTTATTTAAAAAGGAATTTATTATAACTGATACTGCTGGAATAAGAAAAAAAGCTAAGGTTAAAGAAAATATTGAATTTTATTCTGTAATGAGATCTATTCAAGCTTTGGAGAATAGTGATATCTGTATAATTATGATTGATGCAGTTCAAGGGTTTGAAAGTCAGGATATGAATATTTTATCTTTAGCAGTAAAATATAAAAAGGGAATTATATTAATGATAAATAAATGGGATCTGATTAATAAGAATACTCATAGCACTAAAGAATTTGAAGAAAAACTAAAAAATAAAATTAGCCCTCTAAACTATGCTCCAATAATTTTTACGTCAGTTTTAAATAAACAAAGAATTCATAAAGTTCTTGAATCTGCAATAAATGTATTTGAAAACCGATCTCAAAAAATAACTACCTCCCAACTTAATAATCAGATGCTTCCTGAAATTGAGAAGTATCCCCCACCCGCAACCAAAGGAAAATATATAAAGATTAAGTATATAACTCAATTACCTACTAAAACTCCTACAATTGCATTCTTCTGTAATTTACCGCAATACATTAAAGAGCCCTATAAAAGGTATTTACTAAATAAACTTAGAACAAAATTTAAATTAGAAGGAGTTCCAGTCACTTTAGTATTTAGAAAAAAATGAAATACCTCTTATTGCAATAAATTAAAACATTTTAATACTAATTTTGTAATATGTCAAAGTCAATTTACAATTTTTCAGAAATAGAAAAAAAATGGCAAGATAATTGGGCATCTAAAAAAATATTTAAGTCTGAAATTAACGATAAACCAAAATATTATGTAATGGATATGTTTCCCTATCCATCAGGATCTGGACTCCATGTTGGTCATCCTTTAGGGTATATTGCCTCTGATATAATTTCTAGATATAAAAGACTTGAGGGTTTTAATGTTCTTCATCCTATGGGATTCGATTCTTTCGGCCTTCCTGCAGAACAATATGCTATAAAAACTGGTCAGCACCCAAAAAAAACTACAGAAGAAAATATCAAAAGGTTTAAGGAACAATTAAATACTCTTGGTCTTTCATTTGATTGGGACAGAGAGGTGAAGACTAGTGATAGTGAATACTATAAGTGGACTCAATGGATATTTTTAAAACTTTATAATAGCTACTTTGATACTGATAAAAATAAAGCTTGTGATATTAGTAGATTAAAAATACCATCTAACCTAGATGAAGATGAAAAAAATAATTTTATTGACTCAAGAAGATTAGCATATATTGATGAGGTCGATGTTAATTGGTGTGAGGAATTAGGAACTGTACTTTCTAATGAAGAGGTAATTGGCGGAGTAAGTGAAAGAGGTGGTTTTCCTGTAATAAGAAAACCCATGAAACAATGGGTAATGAGAATTACTGATTATTCAGAAAGATTACTGGAAGATTTAGATTCTCTTGACTGGCCAGAATCTATTAAAATATCTCAAAAAAATTGGATTGGAAAATCAGAAGGTGCTGAAATTAATTTTAATGTAAATAATAACGATAGCATAAAAGTATTTACTACAAGACCCGATACAATTTTTGGAGCTACTTATCTGGTTTTAGCTCCAGAACATCCACTTATAAATAAAATAACCACAGAAAACTATAAAGATGAAGTAGAAAAATATGTCTATTTAGCTTCCACAAAAAGTGAACTTGAAAGACAAGAAAACGAAAAAAATAAAACTGGTGTTTTTACTGGTGCCTTTGCATTAAATCCAATTTCAAATGAAAAAGTACCAATATGGACATCTGATTATGTGTTGTCTAGTTATGGAACAGGAGCAATAATGGCAGTTCCTGCACATGATGAAAGGGATCATGAGTTTGCTAAAAAATTTGATTTAAAAATAACTCAAGTTATTGATCATGATACTAATGAAAAATGCTTTACTGGAAATGGAAAAATAATTAATTCTAGAGAATTCGATGGTAAATCAAATATTGAATTTAAGAAGATAGTAATTAAATTACTTGAAGATAAAAATCAAGGAGAAAGAACAGTTAATTATAAATTAAGAGACTGGATATTCACAAGACAAAGATATTGGGGTGAACCTATTCCAATTTTACATAAAGGAAATCAAAGATTTTCTGTTGATGAATCTGATCTTCCTGTAGTTCTTCCAGAAGTTGAAAGTTATTTACCAACTGACGACGGATCATCACCACTTGCAAGAAATAAAGATTGGAAAGAAGTTAAAATAGACGGTAAAATTTACTCAAGAGAAACTAATACAATGCCTCAATGGGCAGGGTCATGTTGGTATTACCTTAGGTATCTTGACCCTAATAATAAAGCGAAATTTGCTGATTATAAAAAAATTAAATACTGGATGCCAGTTGACTTATACATAGGAGGAGCTGAACATGCAGTTTTACATTTACTTTACTCAAGATTTTGGCATAAAGTATTATATGACTTGGGATATGTAAATACTCCTGAACCTTTTAAAAAACTTGTTAATCAAGGAATGATCTTAGGTAGATCAAATTTTATTTATAGAATAAAAGGAACTAATAAGTATGTATCATACAATTTAAAAGATAAATATGAATATACTAAAATCCATGTCGACGTTAATCTTGTTCATAATGACAAATTAAATATTGATACTTTTAAAAAATCATCAAATGAATATAAAGATGCTGAATTTATCTTAGAAAAAAAGGAATATATATGTGGCTTTGAAACAGAAAAGATGTCAAAATCCAAAAGTAATGTTGTAAATCCAGATAGCATCATTTCTAAATTTGGTGCTGACACACTTAGAATGTATGAAATGTTTTTAGGGCCAATTGAACAATCTAAACCATGGAATACTAATGGAATAGAAGGAGTTTATAAGTTTTTAAATAGATTTTGGTCATTATTTTATAATAATAATTTATTAAATATATCAAATGAAAAACCTTCAAAAGAGGAATTTAAAATACTTCACACTGCAATTAAAAAGATTAAAGAAGATATTGAGAGATTATCATTAAATACATGTATTAGTCAATTAATGATAACTGTGAATAGTTTAAGTAAAATAAATTGTAATAAAAGAGAAATTATTGAGCCTTTAACTATTATCATTTCCCCATTTGCACCTCATATTTGTGAGGAACTGTGGAGTAAATTAGATAATAAAGAGAGTATTTCATTTGCGAAATATCCCAATTTCAATAAAGATTACTTAATAGAAAATGAATATGAATATCCAATAATGATTAACGGAAAATTAAGAGCTAAACAATTATTTAGCTTAGATCTTCCTAAATCAGAAATAGAGAAAAATGTTTTAGAAATTGAAAATGTAAAGAAATGGGTCAGTAAAACTGATATAAAGAAAATTATAATTGTTCCAAATAAAATTATAAATATCGTTTCTTAACTATTTTTTAGGCTATCTATTAATTCGAGTTTTAATTTATCTATCCATATTTTATACATTTTTTTAGATGGATGTAATTTATCTTCTGCAAGTAAGGATGTATCATTTTCTGCTTTTCTAGAAATTTCAGTAATATCAAAATACATAACATTGTATTTTTCAGCCATTATCTTATTAATATTATTATAAGAATTTATTTCTCTATAGATTCTTTCTTGTCCTTTTACTTTCCCAAAAGGTGTCACCCCATAGTCAGGAATGGATAATACAAATACATTTTTTTTATCTTTAGAATAATCTATAGCTCTAATTAGTAGATTTTCAAATTCCATTACATATTTATCAATTTGATATCCCCTAAACTGGTTATTGACTCCAATTAATAAAGAAACAACATCAAATTTATCAAGCTGTAAATTATTTAATGTATCGATAAGCTCATCGGTAGTCCAGCCTGTTTTTGCAATAACAGTAACAGAATCAATTAAAAAAATTTGATTAACTATTTGATTTGGGTAATTATCTTCAAATTCAATTCCTTCACCAATTGTATATGAATCTCCTAGAGCTAAATATCTTAGATTATATTGATTTATTTCTTTTTCTTTGTAACAAGAGAATAAAATAAATATACACAGAGGTATTAAAAAATATTTCAAATCAATCTTCTTAAAACTACAACTATTACTCCAATAAGAAACATTATAATTGATATCTTATTTACAGTGTGCATAGCTTTCAAACTAAAATTAGCTTTAGAATTTGATTTTTTTTTTCTGAAGAAATATGTTAAAACTTCAGAAAAATCAAAATAGTATGATATTTTTTTTTGTTTTTTATTCATTATAAAATATTAAGGTTCTATCCAATTTCCATCTTCTTTAATTAAATTTACTAGTTCATCAACTCCATACTTAAAATTAATTCCTCTTTTAACTACGTCTTGACCCCTATATAAGGTTATCTTATCTTTTCCTGAGCCAACATATCCATAGTCAGAATCAGCCATTTCTCCAGGCCCATTAACGATACAACCCATTATCCCAATTTTTAATCCTTTTAAATGATCTGTCCTTTCTCTTATCATAGCAGTAGTCTCCTGCAAATCAAATAAAGTTCTACCACAAGATGGACAAGAAATAAAGTCAGTTGAAGTAACTCTTACCCTTGCAGCTTGAAGAATTTTAAAGGATAAACTATTTATTTTTTTTATCTCTTTATTATTAGAAGACTGATTACCTATAAAGATTCCATCTCCATAACCCTGAATAAATAAACTTCCAATATCTGTTGATGAATGAATAATAAACTTATCTGAATAGCTAAGATCATAATTTTTAGATAATATAACTGGGTTTTTTATTTTATGATTTTTCATAAAAAAGGCTCTAATATCCGGCATATAATGTTCATTATTAGTAGTTAAAATCAATACAAAATTTTCAGGTATTTGAATATTTTTAACTGATTCTAAGTCAGATGAATTAATAATTAAAAAATTAATTTTATCTGAAACTAAATTTAAATCAATACTACTAAATTCATTTAGTGATAATAAAGGGTAATAATTTTTATTACTTTTTTCTTTAATCCAGGTAGTATAGTTTAAAATTAATTTATAGTTCACTTCTTTGTGATCTATACAATCTCCAACATAAATATAATCAGGTGATGTATCTGATCTTTCCCATTTTTTAGATTTAGGATCATATGTAATACCAAGATTTTCTAGTTCAACATTATTTATTTTTTCTAAGTTTGAAAGATTAGAAATAACAATAGGAAAATTATCTCCTCCAATATCTAACAATTCATCTGATTCCCTTTTCTCATATTTAAATGGAGAAAAATTAATATTGCTAGGAGGTTTAATCTTTAAATGATTATTCCGATTGAGGTATCTATCAACCAAAACTTTTGCTACTGGTGATTCAAACTCTGGTTCTTCAGTTAATGATACCCTAATTGTATCTCCAATTCCATCATCTAAAAGAGTTCCGATACCTATTGCAGACTTGATTCTACCATCTTCCCCTTCTCCTGCTTCAGTAACACCCAAATGTAGAGGGTAATCTTTCAAATTTGAATTATTTAGTTTCTCAACTAAAAGCCTATACGCATGAACCATTACTAATGGATTGCTAGCTTTCATAGATAAAACTATATTATAATAGTTATGATCCTCACATATTCTCAAGTATTCTAATGCAGATTCTACCATTCCTAATGGTGTATCACCAAACCTACTCATTATTCTATCTGATAATGATCCATGATTAGTACCAATTCTCATTGCTGTACCATTTTGTTTACAAATTTTAATTAATGGGGATACCCTATCATAAATTCTTTCTATTTCATCATTATAAGAAATATCATCATATTCTATTTTCTGAAATTTTTTCTTATCAGCATAATTACCTGGGTTTATTCTAACTTTCTCAACTATCTCAGCAGCAATTTCTGCTGCACTAGGAGTAAAATGAATATCAGCAACAAGAGGTACATTATAACCTTTTTTATTTAGCTCATTTTTGATGTTCTTTAAGTTTTTAGCGTCATTAATGCTTGGGGCTGTTACTCTAACTAATTCACAACCTGTATTTATCATTCTTATAGCCTGATTAACAGTAGAATTTGTATCCATAGTATCAGTAGTAGTCATAGACTGAATCCTGATTGGATTATCGCCTCCAATTGCAGTATTTCCAATTGAAACTGAAATAGACTTCCTCCTATTGTATGAAAATAAATTGTTTTTGAAATAATCTCTCAACTCTTCTATTTAAATATCTCCTAGTTGTGGTCTGATAATAATTTCTTCAATTGTTGCACCTTTAGATGTTCTATAAGAAGAATATATTGAATTAGAAACATCATCTGGATTTATGAAACGTTCATCAGGTAATATTGTTCCGTCCCAACTTCCTGTCCTAACAGCACCAGGTAATACAGAGGTTACTTTTACGTTATATTCCTTTAGTTCCTCTCTTAAACACTGACTCATACCATAGAGAGCAAATTTTGATATACAATAAGATCCCCCATTTGCATATGCTACTTTACTAGCTATTGAACACATATTAAAAATATGTCCTTGCTTCTTTTTTGTCATCATACTTACCAATCCCTTAGTTACCCAATAATTAGAAAAAAGATTAATATTGATCATATTTTCTAAAGCAGTATCTTCCTCGTCAATTAATTTTCCAGGCACAAATGTTCCAACATTATTAACAAGAACATCAATTTTATTAGTATTTTTTTTAATGAAATCAATAAATTTTAAACTACCTTCTTTCGTAGATAGATCACATTTTAAAGTATTAACCTTAATATTTGAATTAATTGAATTAATGTCAGATTGTAATTTTATTAGTTCATTCTTATTTCTAGAACATGTATAAATATCAAAATTATTTTCAGCAAACTTTATAGCTATTGAACGTCCAATCCCCTTTGATCCTCCAGTTATTATTATAGTTTTATTCATAAGACTAAAATGATATATTTAATTTACAAATTTGTATGTATATTAATGAATAAATAGATTATTAATTGAAAAATTTTGGAAAATACATATTGTTTTTAATTTCATTATTTGAAAGAAGAGAAAAATTAAAAACATATTTTAGTCTAACAATAAATGAATGTATTAAAATTGGTTATGATAGTCTATTTATTGTCTCTATTGTATCAATATTCATGGGTGCTGTTACAACTATTCAAACAGCATTTAATCTTGTAGGTCCTTTAATACCAGATTATGTAATCTCCTTGGTTGTTAGAGACATGACTCTTCTCGAGTTGTCACCAACTATAATAGCAATTGTTTTTGCTGGTAAAGTTGGGTCAAATATTGCAGGGGAACTCGGTACAATGAGAATAACGGAGCAGATTGACGCACTTGAAGTAATGGGTGTAAATTCTAGTTCATATTTAGTACTTCCAAAAATAATTGCAGCATTACTAATGTTTCCAATACTAGTAGTAATTTCAGCAACCCTGGCAATATTTGGAGGATATACTGCAGGAGTATTTACTGATGTAATTACAGGACAAGAATATATATATGGATTAAGATATGAATTTAATCCATTTAATATACCATTTGCATTAATCAAGTCTTATGTATTTGCATTCATAGTTGCATCTATATCTTCATTTCAAGGATATTATACTTCAGGTGGAGCATTAGAAGTTGGGAAATCAAGTACAAATGCTGTTACGAATAGTTGTATTGCAATATTAGTAGCAGATTATATTTTAGCCCAAATTTTATTATGATAGAAATAAAAAATATTACTAAATCCTTTAAAGACAAAAAAGTTCTTCATGGAATTAGCGGAAAATTTGAAAAAGGAAAAACTAATTTAATTATTGGAGCTAGCGGTACTGGAAAAAGTGTTTTATTAAAATGTCTTGTTGGATTGTTATCTCCTGATAAAGGAAAAGTTCTATTTGATGGAAGAAATTTTACGGAATCCGATAAGAAAATAACAACCCAAATACGAAGAGAAATAGGAATGCTATTTCAAGGAAGTGCATTATTTGATTCAAAAAATGTAGAAGAAAATATTAAGTTTCCTTTAGATATTCTTACTGAAATTTCTGAAAAAGAAAAAATTGAAAAAGTTAATCATTGTCTTAACCTTGTTGGATTAGATAAGGTTAATCAAAAAATGCCATCTGAATTAAGTGGAGGAATGAAAAAAAGAGTTGGTATAGCCAGAGCAATAGTAAATGACTCAAAATATTTATTCTGTGATGAACCAAATTCAGGACTTGATCCATTGACAGCTATTAAAATAGATGATCTTATTTTAGAATTGACCCAAAAACTAAAAACAACTACAATTGTTGTAACTCACGACATGAACTCTGTTATAGAGATAGGAGAATATATTATGTTTTTACATAATGGAAAAAAACTTTGGGAAGGCGATAATAAAAAGATTCTAAAAACTAAAATAAAAGAACTTAATAGTTTTATTTTTTCTAATAAACTTATGAAAAAAATAAAGTAGTCTTAATCAATTAGTGAAGCTACCCTTTTCTTGATTTTATCTTTCTTTTCAATTTCTTTAATGTTTTTTTTACTTCTATAATACCAGAATCCAGCTCCAATTATTATTAAAACATAAGTAGATGTGAATAAATATATTATTCCTGAATTGATACTAGATGAAATTCCCGTACCTCCTGAATTTGCATCACTTTCAACAATACCTCTACACATAGAACATCCTTGAGAATATAATTCAGTTACGGATATTAAAATAAAAATAATGGGTAATATCTTTTTTATCATCGGACGTAAAAAGGACTAATCATGAAATAAACTATCACTCCAGAGACAGAAACATATAACCAAATTGGAAATGTATATTTTACTACTTTTTTGTGTTTTTCAATTTGTTTAGATAATGAATAATAGAAAGCAAATAAAACAAATGGTACAACTACTATTGATAATAGTATATGAGAAATGAGAAAAAAGAAATAAATAAATCTCTGATCACCTTGATACGAAGTACTTTCTACTGAAGAATGATAAATAATATAAGAAACTAAAAAAATTGCTCCTAAAACAAATGAGGCAGTATTTAAATTCTGATGAGCTCTGAGATTTTTTTTAAACTTAATCATGTAAAATGATAAGATCAAAAATACAGATGTTAATGAATTAATAATTGCATTGAAGTGTGGAAGTTTATATGTCCAGTCTCCAAATAATTCAATTTTACTTGGCATAAAAAGAAGCACAGCAACTGCCAAAGGAATAATAATGGAGACAATTGTAATAACCTTTACTAAATTATTATTCATTTCACTAATTTTAATATATCAATTTCAACATCTAATCTCTCAATCTCTCTTCTATCTGCTGAATTAAAGTATCCTCTAACGTTATTATTATTATCCATCAATAAAATAAAGGATTTATCAAAAACAACATTTTCAATACAAGTAGTTAAATTTTTAATTAATAAACTATCAACCTTAATATTCAACCATTTTAAATAACGTGGTTGGTCAGATAAGGTTATAACTTTAATTTCATCACTGATATCTAATTTATTAATATAGTTATCAATTAAAAGATTATCATCACTAACTCTTACATCTAATATTTTAATATTATTTGAATTGATATTTGACTCTGAAAATAAATTTTCAATTGAATTGGAACAAGAAGAATTATAAACAGAAAGTTCATATTCATTTTCTCCAAAAAATTTGAGAAATAAAAAAATAATTACTGGGAAAAGAAGCGCAAATAAAAGGACAAAACCTTTTCTAAAAAGATTCATTAGCCGTAAATAGCATGATAAATAGCATCAGCCTGAATAAATAATGCTCCAAGAAGCCAAACAACAAAAGCAGTTGGTATTAGAATAGTCCACATCAATGATTTTTGTTCATGACCTAAATGCATAAATTCCATTACTATATAACCTGCCTTAATGAATGTCATACCGATAAATAAAAATATTTTAAAACCTTTCCATGATTCAGGAAATTGTAATGCAACATAGAATTCAGCAGCGGTTACTAATGCTAATATTCCAGCAACCCACCAAATCTTAAAAATTTTTTTCTTGTCAGCTGGTTCAGGTTTTATAGTTGAAATTTCTGGTTCTATCATAATATTAAACTAAATAAAAAAATGTAAAAACAAAAACCCAAACTAAATCAACAAAATGCCAATAAAGACCAACTTTTTCTACCATCTCATAGTGACCTCTTCTTTCTAAAATTCCAACAGTTGCCTGATAAAATATTAGAAAGTTAAGCGCAACACCACTAAAAACATGGAATCCATGAAATCCAGTAATAAAAAAGAAGAAAGCTGCAAAATCTGGCGGTCCATATTGATTGAGCTGAAGGTTAGCTCCATAAATAATTGAACCATCTAGAAGTCTTGATCCTGCATCTGTTCCGTGTATAAAATGTGACCATTCCCAAGCTTGACATCCCAAAAATACTAATCCTCCAAAGATAGTCCAAACCATCCATTTTTCTACTCCTTGACGATCCATTCTATGACCTGCTTCTACTGCTAAAACCATGGTTACACTACTTAAAATTAGAATAAATGTCATTAGACCCACAAAAACTAGTGGAAGCTCTACACCATGAAAAAATGGGAATGCTTCAAAAACTTTCTCTGGGACAGGCCAATAAGTTTGAGAAAAAGAAAAGTCTGATAAAGTACCTTCATAACCTGGGTGCCTAAACCTTATAACTCCATATGCAATTAAAAATGCAGAAAATGTAAATGCATCTGATATTAAAAAAAACCACATCATGAGCTTTCCGTAACTAGCCTTATAGGGCTCAGCTCCTCCTGCCCATAAATCTTTGTTAGATGTGTTTACTGATACCGAATTAGCCATTTTTATATGTTATAAAAATACAAAGTAATAAATAAATAAACCCATAATCCAGCAAGAAAATGCCAATAAGTAGTAGACATTTCAACAAAAAACATATTTTTAGAATGTACATCTAATTTGACTGATTTACTATAAACATATAAAATAAAGAATAAACCAGAAATTAAATGAAATGCATGTACTCCACTTAGTATATATATAAATGAACCATCAGGGTGACCAACAAAATAAACTCCCCCACCAACTAATTGCACCCAACCTAAATATTGTGTCACTAAAAACAAAATACCAGTAACTAAACTAAGAAGAAGGTATAATTTAAGACTTTTAAAATTATCTTTCTTTGAAGCAAAATAAGATAACTGTTTAAAAATACTACTTAGCAAGACTAAAGCAGTTGAATAATAAAACATAGACGGAAGATCAACATTAAATCCACCGGGTTCACCTTTTTTAACAATATATGCGCTAATTAATGAAACAAATATCATTGAAATAGATATCATAAAAATCCAAACCATAAAGATTCTAGGATTCATTCTCAATATTTTAGAAGTTTGTGTAGTACTCATAAATTTAAATTTTATCTAAAATGAAACTAATTTGAACAATTGGTAAATAAATAAAAGAACCAAACATTATCTTTAATGCAGAGGATCTTGAATAATCTTTAAATAACTTAAAAGTTTGTGCAAGGAATAGAATAGCACAAAAAACAGCTATTGCTCCTGATATAATTCCAGTTATACCAAAAATAGTAGGTAATAAGCCTAATGGTATTAAAAAGAGTGTGTATGTCATTATATTAAGAGCTGTATTAAAATTTTTTTCTCCTTTACTTGGTAATAATTTAAAACCAACCTTTTTGTAATCATCATGATAAATCCATGCAATAGCCCAAAAATGAGGAAATTGCCATATAAATTGAATACTAAAAATAATTATAGCTTCTATAGTAATTTCACTAGAAAAAGCCACCCAACCAATTAGAGGCGGTAAAGCACCTGGAATTGCTCCGATAAAAACTGCAATTGGCCCGACCCTCTTTAGTGGTGTATAAATAAATGTATATAGGATTAAGGATATTAAACTTAAAATACCAGCAATCAAATTAAAATATGATATCATAATAAATAAACCGATTATCATAAAGATTATAGAGACTATTAAAGAATCTCGATTAGATATTCTATTTGTTGGAAGAGGTCTATTTTTTGTTCTATCCATTTTTCTATCTAAATCCTTTTCAAGAATTTGATTATTAATCACTGATGCTGCAGTTACCAAGTAACCTGACAATCCTAATATTAATAAGTCAAAAAAAATGATATTATCAGAGGCAAGAATAAACCCAAATATTGCTGAAAATGAAACTAGCAAAGAAAGTCTAAACTTTGTTAATTCAAATATAACTTTAAATAAACCCATAATTTTTTCAATCGCAAATATAGTTTTAGAGGTAGTAAGTATCATAACAAATTTACTTTTTTAATGTTAGAATTCTTTAGATATATGTAAAACTGTAAACCAACTATCATAAATGCTAAAAGTAAATGAATAGGCTGTAAAACTCTTGGAACTTCAAAATATGCCATACCAGCTCCAACTAAAATTTCAGATATTATTAAAACAAGCATAAAAATTGTAATTGTTTTAAATTCTTTTGAATGTTTTGATCTAATAAAAACTAAATATGTTATATAAAATTGAAGTAATAATATAACTAATGAGAATGATCTATGTATAATAAAGTCACTTCCTAAATTTTCAATTAATTGAGACCTATTCTCAAAACCAAAAATCTTTAAAAACGTGTCAACACTTTCCCTTACTTCTGTACCTAAGATCATTTGAATTAAAAATAGAAATAAACTCAATATAATTGCGTACGAAAGCATTGAAGATCTCACAACTTTTGAGTTATTATTAGATGATAAATAATAACATAATATAACATTCCATATAATCACTAAAGCAACAATAACATGAAATGTTATGAGTCCTGGAAGTAAATTAGTTGAAACAACTATCGACCCAACCCAGGCTTGAAAAAATACTAATATTAAAGATAGAAATGATAGCACAAATAATCTTGAATTGAATGGCTTAATATTAATAGATGATATAAAAATAAAAATTAAGGAAAAACCAACTACAGCACCAATAAGTCTATTTATATATTCAGTCCATGTCTTAAATACATTAAATTCTTCAGCTTCTTTTATACTTGGGTCGTTAATTATTTTATCAGCTGTTTCGTTTAAACCTATAGCATTTAAAACTTTGGAAAGTCTTCTATTTTTTTCAATTCTGCCTTCTACAAAGGTCTCTTTATAATTCTCTGGTAATTGAGAAACGGAGGTTGGTGGTATATACATACCAAAACACTTTGGCCAATCTGGGCAACCCATTCCCGATCCTGTACATCTTACTATTCCCCCTGCAAGTATTAGGAGGTAAAGAAGTACTAAACTTATTTTTGTTAGGCTTTTATAACTAGATCCTAAAAAACTGAACATTGTATTTACCTGTGTTCATCTTCAGGCATATTAGATTCTTTCGTAGAGGAAAGAGGAATATGCTGAGGAATAAAATCATCCTTAGCTCCAGGCTTACTGTAATCATATGGCCATCTAGTTACTGTAGGTATTTTTCCTGGCCAATTACCATGACCTGGTTCAACAGGAGTTGTCCACTCTATTGTATTTGATTTCCATGGATTAGCAGATGCTTTTCTACCTCTATACATAGAATAGAAGAAATTAAATAAAAAGATAAATTGAGCTATAAAGGTTAAAATTGCAGCAAAACTTACAAAAGTATTTAAATCAATAAATGATTCAATTCTTCCTGTTTCAAAATTAGTAAATGAATAATATCTTCTAGGAAATCCAGCTATTCCAATATAGTGTAATGGAAAGAAAACAAGATAAGCACCAATAAAGGTAACCCAAAAATGGACATAGCCTAAAGTACTATTCATCATTCTTCCAAACATTTTAGGGAACCAGTGATATACACCAGCAAATAGTCCAAAGAATGAAGCACTACCCATAACAATATGAAAATGAGCAACAACGAAATATGTATCATGTAAATTAATATCAACAACAGAGTTACCTAAAAATAATCCAGTTAATCCCCCAGAAATGAAGAATGAAACTAAACCAATTGAAAATAACATGGCAGGGGTAAAAATTATATTTCCTCTCCAAAGTGTTGCTATGTAATTAAATGCCTTAATAGCAGATGGTACTGCAATAATAAGTGTCAATATTGTAAATACTGACCCTAGAAATGGATTCATTCCAGAAATAAACATATGGTGTGCCCAAACTACAAAAGATAATGCTCCAATACCAAATATAGAATATACCATAGCTCTGTATCCAAAAATTGGTTTTCTTGAACAAGTAGCAATAATTTCAGAAGTTATACCAAGAGAAGGTAAAATAACAATGTATACTTCTGGATGACCAAGGAACCAAAACAGGTGTTGAAATAAAATTGCACTACCTCCTTGATTTGACAAAGCTTCACCAGCAATATAAATATCTGACAAATAGAAACTTGTTCCAAATGAACGATCCATAATTAGTAGTAATGCTGCAGATAAGAGTACTGGAAAGGACAAAACACCTAAAATAGCCGTTACAAAAAATGCCCAAATAGTAAGAGGCATCCTAAAGAAAGTCATTCCTTCAGTTCTTAAATTGATAACTGTAGTTATATAGTTTAGTGCACCAAGTAATGCAGATACTATAAAAAGAGACATTGAAAACAGCCACAGAGTCATACCCATACCTGATCCAGATACTGCCTGAGGTAAAGCACTTAGAGGAGGATAAATAGTCCAACCACCACTTGCGGGGCCTCCCTCAACAAATATAGAAATAAACATTACAATGCTTGAGAGGAAAAAGAACCAATATGATAACATATTTAAGAAACCACTAGCCATATCTCTAGCACCAATTTGGAGTGGTATGAGAAAGTTACTAAATGTACCACTTAAACCAGCTGTTAACACAAAAAATACCATTATAGTACCATGCATAGTAATTAGAGCCAAATAAACTTCTGGATCAATTTTACCTTGGGGAGTCAACCAATTACCTATAATTGGACTTAATGCAGTAAGATCCATATCAGGAAATCCTAACTGAATTCTAAATAGAGATGACAAAGCACCTCCAACTATAGCCCAAAAGATACCAGTTATAAGAAACTGTTTAGCAATCATCTTATGGTCTTCACTAAATATGTATTTAGTGATAAAACTTTCCTCATGGTGTTCATGATGATGTTCTTCAACTTTAGTTTTTGACTTACTTGTTATTGTTTTTGTAACTCCCATATTTAATTGTTTAGTACGGCTACATCCGTAGAATTGTTTTTAACAAAATTTGAATAATAATCAGGATTTTTCTCTATCCAAGATTTCTGAGAATTCTTCCATTTAATATATTCCCATTCTTCAACTACTACAACAGTATGCTTCATGGAAAAATGTGCTCTACCACAAATTTTATTACATACTATTTCATAATTAAAATTTTCATTTCCGGTTTCAGCTCTCATCTCCTCAGTTGTTTTGGAAGGAACGAACCACATCTGGGTGGGCATACCTGGAACAGCATTCATTTGAGATCTCATATAAGGTAAATAAACACTGTGAATAACATCTCGTGCTCTAATCTTGAAAACAACAGGTTTACCTTTTGGAATATAAATTTCTCTTGGCATAAAATCATCAAGTGAAGATGAGTCTGAAAAATCTATACCAACAATATTATCAACGTCAATTAATTTGTAATTTGAGTTACCTAATTCATTATCTGGTCCTGGGTATCTAGATGCCCACGCGAACTGATATCCAACAACTTCAATTACTTCTGCATCTTTAGGAGGAGGACCCATAATTTTATTCCATTTGACTAAACCCCAACCTATAAGCCCAACTAATACTATAGCAGGTATTACAGTCCAAATAATTTCTAGCTTATGGTTTTCGGGATAGAAATATGCTTTTCTAGATTTGTTAAACCTGTATTTATATCCGAAGTAAAACATTACAATCTGTGTCAATATAAATACGGTAAAGGTAATGGCAGTAGTAACCCAAAAAAGAACCTCAATTTCAGGTGCATGTTCTGATGCCATTGGAAGAAAATAATTATCAAACTGATCATAGGAATACCATATAATTCCAACAAAAGATATAACTAAGAAAATAACACCTGATAGAGCATTAAAATTATTATTTCCATCTTCAAAGGAATCTGAAATTCTCTTTTTAGCAACACTCAATATTTCTGCAGATCTAAAGAATAGAAATATTGCAGTGAGAGATAAAATTAAAATCAGTCCTATTACTAAATTCATAAAGCAAATTTATATACCAGGTTGTAAATTTCCATCTATCAATTGATGAATTTTACAACCAAAAAATCTTTTGTTTAATTAAAAATTTCAAAATAAAAATTAAATATCGTGATGTAAACTTTCATCTAACATCGGATGATTTTTGGCAACCAAAGGAAGTTTGGTGAGACCTTTTAAAATAACAAATAAAAATGCAGATAAAAAAACTAAAAGTAATCCTATTTCTAAAAAACCAAATCCACCATTTGATTTTAATATACCAGGTGTTATCATTAGATAAAAATCAATAAAATGTCCAAATAAAACTACAGGACATGCAATCTTTAAGAATCTAGTAAATCTTTTACTAGCCCTAGTCATTAAAAACAAAAATGGAAAAAAGAAATTCAAAATAAGATTAACGATAAAGAAAGGGAAATAAATATCACTATCGAGTCTCTCAACAAAATAAATTGTTTCTTCTGGAATATTTGCATAATAGATCAAAAGGAATTGTGAGAACCATATATAAGTCCAAAAAACACTAAATGCGAAAACATATTTTCCTAGATCATGAAGAACACTGTGGTTCACAAAAGTTAGGTATCCATTATCTCGTAATATAATAATGATATAAGTAATTAATGCTAAAGCAGAAACCCACCAACTAGCAAACACATACCACCCAAACATTGTACTAAACCAGTGTGTATCTATTGAGAGCACCCAATCCCAAGCCGCAACTGATTGAGTAAAAGCATAGAAAACAACAAATACAGTTGAAATAGTAAAAAGTTTCTGCCACGATTCTGTACCTCCTAATTTATCTTCTCGAGCAACATGTTTTAGTATTAAGGCATAGAACAGATACCACATTCCGAGAAAGAAAACCATCCTCCCCAAGAAAAAAGGAAGGTTTAAATACGCTTTTTTACCATCAATTACATAGTCATATCTAGGATCTAATTTATCATATAGATATTCATGGGTCCAATGAAATACATCATGATTAGTAATTGCAAAAACTATTAACATTAAAATACTACCAGGTAACAACCACCTCCCAATTGCTAGGGGTACCCTTAAAATTCCTGCAGACCATCCTGATTGAGAAACATATTGAATAGCAACAAAGAATATAGCTGAAATTGAAATACCAAGGAAGTAGACTACATTTATCCATAGATTAGAGTATAATCTATGGTACCAATGATATCCTGAATGACCATCACCAGAATTATAGGTCCCTACAGCTTGGGAAACTTCTTCATGACTATGACCGGAGTTTATGATCTGATATAGTCCAATAAGCGAAAGGATTACTCCTCCAACAAACAAGTAAAGTATGTTCTTTTTTAGGTTACTATTAAAATCAAAAATTTCTTTCATACTATTGTTTTTGAAGTGTTTGAACGTACTTTACAATTTTCCATCTATCTTCAATTGAAATCTGTGATCCATGCCCCCACATTCTGCCCTTACCGTGGGTAATTACATGAAAGACATGGCCTTCAGATTTATCTTTTACTGACCTCGAGTTATATGCTGTTACACCTTTATATACTTGTCCTACTAATCCATCTCCCATTCCTTTTTCACCATGACAATGAATACAATATCTTTCATAAAGAACTTTAGCTTCTTTCAAAACTTCATCTGATGATTCAATTGGATTTTTTACTTTAGCAGCTAATTCAATACTATCTTTAGGTATTCTATAAGGTAGATAAGAACCTCTCCTAACAGTATTCTCAACTGGTTCCCTCATGGTCATACCATATGGATTGTATGGGTTAGAGTTATAGAACTCACCATGACCATCATCAGGATTAGAATCTAACCAACTTCCAATTTCTTCATCTTTTACTTGAGATAAAGGCTCATAAGGTACCGAATGATACATATTAGGAGCATATTCAACACCAGGATCGTCCTTCCTTGCTGAGCAAGAAGAGATAAGTATTATCACTAAAATAAATTTTATAATATGTTTCATAAATCCATTACCTTATCATTAACTTCAGAAGCTCCAGTAGTATTTAAAATTGTTTTAATTTTTTTTGAATCAATTTTATTGTCGCCAAGTTCAATAGCCATAACATGTTTATCATCTGTGGATCTTAAATCAAAGGTTTTTGGTATACCCCATGGTTTTAAATCACTTACTACAAAAAAAGTACCCACCATCCCAAATGCAGATAATAGAACTGTCATCTCAAAAGTAACAGGTATAAATACAGGTAAAGGGAGAAAGTCTTTACCTCCAATAATCATTGGCCAGTCTATTGTCATCATACCTATCATCATTGTTAATGCTAAACATAGACCTAAGAAACCAAAACAAAATGCAGCAATAGACAATCTAGATCTTTTATAACCGAGTTTATTTTCAATACCATGTACAGGAAAAGGAGAATAAACTTCATAAATATTAATGCCTTTGTCTTTAACTGAACTTATAGCATTAAGAAGAATATCTTCATCTTCATAAATACCAACAATAAACTTTTTTCCTTTTTCGTCCATTATTTAATTTTTACTTTTTCACCTGTATGTTTTAAAATACTTTTTACCTCCGCCATATTTATTACTGGGAAAAATCTTGAGAACGCTAAAAATGCAGTAAAGAATAAACCAAAAGTAAATAAGTACATTCCCACATCATATATAGTAGGATAAAACATAGCCCAGCTTGATGGTAAGAAATCTCTATGTAATGAGGTTACGATAATAACAAATCTTTCAAACCACATACCTATATTTACAATAATCGATATTATAAATGTTGCAGCTATATTCGTTCGAATTTTTTTAAACCAGAATAATTGAGGTGAAATTACGTTACATGTCATCATAGACCAGTAAGCCCACCAATAAGGACCGGTAACTCTATTATAAAATGCATATTGCTCATACTCAACTCCTGAATACCAAGCCATAAATAATTCTGTTAAATAAGCTATACCAACTATTGAACCAGTTACAATAATTACAATATTCATTAATTCTAAATGTTTGATTGTTATATAATCTTCTAGTTTATAAACCCTTCTAGTTATAATTAATAGAGTTAATACCATAGCAAAACCTGAAAAAATAGCTCCTGCAACAAAATAAGGGGGGAAAATAGTAGTGTGCCAGCCAGGAATAACTGAAGTGGCAAAATCCATAGATACTATAGTATGAACAGATAAAACTAGAGGAGTTGCAAGACCGGCAAGTACCAATGATACAGTTTCATATCTAGACCATGTCTTTGCAGCACCATCCCATCCAAAACTCAATGCTCCATAAATAACAGCAGAAATTTTTCTACCAGCTATTTTGGCTCTATCTCTTATGGTAGCAAAATCTGGAATTAATCCAATATACCAAAAAACAAGAGATACAGAAAAATAGGTAGTAATTGCAAAAACATCCCATAATAATGGGCTTGCAAAATTAACCCAAAGTGATCCATATGTATTTGGTAATGGTAATACCCAAATTAAACCTATCCATAGTCTTCCCATATGAAGTAATGGAAACATTGCAGCACATATTACAGCAAATATTGTCATAGCTTCGGCAGATCTATTAATTGCCATTCTCCACCTCTGTCTAAATAATAATAAAATAGCAGAGATTAATGTACCAGCATGTCCAATTCCTACCCACCATACAAAATTTGTAATATCCCAAGCCCACATTACTGTCTTATTTAGTCCCCACATTCCAATACCATCCCATAAGGTTCTATAAACTGCGTATGCACCAATAATAAGAGTTATATTTGAAATAATCATTGCAACATACCACATCCATGAAGGTTTTTCTTCAACCCTTATACATATATCATCAGATACATCCTTAATAGTCTTGCCTCCAGTTATTAATGGCTTTCTTAACTTTGATTCTACATGCATTTTTTAAACATTTTTTTTATTTCTTACTTTTCTCAAGTACCAAACATTTGGACTAACTCTAATTTCATCAAGTACAGCATAAGCTCTCTCTTCTTTTAATTTTAGAGTTGCCTTATCAATCTTTTCAACTTTAAGTTTCTTTCTTATTTTACTATTCTTATCATTAACATCACCAAATGTTATTGCATTAGTAGAACATGCAGCTCCACAAGCCATTTTTACATCACCATCTTTCAAACTTCTTTTTTCTGATTTGGCTAAAAGTTTACCTTCTTGAATTTTTTGAATGCAGAAAGAACACTTTTCCATAACACCCCTGGATCTAACAGTAACATCAGGATTCAACACCATTTTACCAAGATCATTATTCATAGCAATGTTTTTGTCAAACTGAGCATTATCATGGTATTTGAACCAGTTAAATCTTCTTACTTTATAAGGACAATTATTAGCACAATATCTTGTTCCTATACATCTATTATAAGTCATTTGATTTAAACCTTCTGAACTGTGAGTTGTAGCAGCAACAGGACATACCGTTTCACAAGGTGCATTGTTACAATGTTGACACATCATTGGTTGGAAAGTAACATCAGGATTTTCAGCAGCAACTTCTAATCCTTGTAAATCTTCAACATCTGCATCACTTGAATAATATCTATCAATTCTAAGCCAAGCCATTTCTCTTCTATTCAAAACTTCTTCCTTACCTACTACCGGTACATTATTTTCAACTTGACAAGCTATTACACAACTACCACATCCAGTACAAGCATTTAAGTCAATTGACATTACCCAATGGTGATTAGGATAATCATGTCCATCCCAAAGGGTTACTTCTTCCGGTTTTTTCTTACCTTGGCTGGTAGCAACTTTAAATTGATATTTACCGGCATAAACGTCTTTCTTATACTCATCTAAAGTAGTTTCTTGTATTACACTTTCTCTAGCCATAATAGTCTCATGAGTTTGAGTCTGAGCAATTCTATATTCTTTTCCAGAATTTGAAATGGATACATTTTTAATTACTAAATTTTGATATTCATTAGATGAATCAATTAAACCAAATGCGTTAAAACCAACATTATCACCAACAGGACCAGCCAATTCTCTCCCATACCCAAGAGCAAGACCCATGGTACCTTCAGCTTGACCAGGTTGAATAATTGCTGGAATTTCAAAATCAGCACCATTTATTGAAAGAGTCAATAAATTTGTTGTCATTGTTCCACTATCTGTTTTAATATTTAATTTATTAGCATCTTTAGGGTTAACTGATAAATAATTATCCCAACATACTTTTGAAATGGGATCAGGCATTTCTTGTAACCAAGGATTATTTGCTTGAATACCATCAGAAACAGTTAGATTTTGATAAATATTTAATTCAAAACCTGATTCTTTATTATCATTAATTATTGATAATATTTCAGAATTTATTTTTGACAAAAACTTTCTAGAACTCTTAGAAGAATTAATATTTCTTTTTTCATCAACAATAAATTCTGCAACACCATCATGTAACAACTTATCCCAAAAGATTTGGAATGGCTCATCTGAATTAGTTAATTTTTGTTTCTTTTTCCAATTATTTTTTATGAATGAGAAAAAATTATTTTTTTCTCCCGTCCATTTCAAAAATGAATCTTGATATTGTCTTGTATCAAATATGTTACTGATTGTTGGTTGAGTAAAACTAAATGAATTTTCTAATGGCTCATGATCATTCCATGATTCAAGAAAGTGAGAATCTGGTGCAATAATATCACATTTAACGGAAGTTTCGTCAATTCTATCAGAGGTAGATATTTTAAGAGATACATTATCTAAATTTTCTTTTATCTGAGAAAATTTAAAATTGTCATAAACTGGATTACAATTCAGAAAAACTAATGATGACACATTATTATTTGATAAATCATTTATAAATTGACTAAACTGTTTATCATCACCCTTCCTAATATTATAAGATCTATTAATATCAATGGTATTACCATAATTATCTAATAGATCATTAATTAAATTAACAAGAAGTTGAACAGATTTGTTATTAGAATCTGAAATAATAATAGATTTTCCTTTATTCTGTATGAGCTCATCAGCAATATCATTTAATTTATCATATTTTATTTCAGTATTTACATCAATTAAACCAGTAAAAGATATTTTACTTAATTTCTTAGATAATATGTTGTATAATTCCGCAATGTAAAGCGGAGAATGATGTGATTTAATAGGGACTCTATGATCTGCATTAGCTCCTGTTAAAGATAGATTAGATTCAAATGAATATAGCCTAGACATTTCTCTGTTATCTTTATTAACAACTCTCCTTTCAGTAAACTGTTTATTAAATAAATTATGATTAAATGAGCTTCCTAAAAAGTCATACCCAAATGAAACAATTGTTTTTGCCTTAGAAAAATCATAAAAAGGCAATTTTCTTTTACCATAGTATTCAAAATTTGCATCTAACATACCGTTATATGATATATTATCATATTGTATATGTTTAGCATTATATTTTTCACAAAATTTATTAATTACTTCTAAAGTAGATGGGCTATTGATAGTGTAACTAACTACATATTTCTTTTTATTTAGTTGAGATAACTTCTCAATAATAAACTTGTCAACATCAGACCACGATGATTCTCTTTTATTTAATAATGGAGCAGTTAATCTTTGCTTATCATATAGAGACAATACCGAAGATTCAACCTGAGAAGAAGTACAACCTGCACTTACTTTGGAAAATTTATTACCATCAATCTTTATAGGTCTACCTTCCCTAGTTTTAACAACAACACTACAATAATCACTACCCATTACATAAGTTGATGCATAATAATTTGCTAAAGATGGATCTAAATCTTGAGGTTTCTCAACATGAGGTATAGCATATTTTACTGGCGCTTCACATGCAACAGTAGAAACTGCAGCAATTCCAAAACCCATCATCTTCAAAAAATCTCTTCTTGAATTATCAGATGATCCTTTGATTGGAAGGTATTCAGGAAACTCATTTTGAGCATTCTTTACAAATGAAGGTTCATTTTTAAGTTGCTCAATCCCTTTCCAATATGTTTTTTTTCCCTTACTCATAATTAGTAGTGACATTTTGAACATTCAAGTCCACCAATATCTTCAACTGTCATTGGTTTCTTAGATGAACTATTATGTAATTCTACAAGTTTTTTATAATAATCATTACCTTTTGAACTTACTTCGGTTTCTCTATGACAGTTAATACACCATCCCATTGTAAGTTCTGAATATTGATATACCACATCCATTTCCTCTATTGGTCCATGACATGTAGCACAATCTAATCCACCAACAGCCACGTGCTGCTTATGATTAAAGTATGCAAGGTCAGGTAGATTGTGAACCCTAACCCACTCTATAGGTCTATTCTCTTCGTAAGCAGTTAATATTTTTTGAATTTCAGGTTTATCGGTATTTATTGCATTATGACAATTCATACAAATATTTACTGATGGAATATTAGCAGACTTTGAAATATTTACTCCAGTATGACAATAATTACAATCAATTTCATATTGACCAGCATGAACTTTATGAGAAAATGCAATTGGTTGGGTTGGTTGATAATTTTGTTGAATACCAACGGTATATAAACCATCTATACATGATTTAACAAAAATTGCAATAAATAGAAATGAAGTAATTCCAATAACCTTATTACTTTTAATAAATTTCTTAAAATCAAATCTATTATCAACAACTTCAAGATCATCTTCATCCAAAAGTTTACCTTTTGATTGACTATCCTTTAAAAGAACATATTTTTTGGAAAGGTTAGTAAATCTAAATAGGACAAATATTATTATAAATAATAGTAATAAATTAAGTCCTAGTGAAATATATAGTTCATCTGAAGAAACCGAATTGCTTGGACCTTCTTCTAAACTTTGTCCTGAATCAGCAACAACTACTTGAACTTCTTTGTTAGATTCATCTTTTATATAAGTAAGAATTGCATTTAATTCTTCATCTGAAAAATCAAAAGAAGTCATCAAAGTTTTATTGTATTCATTATAAAGATTCACCGCATATTCATCTCCACTTTTGATTACTTTTTGTGAATTTTTTATGAATGCATAAATCCATTCTTCCGATTGTCTTTCGTGAACATCTCTAAGTGCAGGACCTATAATTACCTCATTAATTGCATGGCAAACTGTACAGTTACCTTTAAATAAATTTTCACCATTTTTTACTATAGATGGATCAAAGTTTTGAGACTGATCGTCTTGGGCTTTCAGATGTAATGGAAAAAACAAGAAAAGAGATAAGAAAACTGTACCAAAATTTTGGGATATTTTGTGACGAAAAAGGGTCAATAGTTCAGTTAATTTAGTTTGCATTTAAGCACCAAGTTTTAAAACTCAAACAAATGTAACATCCGAAAAATTAAGTTCAAAAAATAATTTTAATATGTTTTAATTTAGAATTATTCTAAATTAAATATCAATAAGAATTTAGTTCTAAATCTTTCTCCTTTATTATCCTTCTTAGAATTTTTCCAACATTTGACTTTGGTAATTCGTCAGTAAAACCTATATATTTTGGGCACTTATAATTAGTAAGTTTTTCTTTACAAAAAGACTTAATTTCTTCCTCAGTTAATGAGTCATCTTTTTTTACAATAACGGCTTTTACCGCCTCAGTAGTTTTTTTATCAGGAACACCTATCACTCCAACTTCTAAAACTTTTGGATGAGAAGAAATTACATGTTCAACTTCATTAGGAAATACATTAAATCCAGACACTAATACCATCTCCTTTTTTCTATCAACAATTTTAATAAATCCATCATCATCAATTACACCAATATCCCCAGTAAATAACCAACTATCTTTAATAATTTCATCTGTCTCTTTTTTCCTTTGCCAGTATCCTTCCATTACCTGAGGACCTTTAACACAAATTTCTCCTCTTTCACCTTTAGGAACTTCTTTATTTTTATCATCAATAAACTTTATATCAGTTTCTGGAATAGGTAAACCAATTGTGCCAATTTTATTAGTTCCATCTAATGGATTAATTGTTACTACTGGAGAAGTTTCAGTTAATCCATACCCTTCAACAAGAGGGCAACCTGTAACCTCTTTCCATTGGTTTGCTACTACATCTTGAACAGCCATTCCTCCACCGAAAGCAACTTTTAGCTCTGAAAAATCTAAATCATGAAATTTTTTATTGTTTAGAAGGCCATTAAATAGAGTATTAACACCTGTGATAATTGAGAATTTATACTTGGATAACTCCTTTATAAATCCATCCATATCTCTAGGATTTGTAATTAAAATATTTCTAGCTCCATATTTAAACATAACTAAAGCATTACATACCAATGCAAAAATATGATATAAAGGAAGAGCTGTAATTACAATTTCTTTTCTTTCTTCTAATAAAATATCCATCCATGCAGAAACCTGAATAACATTTGAGATTACATTTTTATGAGATAACATTGCACCCTTTGATACACCAGTCGTTCCACCGGTATACTGAAGAAATGCAATATCATTAGGCTGAATTTCAACCTGATTATAAGTATATTTTTTTCCAATTGATATCGCTTTTTTGAAAGAATGAAATGAATCAATTGCATATTTCGGTACCATTTTTTTTACATACTTTACAACAAAGTTTACTAATGCACCTTTTACTGTACCTAACATATCCCCCATATCAGATATAATTACATGCTCGATAGCTGTATCACTAATTATTTTTTCAAGATTATACGCAAAATTTGAAAGTATTAAAATTGCTTTACAACCTGAATCCTTAAATTGATGCCTCATTTCATCTGGTGTATATAAAGGGTTTGTATTTACAACAATAATTCCTGACCTTATAGCTCCAAAAAGAGCAACTGGATATTGAAGAACATTAGGGGATTGAATTGCTATTCTATCTCCTTTTTTCAAATTAAGTTCATATGTTAAAAAATTTGAAAAAGATTTAGTTAATTCATCTAATTCTTTAAATGTTATGGACTTACCCATATTTTCAAAGGCAATTTCATTAGGATATTTTTTAAATCCTTCATTAAATAAATCCACAAATGAATTGTATTGATTTAAATTTAAATTGTTGTTTATCCCCGAAGGATAATTTTTTGTCCAGAATTTTTTCATTATTTATGATTGATTAAATAGTTAGTTTACTTAAATATATAAAAATTATAAAAAAGAAAGGGGACATCATAAGATATCCCCAGTAAACAACATTAACCCAAAATTGATTTTATAATTTATATATTTATTACACTAAAAAGCTATTAAACAATATAATTTTTAAGGTATTTGATTAAATTTTAAAAAAATTTAATTTATATTATAAAAAATTGAATTTTTTATAAAAACACACACCCAAAATGAAAGTAAATTATCAAATTGACAATATTGATCTGAAAATACTCAATATTTTGTCTAAAAATGCCAAAATGCCCTACACTGAAGTAGCAAAAAAAGTTTACGTTTCAGGTGGAACTGTTCATGTTAGAATGAGAAAACTTGAAAAAATTGGAATTGTAAGAGGAACAAAACTTGATATAGATTACAGTAAATTAGGCTATACTATATCTTGTTTTATGGGTATTTATCTTGAGAAAAGTTTCTTGTACAAAGATGCAGTTAAATCACTAAAAAAAATACCAGAAATTATAGAGATACACGCAATTACAGGTCAATACACAATCTTTATTAAAATCTTATGTAAGGACACATCTCACTTTAGAGAAATTTTAGACTCAAAAATCCATAAGGTTAAGGGCATAACAAGAACCGAATCTTTCCTTTCAATTGAAGAAACATTGAAAGATGGTTTATCGTTAAACTGAGCGTTTTAAGCATTTATTTTCGTTTAAATAGAAAATCTATGCTAAATTTGCGCTAGAATAAGAAATGAGTAAAGACGATAAAATTTTAAAGGAATTTACATCCAAAGAATATGAACACGGATGGTCAGTAGATTTTGATGTTGATCAAGCTCCAAAAGGACTAAATGAAGATATTGTTAAACTAATATCTAAAAAGAAAAATGAACCAAATTGGCTACTTGATTGGAGATTAAAAGCATTTTCAAATTTTAAGAAAATGAAAGAACCTAATTGGTCAAATTTAAAGATACCTAGAATAAATTATCAAGATATTTCATACTATTCAGCACCTAAAAAAAAGAAGATGCTTAAATCTATGGATGAAGTAGATCCTGAGCTTATCAAAACATTTGAAAAATTAGGAATATCTCTACAAGAACAAAAACGACTTAGTGGAGTCGCAGTAGATGCAGTAATTGATTCTGTATCCATTGGAACAACATTTAAGGATAAATTAAGTGAACTTGGTATTATCTTCTGTTCCTTTTCAGAAGCTGTAAATGAACATCCCGATCTTGTAAGAAAACATTTAGGAAAAGTTGTTCCTGCTAAAGATAATTATTTCGCGTGCCTAAATTCTGCTGTATTTTCAGATGGTTCCTTCTGCTATATTCCAAAAGGCGTAAGGTGCCCAATGGAATTATCAACCTATTTTAGAATTAATGCCTCAAATACAGGACAATTTGAGAGAACTTTAATTGTAGCTGATGAAGGTTCATATGTAAGTTACTTGGAAGGTTGTACAGCTCCAATGAGAGATGAAAATCAACTTCATGCTGCAGTAGTAGAAATTCATGCTGAAAAAGATGCTGAAGTCAAATATTCAACAGTTCAAAATTGGTATCCAGGTGACAAAAATGGTAAAGGTGGAATCTATAATTTCGTAACAAAAAGAGGAATATGTAATGGAATTAATTCCAAGATTAGTTGGACTCAAGTTGAAACTGGTTCAGCAATAACTTGGAAATATCCATCATGTATACTTAAAGGTGATAATTCAGTTGGTGAATTTTACTCTGTTGCTGTAACCAATAATTATCAACAAGCAGATACAGGCACCAAAATGATTCACATAGGAAAAAATACGAGGTCTAAAATAATTTCTAAAGGTATTTCAGCTGGGCATTCACAAAATAGTTATAGGGGGCATGTTAAAGTAATGAGAAGAGCTAATAATTCTAGAAATTTTTCTCAATGTGATTCATTATTACTTGGCAATAAATGTGGAGCTCATACTTTTCCTTACATAGACATTGAAAATAAATCTTCAATGGTAGAACATGAAGCTACAACCTCTAAAATTGGAGAGGATCAGATATTTTATTGTCTTCAAAGAGGAATAGATGAAGAAAATGCAATTGCACTGATAGTTAACGGTTACGCCAAAGAGGTTTTAAAACAATTACCAATGGAGTTTTCAGTCGAAGCACAAAAACTTTTATCACTCACATTAGAAGGAAGTGTTGGCTAAATAAAAATTAGAAATATGTTAGAAATTAAAAATCTTCATGCATCAATAGGCAATACAAAAATATTAAAAGGTCTTGACCTAACAGTAAATTCTGGAGAAGTTCATGCTATAATGGGTCCTAACGGATCTGGAAAAAGTACTCTTGCTTCAGTTATAGCTGGTAGAGAAGATTATGATGTTACTGATGGTGAAATAAACTTTCAGGGTAATGAACTTTCAGATATTGGCCCAGATGAAAGAGCTAGAGAAGGTATTTTCCTAGCATTCCAATATCCTGTTGAAATTCCAGGAGTTTCAACAACTAATTTTATGAAAACCGCTGTAAATCAAATAAGAGAATCTAAAGGAGAAAAGCCATTGGATGCAGTTGAATTTCTTAAGCTAATGAAGGAAAAAATGAAACTCGTTAATATAAAACAAGAACTATTAAGCAGATCTATTAATGAGGGCTTTTCTGGCGGTGAAAAGAAAAGAAATGAAATTTTTCAAATGGCTATGCTTGACCCTAAGCTTTCAATTCTTGATGAAACAGATTCAGGATTAGATATTGATGCCTTGAAAATAGTTTCTAATGGTGTAAATGCTTTAAAAAGTAAAGAAAATGCTACAGTTGTAGTTACTCATTATCAAAGACTACTTGATTATATTGTCCCAGATTTTGTTCATGTTTTAATGGATGGTAAAATAGTTAAATCTGGAGATAAAAACCTTGCACTTGAACTAGAAGAAAAAGGTTATGACTGGATTAAAGTGAAAAATTAGATATGATTGATACAGTAGATCTAAAAAAATCAATTTCAATTGAGGAAGATAATATTATAAAGGAGATCAAATCTGAATCTTTAGATAAGATTAAATTATCTTATAAAAAATATAAAGAAGAATACAAATACACTCCCCTCCTAAGAAATATTGAAAAAAAATATGGTAGTTTCAATTCATCAGAAAACATAAAAAAAGCTGATAGCTATAAAGATTTGATATCAACTAAAGATAAACACTATATTGTAATATTAAATGGCAGTTATATTGAAAATATATCAAATATTCCTAATAGTATTGATATTAAAAACATAAAAGATCTATCTAAAAATGAACAAAATATATTTATTGATTCTTACTCAAAAATTGATGATTCAACTGATGATATTTTTAGTTCAATAAATACTATCCTGCATAGTAATTGCCTTACTTTTAAAATTAATAAATCTACTATTTTAAAAGAGAAGATATCAATAATCAATATTGTTGATTCATCTAAACCTACCTATTTTAGAAAATGTTTTATAATAGATAAAAATTCTGAGATTTCATTTTCTGAAGAGTTTATAAATGTTACTAGAGATGGGAATTTTTCTAATTCAGTAACTGAAATTTATATGGATGAAAATGCAGTTTTCAATTATTTTTCAACACAGAATATCAGTAAAAATTATCATTTTAATAGTATTAATGTTTTTCAAAAAAGAAATAGCACATCTAATTTTCATACATACAGTTTCTCAGGGTCAATTATTCGAAATAATCTTAATATCAAACTTTTAGATAAAAGTTGTTATGCAAACATGTATGGTTTTTATGCAATAAAAAATAGTTCTCATATTGATAATCATACCTCAGTAGATCACATTGATGAAAATTCAATAAGTAATGAACACTATAAAGGCATCGTTGATGATGGATCAATTGGCGTGTTTAATGGAAAAATCTTTGTCAGACAAAGAGCTCAAAAAACTAATGCTTTTCAATCAAACAATAACATATTATTATCAGATAATGCTAAAGTTAATACCAAACCTCAACTTGAAATTTGGGCTGACGATGTAAAATGTTCTCATGGTTGTACAGTAGGTCAATTAGATGATGATGCTTTGTTTTATCTTATGTCCAGAGGAATTTCAAGAAAAGATGCTATATCTCTACTTTTGTCAGCATTCAGTACTGATATAACTGAAAAAATTGCAGATAAAGTAATAAGAGAAGAATATCAGTTAATGATATTAAAAGAACTTGAAGATCTCAACTATGAATAAATATCCCTTAAAAAAAATAAGGGATGATTTCCCTATATTAAGTTCTAAAATTAATAATCATAATTTAGTCTATTTTGACAATGCTGCTACAACACAAAAACCAAAATCAGTGATAGATAGCATTTCTAATTATTATAAGAACTATAATGCAAATATTCATAGAGGAATTCATACACTAGCTGAGAAAGCTACTGAAGAATTCGAACAAACTAGATCTCTAATAAAAAACTTTATTGGAGCATCATCTACAAAAGAAATAATATTTACCAGAGGAACTACTGAGGGTCTTAATTTGATCTCATCATCATTAGCAAAATTTCATTTGAAGGAAGGAGATGAAATTATAATTAGTGAAATGGAGCATCATTCAAACATTGTTCCGTGGCAGATGATAGCCAATTCAAATAAATTAACTTTAAAAGTTATTGAAGTATCTAAAGAGGGAGAAATTAATATAGATCATTTTAAAAGTTTAATAACTGATAAAACCAAACTAGTATCTTTAGTGTATATTTCAAATACGTTAGGCACTATTAATCCAGTTCAAAATATAATTAAAATATGTTCGCAACATAATATTATATCTGTAATTGATGGTGCTCAATCATCAGCCCATAAAAAAATAAATGTAAAAAGCTTGAACTGTGATTTCTATGTATTTTCTGCTCATAAAATGTATGGTCCAACAGGTGTAGGTGTTGTTTTCGGTAAGGAAAAAATTCTTGAAAAAATGCCGCCATATATGGGAGGGGGAGAAATGATTAAAGATGTAAGTTTTTCAAAGACATCATATAACGATTTACCTTATAAATTTGAAGCTGGGACTCCGAATATTGGAGATGTTATAGGCTTTAAAGAGGCTATCAAATATATTGAAGATATTGGTATAGAAAATATAGAATCCCATGAAATAAGTTTAAAAAAATACGCTGAGAAAGCTCTCAATAATATTGATGGAATTAAGATTGTTGGCACAGCTAAAAATAAAATTGGAATTTTTTCATTTATCACAAAAAACGTTCATTATTATGACCTTGGGTTGCTATTAGATGCTAAGGGGATTGCACTTAGAACAGGACATCATTGTACTCAACCTCTAATGGATAAATTTGATTTAGATGGAACTGCTCGTCTATCCTTAGCTATTTATAATACAACGGATGAAATTGATTATTTTGTTGATTCACTAATTAAATTGATGAAAAGATGACTACAACTCAAACTCAAAATGATATTGTTGAGGACTTCAAAGTTTTGGAAGAAGATTTTGAAATGACATTAAATTATTTAATGGAAATAGGTGAAAAAATGGATGATTATGATGAAGAGCTCAAGTCAGATGATAACTTAGTTAAAGGGTGTCAATCAAAGGTATGGTTATCTCATGAACTTAAAGGTGGTAAAATTTTTTTCAGTGGAGATAGTAATACATCAATAACTAAAGGTCTACTAAGTCTTCTAATCAAAATTTTCTCTGGACAAACACCAGAAGATATTTTAAATACAAAACTGTATTTTATAAATAAAACTGGATTATGTAGATTCATTGGAACACAAAGATCAAATGGCCTTGAGGCTATGGAAAATAAATTTAAAATAATAGCTTTATCTAATAAATAATGTCAGAAAAAAAAGATTCAGAACTAAAGGATAAAATTGTTAGAGCAATCAAAACTGTTTTTGACCCAGAAATACCTGTAGATGTTTATGAATTAGGTCTAATATATGACATACAAATTAATTCAGGTAATAACATTCATATACTTATGACTTTAACATCCCCTAATTGTCCTGCAGCTGAAACTATTCCTGCAGATGTAAAAAATAGAGTAGAAATGATTAAAGAAATTAATGAGGTCGAAGTGGAAATTACTTTTGACCCACCCTATTCTCAAGAATTAATGTCTGAAGAGGCCAAGCTTGAGTTAGGTTTTATGTAATTTTTAAACAAATAAATTTATATTATGTATCCAGATGAATTAACAAAACCTATGATTGAAGAATTAACATCAGTAGGTTTTACTGAACTTAAAGATGCAGAAACAGTTGTTTCTGAACTTAATGATAAATCAGGAAAATGCCTTGTCTTAATTAACTCTGTTTGTGGTTGTGCAGCTGGAGCTGCAAGACCTGGAGTTAAACATTCTTTAACAGTATCCAATAAAAAACCTGATAAACTATATACTGTTTTTGCAGGAGTGGATTTTGATGCTGTTAATAAAATTAGAGAGATGTGTCTTCCTTATCCGCCAAGCTCACCTGCCATAGCATTATTTGATAATGGACAACTAATACATTTTGTTGAGAGACATCATATTGAAGGTAGAGATGCATTGATGATTTCTGAACACCTTAAAAACATCTATGAAGAATATTGTAGCTAAATATTAGATACTATATTTGCGATAAAATTAAATTAACAACTATGGACAACATACTATATTTCATACCTGGCGCAGGTATTTTAGCACTCTTATTTGTTTACTTTAAAAATAATTGGGTTGCTTCTAAAGAAGTTGGTTCTGAAAAAATGGAAAGAATTGCTAAAAATATTTCTGATGGAGCAATGGCATTTTTGAGAGCTGAATATAAAATATTATCAATTTTTGTAATTGGAACTGCTATTCTTCTAGGCTTTAAAGGAATCAGTGAAGGAACAAGTTACCTTGTTGGAGTTTCTTTTGTTGTTGGCGCTCTATGTTCTGGATTAGCTGGTTTCATTGGAATGAAGGTTGCGACTAAAGCGAATGTTAGAACAACTAATGCAGCTCAACATTCACTTGGTAAAGCATTAGAAATTGCTTTCTCAGGTGGTGCAGTTATGGGTCTAGGGGTTGTAGGACTTGGTGTTCTAGGACTTGGATCTCTTTTTCTAATTTACCAAAACATGTTTCAAGAGATTGATACCGTAATAAAGGTAATTTCTGGATTTTCTTTGGGAGCATCTTCCATTGCATTGTTTGCTAGAGTTGGTGGTGGTATTTATACAAAAGCAGCAGATGTTGGTGCTGACTTAGTTGGAAAAGTTGAAGCAGGAATTCCAGAAGATCATCCTTTAAATCCAGCAACTATTGCTGATAATGTTGGTGACAATGTAGGTGATGTTGCAGGTATGGGAGCTGATCTTTTTGAATCATTTGTTGGCTCTATAATAGGAGCTATGGTTTTAGGAGCTGCTTTTATTGGTTTACAAGAATTTTCAGGTAATGAAACTAATGCAATTTTACTACCATTATTCATTGCCTCAACTGGAATTATCATGTCAATAATTGGAACTTTTTTTGTAAGAGTAAAGGAAGGTGGAAGCCCACATAAAGCTTTAAATACTGGTGAATTTGTTTCTGCTGGTTTAATGATAGGTGCCACTTTCTATCTAATAAATTTCTTTTTACCAGAAACATGGGTTTTTAACGGAATAGAATATACTTCCATGGGTGTTTTCTACGCTACTTTAGCTGGTCTTTTAGCTGGATTAGGTGTAGGAAAAATTACAGAGTATTATACCGCAACTGGTACAAGTCCTGTAAAATCAATAGTTAAACAGTCAGATACTGGTGCTGCAACTACAATTATTTCTGGGCTAGGAGTTGGTATGATGTCAACTGCAATTCCAATATTACTAATTTGTGCTGCAATTCTAATTTCATTTTCATATGCTGGTCTCTATGGTATTGCTATTGCTGCTGTAGGTATGTTAGCTAATACTGGAATTCAGCTAGCTGTTGATGCATATGGACCTATATCAGATAATGCAGGTGGTATTGCAGAAATGGCTGAACTTCCGCCTAAGGTAAGAGAAAGAACTGATAAACTTGATGCTGTCGGTAATACAACTGCAGCAATTGGAAAAGGTTTTGCTATAGCATCTGCAGCTCTGACGGCTTTAGCTCTATTTGCAGCATTCATGCAAACTGCTCAGATAACATCAATTGATATATCTAACCCTGTAGTTATGACAGGATTACTTATAGGAGCAATGCTTCCTTTTGTCTTCTCCGCATTGTCTATGAATGCAGTTGGTAAAGCAGCAATGAGTATGATTGAAGAAGTAAGGAGACAATTCAATGAACTTCCAAAATTAAAAGCAGCATTAAAGGTTATGAGAAAATATGACTCAGACCTTTCAAAAGCTACAAAAGCTGATATGAAAATTTTCAATGAAGCTGACGGTGTTGCAGAATATAGTAAATGTGTTGAGATATCAACTCAAGCAGCCCTAAGAGAAATGATATTGCCAGGTCTAATGGCAATATTAGTACCTGTAGCTATTGGATTTGGAGGAGGTGCAGAGATGTTAGGTGGTTTATTAGCTGGAGTTACATCTTCGGGAGTTCTTATGGCTATTTTTCAATCTAACGCTGGAGGAGCATGGGATAACGCTAAAAAAATGATTGAAGAAGCTGGAAACAAAGGAACAGAGGCTCATAAAGCTGCAGTAGTGGGTGATACTGTTGGTGATCCTTTTAAAGATACATCTGGTCCTTCATTAAATATATTACTTAAACTAATATCAGTTGTAGCATTAGTTATAGCTCCACTATTAGTATAAATAAGTTATGTATAAGAAGAGAAATAAAATCGCAAAAAAGACATTTGGAAATTTTCCTTTTTTAAGTGTTATATTTAGTGTTTCTCTTTCTCTTCTTCTTTTAGGGATATTTAGTTTTTTTCTACTTTCTTCAATTGAGGTTAAGAAAATAATCCAAGAAAATACAGAAATAAATATTTTCTTAAATAAAGAAATATCTTCAAATCAAATTGATCAAATCAAACGGACTCTATTTACAAAAGATTATGTCCTAATAAAGGATGAGTCTACTCTAGATTTCATATCAAGTTCAGATGCTGCAAAAGAATTTTCTGAAGAAATTGGAGAAGATTTTGTTAGTTTTTTAGGAAATAACCCTCTTAGAGATCTTATTATATTAAAAATTAATTCTGATTTTTTTGAACAAGAAAAGTTAACAGATATAGAAAATGATATACTTAAGATACCAGGAGTTTATGAAGTTGATTACTCAAAAGAAATGATTGAAGATATAAATACTAATGTAAGAAATATAAGTTTAGTATTTGGCGGAATATTTATTGTTTTATTTCTTATTTCAGTTATTCTAATAAATAACACTTTAAGAATTGCTCTTTTCTCACAAAGGTTTTTAATTAGAAGTATGCAACTTGTGGGTGCAACTGCTAATTACATTCTTAAACCTTTTTTAATAAGAGGTATTGCCTATGGGTTAATATCAGGTGTAATAGCATCAGCAACTTTATATTCAATTATTAGCTTAATTAATGAAAAAATAAATGAAGCTAATATGATAATTGGCTTTGAAAAATTAAGTATTATATTTATCTCTTTAATAATATCAGGAATATTAATAGTTATGTTAAGCACTTATACATCTGTCAATAAGTATTTGAACTCTACTCTTGATGACTTATACAAATAATGAAAAATCAATCTAACCTTCCTTTCAATAAAAACAATTATAAATTAATGATTATAGGAATTGTAATTATTTTTCTTGGTTTCTTTATAATGACTCTTGATAAGGAAGAGTACGGGTATGGGTTTCTTGGGTTAACATTAGGTCCAATCATTGTACTTTTTGGCTTTATCTTTCAATTTTTTGCCATTTTTTATAAAGGAAAATAAAATATGGAATGGTATGAAGCTCTAATTCTCGGAATAGTTCAAGGACTAACTGAGTTTCTTCCAATTAGTAGTAGTGGCCATTTAGAAATTGCGTCTTATATTTTAAAAACAAATCCATCAGAAAATTTAATGTTCACTGTGGTTGTTCATATTGCAACAGCTATTAGTATTATATATGTTTTCAGAAAGGATATTACTCAAATTATAAAGGGACTGATTCAATTAAAAAAAGAACAAATAGATTTTGTTCTAAAAATATTGCTATCGAGTGTGCCTGTAGGAATTATTGGAGTATTATATGAGAAAGAAGTTGAGTCTTTTTTTACAGGAAACATTGTACTAGTTGGATCTATGTTATTGATAACAGCTGCTTTTTTATTTTTCACATACTTTAAAAAGAGTGATTCAGAAAAAAATATTTCTTATTCTGACGCGATAATTATAGGCTTGGCTCAGGCTCTGGCCATACTACCAGGTATTTCAAGGTCAGGATCAACAATATCCATAGCTTTACTTTTAAATATAAACAGAGAGAAAGCGACAAAGTTTTCTTTCTTAATGGTACTTGTTCCTATTTTCGGAATTCTAATTCTAAAATCTCTTAAAGGGTTTTTGGAAATTTCTGAAACATCTAATATTTACTTATTTGAACCATCATATATAGTCGGATTTTTCTCTGCATTATTAAGTGGAGTATTTGCATGTAAGGTTATGCTAAAAATAGTAAAAGAAAGTAAGTTGATTTATTTTTCAGCCTACTGCTTATTAGTAGGATCTATTGGAATTTATTTCGGATCAAAGAATTCAGATGAGACATTTTATATCACTCCAATAAAAGAGATAAGTGAACTTAGAGAAATTTCAAAAAATTCAAATCCACCTTATCTGGATAGTTTAGACTCTCATAAAAAACTCATAGATCTCAAAAAACTTGACGAAGAGTTTAAATTAGATATAAGATATGCATCTTCAAATAATTTTATGAGATCAAAATTTTATGAGAATGAGAGGGCTTTTTTTGATATAAGTGCTGCAGATAGGTTGATTGAGGCTAAAAATGAGTTAAAAGAATTAGGATATGGAATTATTATATATGACGCCTATAGACCTTGGTTTGTCACAAAGATGTTTTGGGAAGGGACTCCTGAAAATTTGAAACATTTTGTTGCAAACCCAGAAAATGGATCATCTCATAACAAAGGGTGCGCAATAGATATAGGATTATATGATATTGAAACAGGAGAAAGTGTTATCATGATTTCTGGATATGATGAATTTACAGAAAGAGCATACCCAAACTATGTGGGGGGGTCTAAGAGACAAAGAGATATAAGAGATATGCTTATTCAAGTTATGGAAAAAAATGATTTCACTGTATACGAATACGAGTGGTGGCATTTTAATTATAATAAATGTGATTCAGGGATTATGAATTATTCTTTTTCTGAGTTAGACTCAATCAATTCCATCTAAGATTTTTTGGCCAGAAGTCAAACTTATTTCAAACTTTTCTGACACATCATCAATATTTTCTTTAAAATCATTAAGTTTATTATTCACTTGCAAAAGGTCAATCCCTTCAAGATTTTCATGAGTTTTTTTATCCATAGGGTAATTATCAAAAGAAAACTCGTTACTAAATTCTTTCATAAAATTCATCATTGACATTCTTGCAATATCAAGGTTTTTTACAGCCTCATTATCTTCCTCTATTCCATCTATTTCAAGTAAGCTACTTTTAATATTTTTAATGTTTTTCATTTCAAGCATTAGCTCATCATGTTCTTTCATTATATCATCCAAAAGCTCTACATTGGACAAATGAAGATCGTTATTATTAGAACAAGAAATTAAAAAAAATAATATATATATATACCTCATAATTAATGATTTTTATGTCCACCTGGACTGTATTGTAAATTTAGAATAAAATCATTAAAATTTCCAACTTGGACACCGCTATAGCTCATATAACTTGGTAATGAATATTCAATAGAAACCCTAGTATTTTTAAAAATACCTTTTTTTATTGCAACATTTAAACCAAAAGAAGTATTTAGTAAAACACTTCCTGAATTATTATTATTATTGAGAATCATCAAGCTTTTATTTAGTGTAGAATCTTCTCCTTTTATTCTATTTTGATTAATATAATTCTGTCTTATACTTAAACTTATGAACTTTGAAAGTTTAATTCCTAACCAATAATTTAAATCAAATAAATTACCATGAGCATAATCTCTAGGATTTTCACCAATATTAAATGAGTAGAGCGGTTGAAATCCACCAGAAATTTTGTTTAATTGAAAAAGGGATGTAAAACCAGTTAAAATAGAGAAATGACCAGATCCAAGTTGCATTGAATAAGGCATCATATTTAATTTATTTTTCTTTTGAATACTACCAACTGGAATAAGTAACCCAATATTTGAATGAAGCTTTATATTTTTTTTACTTATTATACTGTATAAAGATTGTAAATCAATATCTCCTATACCAGATGTAATTAATTTGCTTTTTGAACTTTCAAATGATTCATATATAGTTTCTTTCTTAATAAAATTAAATTTAGAATATAAAGTAATAGAATTGGATATTCCATACATAAATTCAAGAGAGTGAGAATTAATTTTCTGAGAGATAATATTTCTTAAATAGTATGTAAATATTCTATTTTTGTTATACTTAATATTATCATTATAACTTCCCTCTCCCTGGGAGAATAATAGTTTATAACCTATCATAATTCCCCCTTTACTGTGTACATGATCAGCATCAACTCCAGAGGGTGCATGTGAGTCAGGTCTGGATGAATCCCACATTTTCATATTCATCTTCATAAAATGGTCTTTGATATCAATAAATTTACCATCTTCTCCAACTAATTCATTATTTGAAATTAAATTATCAACTAAGAAATCAATTGATTTATTTACATCTTTAATATTAGATATAGAAAATTCAGCAACAACTTTATCATCATTGTTTTTTTCAATAATAAAACCTTTATAATTATCTATCTGTAACTCGGTTGACCTTTTATATTTCCAGCCGAAGGATATAGAGATATAATATCTATTCTTACCAGAAAAGATTAAACCTCTATTTTCGATATTTCTTATAATTAAATTTCCTATCTGATTATCAGTAGCATCAAAGCCAGATGAAAAATCAATTTTATTAACGATATTAATTGATAACCCATTCTGATTATTTATCCTTTGACATAGAATATCATTACATATTATGAAACAAAAAAAAAGCAAATATCTTTTCATACAATTTATTCATTACTAAAATAAATCTTTTACTTTGTTGAAAAAAGTCATTTTCTCATCTTATGAGCTTTTTAGAAAAATACAACGAAGGACAAACTTTATTAATTGATAAAGATCTTGAATGGACATCATTTGATGTTGTTAAAAAAATAAAATTTTTAATTAAATGTAAAAAAGTTGGTCATGCAGGAACATTAGATCCTTTAGCAACAGGTCTTCTAGTTTTATGTACTGGAAAAAACACAAAAAAAATCAATGATATTCAAAATCAAAATAAGGAATACACTGGTGAATTTACTTTGGGAAAAACAACACCTTCTCATGACCTAGAAACAGAGTTCATTGAATCAAATGATTTAGATGATGTTACAGAAGAAAAAATTAATGATTTAAGAAAAAATTTTATTGGAGAACAATTCCAAAGACCCCCACGATTTTCTGCTGTTAAAGTTAAAGGTAAAAGAGCATATCAGTTTGCAAGAAAAAATGAGAATATAGAAATAAAAGAAAAAAAAATAAATATTCATGAATTTAAAATTTCTGAAATTAATTTACCAAACATTAGTTTTATGATATCGTGTACAAAGGGAACATATATTAGGTCTATAGCAAGAGATTTTGGAAAAGCATTAGGATGCGGAGCTGTTTTGACCAAGCTTAGAAGAACTAAAATTGGAGAATTTGACGTTAAAGATGCATTTAAAATAGACGATTTTGTTAATAAAATAAACAAAGAAAAGATTGAAAATAGTTAAGGATAAATCCACATTAAATTATACAAAGTATTCTATAGCTACTATAGGATATTTTGATGGAATTCATCTTGGACACAAAAAAATAATAAAGGAATTAGTAAATCAAGCAGAATTAAATGATGGAAAAAGTGTACTTATTACCTTTTGGCCACATCCAAAAATAGTTTTAAAAAAGGATACTAACATACATTTTCTCCTTAGTAAGGAGGATAAGTATAAATTTCTTAAAAATGAGGGAATAGACATAATTTATTTAATTGAGTTTACAAAAGATTTTTCCAAAGTAAAAGCAGAAAAGTTCATTCAAGAATATCTTGTAAAAAGACTAAAAATTAATAAACTGATCATAGGTTACAATCATTGTTTTGGATATAATAGAGAGGGGAACTTTAATTATTTAGAAAAAAATAAAAATAAGTATGATTTTGATATTCAAGAAATTAAAAAGGAAGAAATAAATAATAATTTTGACATAAGTTCTTCATCTATCAGAAAGGAAATTCTTGAAGGAAATTTGAAAAAAGCAAATATTATGCTTGGATATAATTTTTTTATAAAAGGCAAGGTAATAAAGGGTGATGGAATAGGAAAAAAAATAGGATATCCAACTGCTAATATCTTATTACTAGATAAAGAAAAAATTATTCCAGGAAATGGCGTTTATGTCTGTAAAATATTTATTGAAAATAAATATTATGGGGGAATGCTCAATATTGGTTTTAGACCAACTGTAAATGGAAAAGAGAGGAGAATAGAAATACATATATTTGGGTTAAATTATGATCTTTATGATAAAATTTTAAAAATTATTTTAATTCATAAAATAAGAGATGAAATTAAGTTTACTACGTTAGATGAACTAAAAGTTCAATTAGGAAAAGATAAGATTAAATCAATTAAACTATTAGAAAATGAAAAAGTCAGAAATTAAATTTATTGTAACTCTTGATAAAGAAAACATACCTGAAAAAATTGAGTGGATGGCAGAGGATAGTTTAAATCCTGATTTATCTGACACCAAATCAATTAGTATATCATTATGGGATGAAAAGAAAAAAAATACACTTAGAATAGATTTATGGACTAAAGAAATGAATACTGATGATATGAAAAGATTTTATATCGATTGTTTAGGTGGACTTAGTCAGAGCATTCTCAACTCAACAGGAGACGAATTTATGTCAAAAGAGACAAATAAGCTATGTGATAAGCTTATTGAACATATTAAAAATAAGTCCAATTAATTCCCTTTAATAGCTAAATTTTGATTAATTTACTGAGTTGTTATAAGTATAACTAACTTGAATTTTAACATAAAACTATAAAGTGTATGAATAATTTTGTTAAGAAATTAGTCTGCCTTTTCTTATTATTTTCCACGTTTACATATCAATCATATTCTCAAAATATTTCTGTTTCAGGAAATGTTTCAGATGAAGATGGTGGATTAGTTGGTGTAAATATTTTAGTTAAAGGCAAAGTACTAGGAACTGTCTCTGATAGAGATGGTAATTTTAGTTTGAATGTTGCTGAATCATCTGCAACATTAGTTTTTTCAATTGTTGGATACCAGACGCAAGAGGTTAATGTTTCCTCTAATGTATCTGATCTAAAAGTTACTATGTCAGAATCAATTCTGCTTGGTAGCGAAGTAGTAGTATCTGCTTCAAGGGTTGAGCAAAGTATCTTGGAAGCACCTGTTACAATTGAAAAGATGGATCTACTTGAAATCCAAAATACAGCAACTGCTGATTTTATGGATCAACTTGAGCACATTAAAGGTGTGAAAGTAAGTAGAGGAAGTCTAAACTTTGCAGCTGTTAATACAAGAGGATTTGCTACTGATGCGAATACAAGGTTCGTTCAGTTAGTTGATGGAATGGACACATCTGCTCCATTACTTAACTTCCCAACTGGAAATTTAGTTGGAATCAACCCTCTTGACCTAGAAAGTGTTGAGATTATACCAGGAGCTTCTTCTGCTCTATATGGTCCTAATGCTTTTAATGGTGTTATGTCAATGACTAGCAAGAGTCCTTTCGAATATCAGGGTTTATCTGCACAAGTAATGCAGGGTTACACAACTTCTCATAGAGATGGTAATGAAAATAACGGGTATTCTAAATATAATTTAAGATACGCCAAAGCATTTAATGATAAGCTTGCTATTAAAGTAAACTTCTCTTATGATATGGCTACTGATTGGATCGCTAATGATTACGCAACTAATGTTGACGCATCAGGAAATGCATATGGAGATCTTGACATGAGAGGAGCACCAAATTTTAATGGTCTTAATCTACATGGAGACGAGACACAAGTTGCTGTTCCGGTTATGGCTGCTGCTTCTCTAGTTGGTAATTGGGTTTCCCTATTACCTGAACAAGTTTTAGACTTAAGAAGAACAGGTTTACCTGAAGAATTTTTACTTGATAATAATGATGCTAAAAATATGAAGTACGACGTTGGAATTAATTATAGACTTAATGACAATCTTGAGGCTTCATTAGTATACAGAAAAGGTGGAGGAAATACCATCTACACAGGAGCACAGAAATATGCTCTTAGAGATTTTGGACAGCAATTTTTCAAACTTGGTTTAGAAAGTGATAAGCTTAAGTTTAAAATATATCAGTCTGTAACTGATGCTGGTAATTCTTATAATATAGGAGCACTCGGAGCGATAATGAATGAAGTATTTAGTCCAAGTGCAGCATCATGGGCACCTACATATCTTCAAACTTATATTACTGCTATGCAAGGTTATGTTCCTGGAGTTCCTGCGGGAGATACTCATTTTGCACATGTCGTTGCTAGACAGCAAGCAGATGCAGGAATTCCTGCAGTAGGGTCTGCAGAGTGGATGGGAGTTAGAGATCAAGTCATGAAAAATAGATTCCAGGATCCAAATGCACCAGGTGCAAGTTTTTATGATAACTCTAAACTTACACATGCTGATATCACATATGAGGCTGCTGACTGGTTGCTTGTTGGAGCCAATTATAGAAACTATGGTATTTTCACTGATGGAACTATCTTTAATGAAGATCCTGATGGTAACGGTGTTAACGAAAGAATACATATTGGAGAATTCGGTGCCTTTGCACAAGTAAACACTGAAGTATTTGATGGTTTTAGGTTTATTGGATCATTGAGATATGACAAAAACCAAAACTATGAAGGTCAGGTAACACCAAGGGTTGCAGCAGTTTATACATTTGCTGAAAAGCATAATTTAAGATTTAGTTATCAAACTGGTTTCAGAAGTCCTGATACACAGTCACAGTTTATATTCTTCCCTACTGGAACATCAACACTTCTTGGTACTGCAAAAGCTAATGCTGAGAGATATGGTGTTATGGAAGGTGGAGCTTGGACTAATGAATCTTATCAAGCATTCCTACTTTCAGGAGGAACATTAGATCCTGCTACTGGAGATCCAATTGGTGGTAATTCGGCTTTACTTCAAGAAGCATATGTAGATTATATTAAACCTGAGAAGTTATCTTCAATTGAAGTTGGTTACAAGGGTATAATAGGAGAAGCATTACTTGTTGATATGAATTACTATAATACTAATTATACAGATTTCGAAGGTGGACAAAATGTTAATGCTAAATTTGCTTCTACTCATAAAGGACAAGCTATTCCAGCTGGATATACGTGGGCATTAAACAGTAATACTGATGCTGATGTAAGATCATGGGGATTTGGTCTTGGACTTACTGTTGATGTTGGATTGGGTTACAAATTAACTGGAAATTATAATTATAAAAATTTAGAGATTGATGGATCAGATCCTTCAGAAAGTGATTTCATCTCTTATTTTAATACTCCAGAAAATATGTACTCTTTCACTTTCTCAAATAGAGAAGTATTCAAAAACTTTGGTTTCTCAGCAAGTCTAAGATTCCAAGACGACTTCTTGTACGAAAGTACTTTCGCTAATATGATGATTCCTGCTTACGGAACTTTTGACGCTCAAGTAAATTATAAAATTGAGAGTCTGAAGACTATTGTTAAAGTTGGAGGAAACCATATTGGAATTGACAATAATGATTACAGATCTAGACCAGGTGGACCATTTGTTGGAAAACTTTTCTACGTATCTCTAACCTTTGATGAATTTTTAAACTAATAAATTATGAAAAAGTTTAAATCAATATTTTTTATAGTTGCTCTTTCGCTAGTATTTTTTGCTTGTGAACAAGAGGTAACTGAACTGAAACCTAATGTTTATAGTCCTGCTGGAACCCCAAGTGGTAATAGCGGTAGTGCAGACTTTAGTAAGTTTGTTACAATAGGAGGTAGTTTTACGGCTGGTCTTATGGATGGTACATTGAACAATAGTGGTCAAATGTATTCTGTAGGTAAAATGATCAATAACCAGTTACAATTAGCTGGGGGGTCTAGCACATTTAATCAACCTGATATAAATTCTGAAAACGGATATTTAGGACCAGGTCCTGATGGTGTTGCTGGTACTTCAGATGATCAAGGTAAAACATTCTTGACACAAAGTGCATCAACTGGTGCAATTGGAATTAGTTTCTCTCAAGGTGATGCAGCTTCTGTTGCTACCCCTTACAGTGGAGACAAAGCTGCATTAAATAATTTTGCATTCCCTAATTCTGTTATGGGTATGTTTTTAACTGCAGCTGCTGGTGGACCAAATGTAGCTGCAAATCCTGCATATAATGATTTTTTTGCTAGATTTGATGCTTCAGGTGCAACAGTATCTCCTCTTGGACAGTTTATTGGATCTGGAGGATCATTCTTTATGGCGTGGCTTGGATTTTCTGACTTTGTTGCCTACTCTGCAAGAGGAGGTGATGAGACTCAGGCGCCAAAACCTAATGCAACTGAATTAGCTGGATATTATCAACAGGCTTTAGGAGGAATGTTAACTAGTAACACTGTATGGAAAGGTGTTGTAGGAACTGTTCCTGATATTTTAGCGCTTCCTTATTTTAACTTTATTGCTTCAGATGCAATACCATTAGATGCTGCTACTGCAACAGCTTTAAATACTCAGTTAGGTGGCGGATTTAATCAGTTAATTTCTGCTGCTGCTGCAAATAGTTTGGGTGTTGACGCTGCTGAAGCTGAACAAAGACAAATGGTATGGAAAGAAGGTCAGAATAATCTTTTAATAAATGATTCAAGTTTAACTGATTTATTTCCTGTATGGATGAACTTAGTTACGGCTGGTGTATTATCTGCTGATGATTTAAATGGAAACACTGTTCCAGATGCTATCGAACCATTAATGCCTTACAGATTTGCTAGAATGGCAACAGCAAATGATAAAGCTGTTTTAGCTGCGCAAGGTGTCCTTGGATTACCAAATACTGCACTAGGTGTTTCTCCTGCTCCAGTATGGGGTGTTTCTTGGCCATTAAGTGATGAGCATGTTTTAACTGCTACAGAGCTTGTAGAATTTGAAACTGCTAGAGCTACAGTTAATAATGCTATTACAACTGCTGTTGCTAGTTTAGGTAGTAACAGAGTAGCAGTTGCTAATTTTGAAGGATTCTTCCAAACATATGGAGGTGCTAGCCCATTCGTAATTAATAATTCAATTATTACTTATGATTTTGCTCCACCAACCGGTATGTTTTCAACTGACGGTATACATCCAAATGCTAGAGGATATAGCCTTATTGCTAATAAGTTTATTGATGCTATCAATGAAAAATTTGGAGCAACTGTACCGCATGGTAACCCTGCAAGTTTTCCTGGTCCAGGATTTCCTGTAACAGTTGAATAGATTATTCAAATTTTATAGTTAAAATTAAAGGCTAACATTTTGTTAGCCTTTTTTTTTTAATAAATTGTAACTATGTCAGTATCAAGAAGAGATTTTATTCATAAATCAATAGCGGCTGGAAGCTTGTTTCCTCTTTTCTCTATGGACTATAAAAAAAATAAAATTAATTTAAATGCAAAGTATAGAGATGAAAAATACTGGAATGATGTAGCAAACATGTATCATCAAAATATTAATTTCATTAATCTAGAATCAGGATATTTTAGTCCATCTCCAGAAAGCGTCAAGAACTATTGGGTAGGTTTTGTTAATGAAATTAATGAATCTCCATCCTACTACATGAGAACACGCCAGACAGAAATGCGTGAAAAAGTTAGAAATAAACTTGCTAATTATGCGGGTATTCAAAGTGATGAGCTTGTACTTACTAGAAATACAACTGAATCTATGAATATCATTATTCAGGGAATTAAACTTGATAAAGGTGACGAAATATTAAGAACAAACCTAGAATATCCTAATATCATTCAAGCTCTTGATATGCGTGAAAGAAGATTCGGAACCAAGGTAAGAATAGTAGATGTCCCTATTCATCCAAAAAATCAACAAGAAATCGTAGATAAAGTTATTAGTGCAGTAAATAAAAAAACAAAAGTTATTCTTATATCACACATGGTCTTTCTAAACGGTCAAGTATTTCCTGTTAAAGAAGTTTGTGCAAAGGCTAGAGAGTTAGGATTAGAAACTATAGTAGATGGCGCACATTCATTTTCACATGTAGATATGGATATTTATGAGATAGGATGCGACTACTATGCCTCAAGTCTTCATAAATGGCTTGGTGCGCCTCTTGGTAATGGGTTACTTTATGTCAAAAAAGGTAATGTTAACAGGCTATGGCCTCTTTATGGTGATACCGCATATGAAGATGATAACATTATGAAACTTGAACATCTAGGAACTAGACCATGTTCTGATCAAAATGGGATTATTCCTGCTATAGATTTTAATTTAGAAATTGGTAAAAAAGAGAAATCTAAAAGACTAAAGTTTCTTCAGATGCGTTGGGCAAGTGAACTTAAAGAGAATAAAAATATTATTTTAAACACACCTCTTGAAGAAGGACAATCATACGGTATAGCAAATGTTGGAGTTAAAAACTTACCACCATCAAAACTTGCAGATAAACTTTTTGATGACCATAATATCTTTACAGTTCCAATTGATGATGATCGAGGCATAAGAGGAGTAAGAGTTTCACCTAATCTCTACTCAACAGTAGAAGATATAGATAAATTTATTGAGGCAATGCTAAAAATAGCTGCTTAGACTTATTAATTTTGTTTATGTCTCTGGACTCAAAATATAATCCGCAACTTATAGAAGATAAATGGTATGAAAAATGGCTAAAAGATAACTGTTTTTCATCATCACCAAATAAAGAAAAAGAACCATTTACCATAGTAATTCCTCCCCCAAATGTTACTGGAGTTCTCCACATGGGGCATATGCTCAATAATTCAATTCAAGATATACTTACTAGGAGAGCAAGGATGCAAGGGAAAGAAGCTTGTTGGGTTCCAGGTACAGATCACGCATCTATTGCTACAGAGGCGAAGGTTGTTTCAATGCTTAAAGATAAAGGAATAGAGAAATCATCTTTGACAAGAGAGAAATTTTTAGAATATGCATGGGAATGGAAAGAAAAGTACGGTGGAATAATACTAGATCAACTAAAAAAACTTGGAGCATCATGTGACTGGTCAAGGACAAAGTTTACAATGGATGAAGATCTCTCAAAATCAGTCATAAAAGTATTTATCGATCTATATGAGAAAGGTCATATATACAGAGGTATTCGTATGGTGAACTGGGATCCAGAGGGTAAAACAGCACTTGCTGATGATGAGGTTATTTACAAAGAAGTTGACTCACAGCTTTTTTATATCAAGTATAAAGTGTCAGGAACTGACGACACTCTAACAATTGCAACAACAAGACCTGAAACACTTTTAGGCGATACTGCTGTCTGTATTAACCCTAATGATGAGAGGTTTAAACACTTACACGGGAAGAAGGCTATTGTACCACTAGTTGATAGAGAGGTTCCAATCATTCTTGATGATTATGTGGATATGGAGTTTGGAACAGGTTGTCTTAAAGTGACGCCATCACATGATGAGAATGATTATAAACTTGGTGAAAAACATAAACTGCAGTCAATAGACATCTTTGATGATGAGGGAAAAGTTAATGAGAAGGGAAAACTTTATGTCGGAGAAGACAGGTTTAAGGTGAGGAAACAAATTTCTAAGGATCTTGATAAGATTGGTCAGTTAGAAAAGACTGAAAATTACAGAAATAAAGTTGGATTCTCAGAGAGGACAGACGCAGTAGTAGAACCCAAAATATCAACACAGTGGTTCTTAAGTATGAAAGAAGTAAAAGTTCCTGCTCTAGATAATGTTATGAATGATAACATCAAATTCCACCCTTCTAAACTAAAAAATATGTATAGGGCATGGATGGAAAATATTAATGACTGGTGTATATCTAGACAGTTGTGGTGGGGGCACCAGATTCCAGCGTATTATCTTCCATCAGGTGAGTTTGTTGTAGCAAATACAAAAGAGGAAGCACTAAAAAAAGCTCAGGAGATTAATAAAAATATATCAATAGATAATCTTACTCAGGATGAGGATGTACTAGATACATGGTTCTCAAGTTGGTTATGGCCAATTACTGTATTTGATGGTATCAATGATCCAGATAATGAAGAAATCAATTACTACTATCCTACTTCTGATCTAGTCACTGCACCAGAGATCATTTTCTTCTGGGTTGCAAGGATGATTGTGGCAGGATATGAATACAGAGATGACATGCCTTTTAAGAATGTATACTTCACAGGTATAGTAAGAGATAAACAGAGAAGGAAGATGTCAAAGTCTCTAGGAAACTCTCCAGATCCAATAGAACTTATGAAAAAATATGGAGCAGATGGAGTGAGAGCTGGTATGCTTTTTAGTGCTCCAGCAGGAAATGACCTCCTTTTCGATGAGAAACTGTGTGAGCAGGGAAGAAACTTTTCAAATAAGCTGTGGAATGCTTTCAGACTTATACAAACTCTAGAAATATCAGATAAAGGAAAGGATCAATCTCTTGCAATAGACTGGATTAATTCACGGTTTAATGAAGTTTTAAAGGAAGTTGAAGATCACTTCTCAAAGTATAGAATTTCAGATGCACTTTTATCTCTATATACATTTATATGGGATGATTTTTGCAGCTGGTACCTAGAAATTATTAAGGATAATTCGATATCAAATGAAACGTACAAAGAAACTATATCTATACTAGATAAAACATTAAAGACATTACACCCTTTCATGCCATTTATAACTGAGGAACTATGGAATCAGATAGATAATGAAAGAGATTACATCATGATTTCTGATTACCCACTTCCAGAGGAATTTGATAAAAATCTAAATAATGATTTTAAGAAAGTTTTTGAGATGGTTACAGCGCTTCGAAAATTAAAGTCTGATAATAAAATTAAACAAATTGATGTAGTTAATGTGATGGTTAATAAAAAATCAGATTTTGATTTTAATAAATATAATAAAATAATTGAGAAGCTATCAAAGACAAAAGATCTTCAAGAAGTCAACGAAATTCCAAGTAATTACCCTACCCTCATCTCCGGCAAGGACACTTTATGTCTTGCCATAGAAAAATCTGAAGACTCTAAGGAAGACACACTAAAACAAATTGAGTACTTGGAAGGATTTCTAAAGTCTGTAGATAAGAAGCTATCTAATAAAAGCTTTGTAGATAACGCCCCTCAAAATGTTGTAGATATTGAGAGAAAGAAGAGAGATGATGCACTTATCAAACTAGAAAATCTTAAGAAGTCAATCTAATTTTTATAATATATCTCTAATCTATCTGACTATCTCAAAAGAATGCTTGACCTCAGTATCTTTTCTAATTGAAGAACCTACAGAACAATACTTAGTTAAGGCTAAACTGATAAATCTATCTGCCTCATTGTCCTTTAAATCATTTGAGTAAATTATATACTTGACATTGATTTCTTTATAGTACATCGGATGTGTATCGGCTCTCACTCCTGAAGCCTCTGCCTTGATATCTTTAAAGTCTCTTCTCCTCTTCTTAATCATTGACACAACTTCTACTGCTGCACAAGTAGTGACTGCTGAAAGAAGAAGCTCCATCGGAGATAGATTTTCTTTCTTATCTTTTTGATACATATCAACAATTAGTTCATTACCTGAACTATTTTTCATAGAGTATTTTTCATCATCTAAGTAGGACATAGAAACCTTTACTTCCATATGAGGGTATTAATAGTTAACTTCATAGTAAATATATATAGATGAAATCATTTTTATTTATTTTTCTTTCTATCATTTCATTAGAATTGATAGGTCAAAATTCACTCGATGATCTAATTGGTACAACCACGCTACCCAACAAACCAATATCAACAACATTTAGCTCGACAAGAATAGTAACAGGTCATTCAGTAGAAATGATCCCTAAAGGAGTACGTGAATTTAGAATTTCTCATAGATTTGGAACGATCCAAGAAGGTTTCTACGATATATTTGGTCTTGATCAAGCTAAAATAAGATTAGGCTACGATATTGGCATTAGTGATAAACTAATGGTTGGATTTGGAAGAAATTCTCATAAGAAAGTATATGATGTTTTTGCTAGATACTCATTCTTAAATCAGACTATTGATAACTCAGTTCCATTAACATTTCAATATCTTTTTGCTTCCTCTATCGAAACACTCCGATACGGTGTAAAAATTCCTTTTATGCAGAGGTTTGCTCAGATTAATCAACTTCTTATTGCAAAAAAAATTAATAAGTTTTCATTCCAATTAATGCCCAGCCTAATGATTCATGAGTATGACAACTACGATAAAAATACTTTTGCTGGCATTGGTGGGGCAGTAAGATATTTGTTAGGGAAGAGAGTAGCATTGAATATTGAGTACTTTGCTAGACTAAAACATCAAGATAATGGGTCACAGGATTTTGATAGGATTTTTAATCAGAACTATAACTCACTTGGTATAGGTATAGATATCGAGGCTGGAGGACATGTCTTCCAATTCCATTTCTCAAATACTAATACCATGAATGAGCAGGCATTTATGTTTGAGACCAATAAAACTTGGGAGAAAGGAGAAATCTGTTTTGGTTTTAATATCCTCAGAGAGTTTTCTAGTAATAAAAAATCGAAAAAAGAATGGTAATTTTAATTTACATAATATCATTTCTAAGTGTAAATGAAGATAAAAGATTTATTATCGAAAATTCTAATATAGAATTTTATTCGAAAGCACTACTTGAGGATATTCAAGCAAAAAATACTGAGTCTATAGGTGCTATTGATATAGAATCTGGTGAGTTTGTTATAAAAATACCAGTTTCATCATTTGAATTCCCAAATAAGCTAATGCAGAAACATTTTAATGACAGCTACCTAGAAACTGATAAGTATCCCGAATGCATATTTAGAGGAACTATCAACAATCAAAATGCCTCTGGTGAGATAACTTTGCACGGCGTTACAAAAAAAATTGATATTCCAATTTCATTACAAGAGATTGATGGAAAAATAAATATCAATACAAATTTTAAAATAATTTTGAAAGATCATAAGATTAAAATACCAAGACTTTTATTTCAAAATATAGCTGAAGAGATTGAAATAAAAGTAACTTCAACTTTTACAAGATATGTAGAATAATGAAAATCGGAGTAACTGGCGCATCTGGGATGGTGGGGATAAATGTGTGTAAAGAAGTAATAAATAATGGGGATAAACTAAATATATTAATAAGAGAAGATGTTAGCTACTTTAATAATCTTTCATGTAAGAAATTTTATGGAGACCTAAATGATATTGATATCTTAGAAAAATTTTGTGAGAGGTGTGATGTGATTATACACTCTGCGGCTATGATATCTATAGGATTTGACGCATACGATAGAGTATATAATGTCAACTTCGTAGGAACAAAAAATCTCTTAGATGCTTCAATTAATAAAAAAGTAAAAAAATTTATTTTCATAAGCACGGTAAATGCATATAATAAAAAACCTACTGATAAAATCTTCAATGAGACAAGAGATCTTGTGAAAAAAGGGAATGCTTATGATATGACCAAAGCTCTTGCACAACAACTTGTTATTTCTACAAAAGGAATTGAAACGGTTTCTATTAATCCGACATCGGTTCTTGGAAAAAATGATTATAAACCATCAAGACTTGGCAAAATAGTAAAAGCTGTTTACTCAGGAAAACTTCCTTTCCTTGTTGATGGTGGACTAGACATAATTGATGTCGAAGATTTATCTAAAGCTATTTATAGCTCAATTAGTAAGGGGAAAGATGGAGAATCCTACCTTATTTCAGGAAAATATAGATCTTTCAAAGAGATTTATAAGGTTATAGAAAAGTACCAAGAAAACAAATCAAGAGTCTTCTTCTTTCCAAGACTGATGGTAGAACTAAGCCTTCCACTCCTATCCCTCTTTCCTATTGGACTACTCAAGAGAGCAGCGGAGGTAAATGGTAAGTTTTTCCCTGGACTTGAGAATATGACTAAAGAAGCTATTGAAAATATTATTAACTTTCCAAAGCTGATTGATAATTCTAAGGCAAAAAAGGATTTAGGGCTAAAAATTAGTCCAATTGATAAAACTATTAGAGATACTATATATGAGTAATTATGAAATCTTTGTATACAGTTGGATTGTAATTGGATTTCTTTCTTTTCCTTTTATATTACGATACGATGCTCCATATGGTAGACATACCTCTAAAAATTGGGGGCCACTTGTAGATAATAAAATTGGGTGGATAGTTATGGAACTTCCAGCACTTATTGTTTGTCCACTCATTGTGTTTATAAGTGATAACCCTGTATCTGAAATAACGTATTTCTTTATTTTTTTATGGATTATACACTACTTTAATCGAAGTGTAATCTTTCCACTAAGGATTAGAACTAAAAAGAAAAAGATGCCTCTTCTTATTGCAACCCTTGCATTCTTCTTTAATGTAATAAATGGACTAGTTAATGGTATCTTCTTTGGAAATATTAAGTTTGACTATTCAAATTCTTGGCTTTTTTCACCTGAGTTTATAGTAGGTTTTATTGTATTTATAACCGGTTTTATAATTAATAACTGGTCTGATTCACATCTTATAAGTCTTAGAAAAAATAATGACAGCGGATATACTATTCCTAAAAAGGGTCTATTTAAATACATATCATGTCCAAATTTTTTTGGAGAGATAATTGAGTGGTTTGGTTTTGCAGTAATGACATGGAGTGTTGCGGGACTCGCTTTTTTCTTGTGGACTTTTTTCAATCTCGTTCCAAGAGCACTATCTCATCATACTTGGTATAAAAAAACTTTCCCAAAATACCCAAAAGAAAGAAAAGCTCTATTTCCTTTCATACTCTGACACTAAGTATGTCTGACCAACGAGTAGTATAACAAGGAGAAAGTCTTTCTTTTCCTATCTTCCATTTATTATTAATACCTGAAGAGCTAAGCTTGAGAATATCTCTTCCCATATTTCCATTTATTTTATCTAGTGTCTGCATGAGTTTATCTGCCTTCTTCCTATCCTTAGAGTCAAATAGACTTAGCTGTACTTGATTTCTTGGAATTATTCCTGAAAGTGTAACTCCCGCCTTCTTATATTTATATCCAGATCTATATATTTTTTTAAGACACCCAATGGCAAGCTTAGTAATAGTTATAGTATCACTTGTAGCAGTATGAAAATCCAGCGAAAAATATCCTGAATACTGCCTTTCTTTTGGCTTGAATCTATTAGTATACATAAAGACACTTATCGATCTAGCACATGCCCCCTCACTACGAAGCTTCTCTGAACATCTCGAAGCGAACATACTTATATACTCAGACATTCGAGTGTATTCAGATATTTCTATAGAAAAAGATCGAGAGGTACATATACTCTTCTTCATGCTCCTCCCCTCCTCAAGATTAAAATGTGGAATGCACTTAAGCTCTCTAACCATTCTAAGGCCTACAACATTCATCATCTTTCTTATCCATGACTCATCACATTCAAGTAGGTTCTTAGCAGTGTGGATCCCATATTTCTTAAATTTTATCGCGTATCTCATACCTATACCCCAAATCTCATCAATGGGAAGCCTAGCCAAAATATCTGATATCTCTTTCTTATCATGGAGATAACAAACACCTTCAGGAGATTTTTTGGCAAGATATCCAGCAACCTTAGAAAGCGTCTTTGTATATGATATACCTATAGATATAGGAACCCCTGTCCATTTCTTCACCTTTCTTCTGAGGTGAACAGCAAAATTATAAGGATCTTTTATTCCTTGGAAATCTAAAAATGCCTCATCTATCGAGTATATCTCATATGCAGGAATATTTTTTGATACTATGTCAAAAACACGTTTTGATATATCTCCATAAAGAGCAAAATTTGAAGAGAAAAGTTTTATGTTATGTCTTCTTACAAGGTCTCGCTTCTTAAATATTGGCTCTCCCATCTTAAGACCTAAAGCCTTTGACTCATTTGAACGAGCTATAACACAGCCATCATTATTCGATAATACTGCGATAGGCTTATTTTCTAAGTGTGGCCTAAACACTCTCTCACATGAGGCGTAAAAATTATTACAATCTACAAGAGCTATCATCCAATACTATTAAAAGACCACATTACCTTTCCCCATACATAGGACTCAGAACCCTCAAAAATCTTAATAGGTTTCATAGACTTATTTTCAGGATATAGAAATACTGAACCGTTAACCGCCCTGTATCTTTTCACAGTAAAGTCTCCATCCACAACAGCAAGAATAATATCTCCATTATTAATTTTTTCAGCCCTATCTACTAGAAGAATACTACCATCAAAAATTTTAGCATTTACCATAGACGTTCCGCTAACACGAACAAAAAATGTAGCACTTGGATGCTTGATAAGTTTTTTATCAAGTGAAAGATCAAACTCAAGGAAATCATCAGCTGGAGACGGAAATCCAGCAGGTACAGCCTGTGAATAGAACGGTATAGCACTAAGAATATTTGTCTTCTCTAAAGAAGGCTTTGTAGTTTTCATTTCTAATTTAATTTGAAATTTTAAAAGGAATTAAAATTACTAAATTTTTTAGTAAATACTAATTATTTTAGTATTAAATGTATCTATTTTTTATTTTTAAGATTCTGGAAATGCAGGAAAAGATTTAATCTGTCGGGGTGGCAGGATTCGAACCTGCGACCTCCTCGTCCCAAACGAGGCGCGATAACCGGGCTACGCTACACCCCGAGATTAAGTGTGCAAATTTATAAAAGAAAATGTTTGTAAAACAAGCCTTTGTAAAAAGATTAATAATAGAATTTTTATATATTTAAATATGAAATTATCGACAACTAATGATATTCCTGGTCACTCAGTAGCTGAAACACTTGGTATAGCTAGAGGTAGCACTGTGAGAACAAGAAATGTTGGAAATGACATTCTTGCAGCATTCAAAAACTTAATAGGTGGTGAAGTAGCTGAATACACAAGACTGCAAGCTGATGCTAGAGAGCAAGCTTTACAGAGAATGATTGAAGACGCAAATAATTTAGGAGCAGATGCTGTAGTATGTGTTAGATTTCAGACTTCAGTCATGATGGCTGGAGCATCTGAATTACTAGCATACGGAACAGCGGTCAAGCTTAAATAAATTATTTTTTATACTTATCAAACCAAGCAATGATTGCGTTTACCTTGGCTATAAGATTACTTGGCCTCGCTGCTATCCCGTGACTTGCGCCAGGGATCCTCACAAGCATAGATTCTACTTTATTTAGTTTAAGTCCTGCATAAAACTGTTCGCTTTCTGCCATAGGAGTTCTATAATCATCCTCACCAGTGAGAAGCATAGTAGGCGTTGTAACATTTCCTACGTATGATATAGGGGATCTTTTCATGTACTGCTCTAAATTATCCCAAGGCATCCCAGGGAACCAGTACTTATAGAAAAAAGAAATATTATCGGCATATAGGACAAAACTATACCAGTTTATCACTGGCTTAGCAACAACAGCAGCATTAAATTTATCTGTTTTTCCAATTATCCATGAAGTTAAGACACCTCCTCCACTTCCACCAGTTACAAATAGATTATTACCATCAATATAACTTCTTTTTGCTACGTGATCAACACCAGAAATTAAATCATCATAATCCTGACTTGGATAATTGTGATGAATAAGATTGGCAAAATCTTTTCCATAACTTGTACTACCTCTCGGGTTAGTATATAAAACGAAATATCCTTTACTAGCAAAAAGCTGTACTTCAGCAGAGAATCTAAATCCATAATTTGTAAATGGACCCCCGTGAATCTCTAAGATCAATGGGTATTGCTTCGATTCGTTAAAATCAGGAGGGTAAACTAACCAACCCTGAATTTTTTTACCATCATATGAAGATTCATACCAAACTTCCTCAACCTTTCCAAGGTCTTTATAATCAAATAGATCTTTATTCAAATTTGTTAATCTATTTTTTGATCCATTATACCCCACTGCTAAATCGGCAGGATTGTATACATTTCCATAGGTAAAGGCATATCTTCCTGATGCTGAAATAGTATACGAACCACCGCTATATGGTCTACCCAATGATAATCCCCCAAGCTCATCTACAATATCTTTTACCTTTCCATTTAAACTTATACTAGCAATCTGAGTCATTCCTTCAGAATCATACTGGAAATAAATTCCTTTTCCATCACGCATCCAATTTATATTACTAATATTTCTATCAAAGTCCTTAGATATTAGCTCAATATTTTCCCCATTACTATCCATGATATATAGAGAATTCTGCTGATACCCTAAAAATTTATCATCGTATCCTAAAAAAGCAATTTTACTTCCATCTGGAGATACTATTGGTGATCTATCTGGACCAAATCTTTTTGTCAACTGTTTTAATTCTCCAGACTTTATATTAAGTACATGAATATCTGAATTGTTAGGTTCAAAATCTGAATTATCATTTAAATTAGCTGAAAAAATAATATTATTACTATTTAACCAAACTGCAGAACTTGGATTTTTATCTAACATACTAACCTGCCTTGGCGTCCCTCCTTCAACTGGAAGGATAAATATTTGATTATTACCGGGCCTTCTGTATCCACCCCCATCATAACGATATACCATATCATCAATCTCAATTGGAGGAGAATTCCATGAAGCACCTTTTGGTTTTTTTGGCATTTTAATAAGTTTTCCTTCTGTCTTTTCAACAAATGAATTAAAAAGAAGATACTTATCATCTGATGACCAATTGACACTACCAATAGAAGACTGAATATTAGTAAGTTTTTGAACCGAATTATTTTCTAAATTATATAGATAGAGTTGTGTTTTTCCTTCTTTATTTGATTTAAATGTGAACATTTTTCCAGAATTTGACCATTTAGGTGATCCAGAATTATGATTTCCAGTAGTTATTGGCCTCATGTTGCTTCCGTCATAATTTACTATCCATAAATTAGACAGATTTTTATCTGTCATTACATCTTTAAAATTTCTTTGAAAAAGAATTTTATCACCTAGAGGAGATATCTCTGGGTTTGACACATACTCTATTTCAAAAATATCTATTGGTTCAAACTTTTTACTTAGTTGAGCATATAATGAAAATGAAAAAAATATAAATGTTATTAGGGTCAAAAAGAATTTCTTAGTTTTAGTTTCCATATTATTTACTATATTTAGATTATTCAGTTAATTGTTATTATTTAAAAGTAAAAATTTTATCCTTATGAACAATCAAATTACAAGAAGAAATTTATTGAAACTACTCGGAGTATCTGGAGTAACGCTTCCGCTTACAGGTATTAGCAAAGAACTTGAAATTAGACCAAATTCAAAAATAAAAAATGACGGATTCATAAAATTAAGTTCTAATGAAAATCCTTATGGACCATCACCTAAAGTTAGAGAAGCAATAATTAATGCGTTTGATGAGGCATGCAGATACCCCTACAATAGAGTAACAGAACTAGAAGAAAAAATTGCAGAAAGAGAGGGAGTAGATCCTAGTATGGTACTAGTTACCGGAGGATCAAATGAAGGACTACGTGCAACAGGTAGACTTTTTGGAATTGAGAAGAAAGAAATTATTGCGTGTAAACCTACATATCTTGCACTTATGACTTATGCTGAAGAATTTGAATGTAAAATTAATTGGGTTCCTTTAGATGATAACCTTAGATATGATTTAAATGAAATTTCAAGAAGAACCTCTAAAAATACAAGCATGGTATTTATATGTAATCCAAATAATCCAACAGGTACTATGCTTAAGGCTGATGATTTAGAAGACTTTTGTACTGCAACAGCCAAAAAAACATGTGTATTTGTAGATGAAGCCTATTATGATTACTCTATTAATGATGGCTACCCTACAATGACCAAACTTGTAAAAGAAGGTCACAACGTTATTGTATCTAGAACCTTTTCAAAAATTTATGGATTAGCTGGAGTAAGAATTGGATATCTAATCGCAAGTTCAGAAAGGATAGCTGAGCTAAAAAAGTGTACTATGGCTGGAACAAATATGTTAGCTACCCATGCTGCTATGTTTGCATATGATGAAAAAAGCTTTTTTGATTATAGTCTAAATAAAAACAAGGAAGCTTTAGAAATATACTATAATGTTTTTGATGAGCTTAAATTAGATTATGTGAAATCATATACAAACTTTGCTTTCTTTAAAACAGGAGTTCATATTGATGAATTTAGTAAGTATATGAAAGAAAATGGAATTTTAGTAGGAAGACCTTTCCCTCCTTACTACGACTGGTGTAGAATTAGTACTGGAAAAATTGAAGACGTAAGAAGATTTGCTCAAGAATTAAAAAGGTTTTACTCGTAATTCGTAATACCTTTAAAAATATTCAAAAAAAAAGTGAGAATTTCTTCTCACTTTTTCATTTAGTATAATTTATGGATTTACTTTTTCAAGTGTATATTCCATCTATTACCACCTGCACCATAATCTATTGAAACATACATACTACCTGGGGAAATACTTTCAACCCTATATGTTCTTGATGCTGCATTTCCATCTTCACCACTGTTTGTAGCCTTAGGCATACCTAAGTAAGCTCCATCACCAGTAAGTGTTAACATATCTTTACTAATGCTATAAGTAAAGTCTCCGTCAACATAAGGTGCAATAGGAGTGCCACATCCTTCTGGATCAACGCCTTGCCATCCCTCTAACCAAAAATCACCATTATGTCTAGTTTTGAATGATCCGTCAGAACCAAAAGTATATGTGTTATTGTCTACACATGGTCTATCTCCACCAATATCTTTATTCTCTCTTTTATAATCCCACCAAGCACCACCAAACTTCATTGGTTCCCATGCTACTGACATTCTATAAACTTTCCATTCGCCTTGTACAAGATCCGAGATCGTACTACGATTTGCATCACAGGTATTATATACCACACTAGGAACTGAAACAGTTTCATCTAAGTTACCTAGATCTAAAACCCTATTATAGTATTCACCACCAGGAGCTTGTGCACAAGGAGTTTCACTATTAAATCTCTCTTGTCTAGCCCAATTATTAATCGAAAACTTATATTCGTACATAACACTTGTAGACATTGATTTTGTAACAGTATAAACACCATCATTATTAGCTGAGGTCATCTCATTAGCGGTACCATTCCATTCACCTAAATCACCACTTCCTACCAGATAAACCTTATCACCATCAGAAAGGCCAGCATTATTCATGTCGACTGTGAATGTAACATCAGCTTTCGCGTAAGTTGGTAATTCAATCTGAACAGCTTGAGATGAAGATGCTCTCCACCCTAAAGAGTTACTAGTTCCAGCAGCAGTAGCAGTTAATGTTACTGTAAAGCTTCCCGCACCGGTATATGTATGAGATGGATTTGCATCTGAACTGCCGTTACCATCACCAAAATCCCAGTTATAAGAAACTGCTCCTGAGGAATTATTTGTAAAAGACCAAGTGAAAACATCACTAGCCGATTGAGTTGCAGTGAATGATACAGTTGGTTTAGTTCCGGTAATAGGATCTGGCATGCTATCATCACAACTAAAGGTAACTGCAGTAAACAATACAACTAGAAAAAGAAAAGATTTAAATTTTCTTGATTTCATTATAGTTTAGTTTAGTTTAAAAAATATTTTTAAATTATTACAATATATAACTTGTAATATCCGACAATTATACAAAAATTTCTATAAAATATTAAGTATAAATCTGATTTTTAAACACCTTAATCCCAATTAATTTTACATTTTCAAAAGTCTATATTTTGAAAAATTTTTAATTTAATTCATGGATCTAATTTTTTAATAGCTTTCTAATGAAAAAATCATCTTTAGAAGATATAATAATATTATAAACACCCTTTGAAATACTAGAATAATCAAGATTTATTTTCGATGAGTATCTGGTTTTAAATGAAATTAATTTACCAGAAGAATTAAATAGATAAATTAAATAAGGAGGTTCTACTTGTTTATTTATTTCAAGAGTAAATTTATTTTGAAAAGGATTAGGATATATTTTAATATCATCATCAAAATACTTTTCCTCTGAAGATAATAATAAATTTTCTTCATCTTTAATACTTGATTTATTATCAGCCAAAATTATAAATTGACCTGGCCTTAGATTTAATTTATTTGAATCATCAATTAAAATAATTTGATTATTTGCAAAAATATTATACCAGGTTCCTGCAGGAAGAAGAGATTGAGAAACTTCTTCATCTTCTATTCCAAAGTTTCCTATTACAATAACTTTTGATATTCCTCCGGAAGAATTGTCATCCTCTAAAACTATATGCTTAATATCCGATGAAAAGTTTGTAGAAAATTTATTTGATTTAAATATTTTTTCAGTTTTTCTTAATAATAAAATTCTAGACCAGACACCATATAATTTCATCCTCTCGATCTCTTCGTGCATATTAAGTTGAAATGCTGAGATTTTTTGGGACAGCTTACAATCAGAATTTACAGTCCCATCTTCACATGTATTTATACTTTTCTCATAACCTAATTCTCCAAATTGCCAAATCATTTTAGGTCCCGGAATAGTAAAAAATAATGCGCCTGCAGCCTTCATTCTATCTAAAGAATTATTAAAATCCTTTACATCATATATATCATTTGAATTACCATATGTTATATTCTTATACATCAATCTCTCTTTGTCATGACTTTCCATAAAACCAACTAAGGTAGGACTTGAAAAACCTCTAGACTTATGTGAAACACCAGAAAAATCTGATGGATACCCCATAGTTGCTTCATTATACTGATAAGTTTCCTCTCCCCAGGACATGATTCCATAATCTGAAAAAATTCTTTCTTCAGAATTCTGAAAATGTTCAAAAATTATATAAGTATTGGGTTTATGAGCCCATATATCATCAGCAATACTTTTTAAATAATTAACCCTTTTTGAAGAATAACTTTCAGCAATAACTTCATTAGTCATTCCTTTAGTTAAATCAAATCTGAATCCATCGATATGGTACTCTTCAACAAGATATTTATTAACTCTTTTCATATAATTCTTCACATAGTCTGAATCATGATTCATATCATTAAAATAATTTAAATAAGACTCAGAAACAGGAGATATTTGAAAGAATGGATTATCAGATAACGGCGTTCCAGTATAACTATCACTTTGTGAATTCCACAACCTAAAATAAGGGTTTTGACCGGTTGCATGATTATATACTACATCCAATATTATAGCAATTCCTCTTTTATGAGCCTCATTGACTAATTCTTTTAATTTTGTAGGAGAACCATACTCTTTGTCTATTGCCATATGGAAAGAAGGATTGTAACCCCAGCTATTATTACCGTCAAACTCATTAACTGGCATGAGCTCAATTGCATTAATTCCTATACCCTCTAGATAATCTAGCTTAGATATAACAGATTGAAAAGACCTTTCTTCATGAAAGTCTCTAATTAGAAGTTCATAAATGATCAAATTTTCTTTTGCAGGTTTTTGAAAATTTTCATCTTCCCACTTAAAATTATCATCAATTTTAAACATTGAGGCTGCATGTTTATTTTGTTTTGGGTAAGAAGGAAAAGAAGAAAATCCACACTCTAAAGTTCTACAAATGTAAGAGTCATTATAAGAATCAAGTATTATAGTGGAATAAGGATCTGCTACATATATGGACCCGTCAACCAAATATTGATAAGAATGGTAAGACTCCTTATCAAGTCCTGATAATTCAAACCAAAATTTATTTAAATTTTGATCATATTTCATAAGATAATCACTAGAAATTTCCCAATTATTAAATGAACCAACCAGGTTTATAAATTGTTTTCCAGGAGCATTTAATACAAAAACTACTGAATTACTTAAAATATTTAACCCATCCTCCAAACTTGTATAAGGAAGTTCTTGAACGAGAATACTTGGCTTAATAACTACACTGAATTCTCTTGAAACTTCAGACCCTGATTCAACATCAGTTGCTATAAAATTATATGTACTATTTTCAGTTATATTATCTACTACATAATTATATGAGATAGAATTCTTCTTCTCATTAATTATCACATTATTTTTTTTAAGAGTAAAATCTACCGTTATGCTTGATAGTGCATCAATGGTTATTGATTCGCCAGACTCAATGACTGAAATACTTGAAGTTGGATTGTTTAGAATTAAATCAAAGACACCCACATCAAAAATATAGTCTTCAGTTTTTTTGTCATTACTTCCGTCCTTTGCTTTAGCTAAAACTCCAATTTTTTCTAAAGAAGAATCGCTATATAATTTAGAAGGGTTGAAAGTAAAGCTAAAAGATCCATCAGTATTTTTGATCATTTTCATATTTTCATTAGAATTATTCCACTGACCATTCCACTGACTATCATCATTAGTACTTCCTCCTCCATTTTTTGTATACCAAGTCCATAAATAAATATCATTTATTCCAGAAAGATTTCCAGAATTAATATCTGAAACAGTAATTGTTATTTCTTGATTTTCAAGAAAAGGATCAGGGGTGACAGACCAATTTCCTGAAGGAACCTGTGAGAATGATATCTTCGATATGAGGATTAATAATATTATTAGATACCTTATTTTCATAATAAAATTTATCTAAATTACTAAGTATAGATATCATGAAATACTTTATTTATATATTTTTTTTAATACTTTTTTCATGTAGTGATAATAATAAAAACACTACTCCAAATTTTGTCATCATTTTCATGGATGACCTTGGGTATGGAGATATTTCTAATTTCGGAGCAATAAATTACAACACACCTAATATTAATAATATGGTAAATAGAGGTATGCTATTCACAAACTTCTACTCAGCACAAGCAGTTTGTAGCGCATCAAGAGCAGGACTTCTAACTGGAACATATCCAAATAGAATTGGCATAAGTGGTGCTCTCATGCCTTACTCAGAACATGGACTTCACGAAGATGAAAAAACAATTGCTGAGATATTAAAAGAAAAAGGTTACTCAACTGGAATTTTCGGAAAATGGCACCTAGGACACCATGAGAAGTTTCTTCCAACAAATCACGGCTTTGACACTTATCTGGGAATTCCATATTCAAATGACATGTGGCCAGTAAATTTTAAGGGTGAGCAGATCTCAGATACATCAAACTGGAGGAAAAAATCATACCCTCAATTACCGTTAATTGAAGATGAAAAAATAGTAAGGGAGATTAAAACCCTTGCTGATCAGGCAGAGCTAACAACTATATTTACTGAAAAATCAGTTGACTTCATAAAAGAAAATAAGGACAATCCATTTTTTCTTTATGTTCCCCATCCCATGCCTCATGTTCCAATAGCGGTATCAGAAAAGTTTCTTGGTAAGAGTGAACAGGGTTTATATGGTGACCTCATGATGGAAATTGATTGGTCAGTTGGCAAAATAATTAATGCACTTGAGAAAAATAAAATTATTGATAATACATTAATAATTTTTACAAGTGATAATGGACCATGGTTAAACTTTGGTAACCACGCAGGTTCAACTGGAGGTTTAAGGGAGGGAAAAGGCACATCTTTTGAGGGTGGTCAGAGAGTACCCACAGTCATGATGTGGCCAGATGTAATACCAGCAGGTAAAATTGCAAATCAACTATCCTCATCTATAGATATATTACCAACTATATCACATATTGTAGATGGAAATCTTCCAAAACATAAAATTGATGGAGTAAATATTATGGAAATATTGAAAGGAGAAAAAGTTAATCCAAGAAAGGAATTTTATTATTATTATAAAGATAATAATCTAGAAGCTGTAAGAAAAGATAACTGGAAATTGATTCTTCCTCACACCTCGAGATCATATAAGGGCGTTCTACCAAATAATGATGGCTTCCCAGGAAATTATAATTCGATCAGAACAGGGTTAGAGTTGTATAATCTTAGAAGAGATCCCGGTGAGGAGTATGATGTAATTAAAAAATATCCTAATATAGCTAAAGAACTAGAAGAATTAGCAGAAAAAGCAAGATCTGACATGGGAGATAACCTAACTGGCAGAAAAGGGATTAATAATAGAAACCACGGAAAATTATGAATAAATACATTTTAATATTAATCATTACAATTTCATGTAATCAAAAAGAGTATAAGCCAAGCAATGAATATAAAATACAGGCTCAGGTATGGACTCAAAATTCTGCAGAGTACAGAGCTTTATGCTACCAAGCTTTCAATACAGCAAGATTAAATTTAGATTCTTTCCTTTCATCTGGTAAAAAATACAACAAGCCACTAGCAATCATCACAGATGTTGACGAAACTGTATTGGACAATAGTCCTTATGATGGAAAACTTATTTTAAATAATACATCATATAATAGAGAGAGTTGGGTTGATTGGGGAAATATGGTAATAGCAGAGTCAATCCCAGGATCTTTAGAATTTTTGAAATATGCATCTGAAAAAGGAATTGAAATATTTTATGTTTCAAATAGATATTCTGAACAACATAAGGCAACAGTAAATAATCTCAAAAAATTAGGTTTTCCTGACTCTAAAGAAGAAAATGTTCTATTAAGAGATAAAAGCAGAAGTAAAAGTGAAAGGAGAAAGTCAGTTTCTGATAAATACGAAGTGATTATGCTTATTGGAGATAACTTATCAGATTTTAATGATGAATTTGAGGTTAAGATATTTGAGGAGAGAATTAACTATACCAATCAGATGAGAGATAACTTTGGAACTAAATTAATTGTTCTCCCAAATCCAAACTACGGTGATTGGGAATCTAACGGGTTATTTGGTGGAGAGAGCTTCGATAATATAGAAAAAGATTCAATAAGAAAATCAAACATTAAATCTTACTAAATTTTTATTAATTTTCCGTTAAAATAAATTAATGAGAAAACTTATATCTATTTATATCCTATTAATCATTACAGTTTTTAGCTGTACAAATAAAACTGAATCAGAATCTGAATTTAATTTCTTTGCAGAACAGTTCGAGGACATTAAAGTTCTCAGATACCAAATTCCAGGATTTGATCAGCTTTCTTTACAACAAAAAAAACTTGTTTATTTTCTTACTGAGGCAGGTCTTGCGGGGAGAGATATAATGTATGACCAGAATTATAGACACAACCTATCGATAAGGAGGGCTTTAGAGAAAGTATATGTAAATTATAAGGGTAACAGAGATACAGAGGATTGGAATAATTTTGAAGTTTATCTTAAGAGAATTTAGTTTGCTAATGGAATTCATCACCACTACTCCAATGATAAGTTTGATCCAAATTTTTCCAGTGATTACCTAAATAGATTACTTTCCGAGACTGGATCTGAACTTAATAGTGAAGCATTTGAAGTAATTTTTAATGATATAGATTCCAAAAAAGTCAATAGGGATGCAAGTAAGGGACTAGTTTTAGGTTCTGCAGTCAATTTTTATGGAGATGATGTAACTGAGAATGATGTTGATAATTTTTATAGTTCTCTAAAATCCCCTGATCCAAAAAAACCACTATCACTTGGACTCAACTCTAAACTTGTTAAGGAAGATGGTAAGTTAATTGAAAAAGTATATCGATTAGGTGGAATGTATTCTGAATCTATCGAAAAAATAATATACTGGCTTGAGAAAGCTAAAAAGGTTGCTGAAAATCAGAAACAAGAGAAAGGACTAGAGCTCTTAATTAGATATTATAAGACAGGAGATCTGAAGACTTGGGATGATTATAATGTTGCCTGGGTCGAAGCCACAGAAGGAGATGTTGATTATATAAACGGATTTATAGAGGTATATAATGACCCAAAAGGATATAGAGGATCCTATGAGTCAGTGGTGCAGATCAAAGATTTTGAGATGAGTAAAAAAATGTCGGCGATTTCAAATGAGGCGCAGTGGTTTGAGGATAATTCCACCATTATGGATACTCACAAAAAGAAGAACGTTGTGGGAATATCTTATAATACTGTAAATGTAGCTGGAGAATCTGGTGATGCATCACCTTCTACCCCTATAGGTATAAATTTACCAAATGCGAACTGGATAAGGGCTAACCACGGTTCAAAATCAATTTCTTTAGGTAATATACTTTATGCATACGGTCAAGCAGGGTCTACAGGGAGGTTAGAAGAGTTTGCCTACAGTCAAGATGAAATCGAATTAGAAAAAAGATACGGTAAAGACTCAGATAATCTACATACTGCCCTCCATGAAGTAATTGGTCATGCATCTGGCCAAATTGTTGAAGGTGTTGGGACACCAAAAGAAACTTTAAAAAGTTATGCCTCATCACTAGAAGAAGCAAGAGCTGATTTAGTTGGGTTATATTTTATCCCGGATGAGAAAATGGAATCTTTAGGAATTGCTGAGTCAGCAGAGGATATGGGAAGAACTAGCTATGATGGCTACATAAGAAATGGATTAGTTACACAACTAATAAGAATTAAACTTGGTGACGATGTCGAACAATCACATATGAGAAATAGACAGATGGTATCAAAGTGGGTTTATGAGAGGGGTAAATCAGAAAATGTAATCGAAAAAATCAATAGAGACGGAAAAACATTTTTTGTCATTAATAATTATATGAGGTTAAGAGAACTTTTCGGTGAACTTTTAAGAGAAGTTCAGCGAATAAAATCAGAAGGTGACTTTGAAGCTGGTAAAAATTTAATTGAAAATTACGGTGTTAAAATTGACCAAGATTTGCATGAAGAGATATTGAGAAGAAATGAAAAATTTAATTCTGCTCCATACAGCGGATTTATAAATCCAGTTCTAGTACCAGTATATAATAGTGATAATGAAATCGTAGATATTAATATAACTCAACCTAAAGATTTTGCATCTCAAATGATTAATTACGCTGAGAAGTATACCACTCTACCTAATTATAATTAGTTGTGATTCCGGAAGGACTCGAACCTTCAACCTACTGCTTAGAAGGCAGTTGCTCTATCCAGTTGAGCTACGGAACCAGATAATGATGGCAAATGTAAATCTATTAATTTACTATTGCAAGAGGTGATTCTGTAGGTATTCCTATCATTTATCAGCAGTTAAACATACACCTGAAGATAAAAGCATTTTGCAACTCCTGCAACGATTTTGAAATTTTCTCAAAAATGAGCTACACTATCTAGATTTTGAGTTTTGTTTTTTGCAATTAATTGATATGTATATAATACATAACAACCCCCTATGGTAAAAGAGGTGCTATCTATTGGAGTATTTATTCTGCAATTGGTGAATGAGGAATTAGAGCAACAATTTTAAAACTACCATCCATATTTTTAAGAATATAAGACGCCTCTCTCTCTTTCTCACCCATTATTTTACCATCTTTTAGAAATCTAGTAAAATTCATTTCTATAATTATGATATTATTATCTTCTTTATAATGTTCAAAACTATTTGTTACTGAATATCCATAGTTATTTTCCTCTAGTTGATCGAAAGTGTTTTTAAGAAAAGATAATACTTGACCTTGAGTTGAAAATACTAAAATTTCATCTTGATTATATAACGTGAAAGGCAGTCCATAAATTTCTTCACTTATCTTATTTATGTCTTGATCACTCCAATATTTTACATAATTACTAAATAATTGATTTACTAATGGATTTATCAGCTTTGATTCCTTAGCTTTTTTAATTTGGTTATCAATCTTATTTTCTGCTAATTCAAGTTTTTCTTCAACAGTATTTTCATAATAATCAGCTATTACATTAATTACTATAAGTCCAATTAAAGAAGCAATAATTATATTTTTTTTCATTAATCTAATCTACTTATATCTTATAATATAATCAACTTAAGACGGGGTTGAAACAATCCCCTATGGCGAGAAAGTTAAACATCTCTTATTAATTCTAAAAGATAATTTCTAAATTTAATTGTGCTTAGGCTGATTTTACTTTTATTTTTATTTGTTCAAATTTCTTACGGAAAAAATACTAAAGTAGAAAATTTTAAAGTCACCATTCTTTCTACAATGCTATCAGATTTTTATATCGGTGAATGGGGCTTTTCTGCTTTAATAGAAGCTGATGGAAAAAAAATATTATTTGATACTGGATCAAGACCTAATACAGTAATAAATAATGCCAAAGAACTGAATATAGATCTATCAGATATTGAGCATGTTTATTTAAGTCATAATCACAAAGACCACACAGGAGGATTAATGAATTTGAAGAAAAATTTTCCAAATGCTTTTTCAAATGCTCATATAGCTGAAGGAATTTTTTATCCAAGACCAAACTCAAATGGAACTGAACATTACATTTTACAAAATAAAAGCAAACTAGAAGATTTAAAAATTGATTTTAAAACATATGTTAATCCAACTCAGTTATTACCAGGTTTATGGACAACTGGTCAAATTCCCAGAAAGTATGATGAAAAAAATTGGAGTAGTTTAGGTAAGATTATTGATAAAAATGGTGATGAATCTGAAGACACAATTCCTGAGGATCAGTCATTATTCTTTGATACAGATAAGGGTATTGTTTTAATAAGCGGTTGTGGACATGCTGGTCTTGCTAACACACTTGATTATGTTAAAGAAATTATTCCAAATAGACCTATTTATAAAATAATTGGAGGATTTCATCTGCTAAACCTTGATGATAATAAATTAGAATGGACAGCAAAAAAAATGGAAGAGTCTGGAGTTAAATATTTTGTTGGAGCTCATTGTACAGGAATAAATTCAACATATTCAATACGAGAATTTATGAATCTATCTCCAGAAAAAGCTTTAGTGGGTTCTGTAGGAACTTATATAACAAATAAAGGTATTTATCCTGGTTATATGCAATAATATAATCAAATTAAAAGGGAATTAAATGACACTCTATAGTAAGAAAAAACCCTCAAAAAAAGAGGGTTTAAATTTTAATTAATTTCCTGAATAGTGATGTCTTAAACTATAGAGGTTGTCCTTATGCTCTAAAGTATAACTCATCAATTCATCCCATTTTTCTTGTGGCATTGTTGATCTGATTCTTCGAAATCCTTCTGACCATGCTTTAAGAAAAGCTTCATGACTTTCAGCTACAATCATATAATTTAAGTTCCATTCATCTCCCCATAAATGAGTCATCATTGAATAAGAGACTATCATACCCTCATCAACTAATTCATTCCAAACTGGATTCAAATAGTCATCAAAAAGTTTATATGCCTTTCCCTGATTAGCGAACTCAATTTTATTTTGATTTAACATAACAAAACCTTGCTGTGCTTTCAAATTAAATGTTGTTATTAATAACAAAACGATTAATAAATTTTTCATTCTTCTTTAATTTTAGTAAATAATATTTAAATCTACTTATATATATGAATATTATCAACTTAAGATACGGGATTGAATTATCCCTTAATTAAAATTATTAAAACCACCATCATCTCCTTTAAAAAAAGGATCATCCCAACCATTTTTTTTATAAGCTTTATACCCCTTATAAAACAACCATGAAAAGAATACTGCTAATAATAAAATAAAAAAAATACCAAGCGGATCCATAACATAAAATAACATATACTAATAAAATTAATTAGGTGAATTAATTACAATTTAATTCCTGGAAACCTTTATTGCTTTTTAATTCTAGTTTCAAAGGAATAGTACCATTCATATAATTTACTTCCAATTGATTCTTTGAAGTTTTTGTAAAATACCAAACTTGTCCATAGACACCATTAACTTGCAATTCATTTGGAGTATTAATTGTGTTTTCTAAACCATACGCGTCTTGAGTATAAGACCATCTAAATGAACATTCTTCTTCACCATCTTTTTTATAAAATAAATTCCATTCTAACCAATCATTTGTTGTTTCAGGGAATTGAACATACATATTTCCATTAATTTCAGTTCCATTGTTCCAAAAATCACCAGAGGAACTTGATCTTGTTTCGTAAACCTTACCTTTTAAAAATTCAAATAAATTTTGTTCAATACTATCTTCTTTTTCACAAGAGAATAGAAATATTATAAATATATATATGTATCTCATATTTTAAACCTACTAACATTAATTGAATTAATCAACTTAAGTTATGGGGTTGAAACAATTCCCTATGGTAAGAGAGAAAAATGATATAATTGAAAGTATTAATTAAATAATGATAAAAATAAATTTTTAAGGATTTAATATAACTTATAAACTATCAATTTTCAATAAGCTTAACCCACCTCCCTTCATACCTCCTCAAACCTTTTTTGTCCCATCTGTATGTTTCACCAGTCTGTGTATCCATTTTGAGTATTATTGAGCCTTTGTCGTCATCTACTCCAATCGCTACCATATATTTTCCATTCTGACTCTGTTGTGAATAACTTGACATCAGAATAGTCATAATGCCTATAGCCGATAACATACCAATTAATTTGTCTCTCCAATTTTTCATAATATTAAATGTTTATTTAAAAAGTAATTTGTTTTATATATTTATGTTAAATAAAAATAATATTAATAATATGAATATAAATTATAATAAATTAAAATATACTATTACTTTTTTATTGATAGTTGTCTTTTTTGGATGCAATACACTATCTGAAAAGCATTTAGAACTTGAGGCTGCTCAAATATCTTTAGAAAATAATCTTAAGATGTACAAAAATGTTTGGGATGAAATTTTTGAAAGCAGAAATCTTGACCTAATAAATGAAGATTATTTTGATAAAGACGTTTCAGCTCTTGCTACATCAGGCGGAGATGTTGTAGGGCTTGAAAACTTCAAAGCCTACTATGGTAATTATATAACTGGATTTTCAGATGCTAAACTAGATTTTGTTGATCTTTTCGGTCAAGGAGATAAAATGGTAAAACACTGGAGATTTACAGGAACTCATGATGGTGAATTTTTTGGTGTTCCAGCAACAGGAAAAAAAGTTGATATTTCAGGTACTACGCTTATTAAAATGAAAGATGGTAAGATAGCTGTAGAACAAGATTTTATGGACTTTTTGAGCTTTTACAGTCAACTTGGATTAATGTAATTACATAATAATTTAGAAATAAGACCTACATAAGTAGGTCTTATTATTTAAAAAGCATCATATCAAGAATAAAAGAAATAATTATTTTAAGAAATAAACTTCATTAAATTGTATTATTCTGAAGTGCTTCTAGTATATGAAAAACCTCCTTTATTTCCACCTTGACCACCACTTGACCAGGATAAAAATTTAACACTTAAATATATATCATCTTCAATTAAGTGTAAAACTAGATTTTTTCCAACTACTTGTTTTGGTTCACCTACAGCAGATCTGAAATCATTGAAAGAAAGTTGACCAATTTGATCAGTTGTCCCAATAGCCCACTGTGTTCCAATAGGACTTATATTTTGGTCTGCAATCGATTCTTTAGCTATATTATAAATTTGTCCCTTATCTCCTCTTGTGATCCATACAAGATCTGTGATTCTATCCTGATTCTTAGCTTCAGATGGGTCTGCACCGTCGGCTTTCTCAAAAGTTATATTACTTGCATTCCAAATTGTGTATTCAATTTCAGGATCGACATGGTCTTCAACACAAGAAATTGTTATGAACAAAATAATTGCAAATAATGGAATTTTAATAATTTCTTTCATCTATATATTTTTATAAACCTAATTTAAAATGAGTTACATTCCAACTTATTTAAATTTCTAACGGAGTTTTTTTTTATTTATTAAAAATTATAAGTTTTAATTATTTTAGAAGTGATCCATTCCAATATAAAAATCTTCTTATAATTTTTCCCTCTTCACCAAACCAATCAATAAATAAAACCTTTAACACAACTTCTTTTCCATCAGAATTCCTGGTCATTCTCATATTCCACCAAGACTGAACAGCATTACTATCTCTCCAATCATATTCAAGATAATCTGGGTAACCAGATTCATCTAATGCAGTCATTGTCCAATTAGCAAATATTTTATTATCTCTAGCCTTAATTTCTTCAAAACTCATAACATTTTCTTCATTTATATCATGAAATCTAGAATTTTCATCAAAGAAGCTATAAGCCTTTTCAGCATCTCCATTTAAAAATGCATACATGGCCTTTCTAACTGTGTTAATATGCTCATGGCTTATATAAATAGTTCCATTTTTTCTATCAGTTCCAGCATCACCTATTCTACTAAAGTTCAGTTTATTACTATACTCAATTATGGCCAATATCTTAGTATTATCATCATTTACCCTATACATTCTCAGGACAGGATGATCTAATTCAACTCCTGTAATTTTATGAACACCATAAACATGAAACCAAGACTGAACCCAGTTTCCTGATCTTTTAGTTTCTAACATGTCAGGGTATGCTCCCTCTGTATCATTGAATGAAACATAGTCAAAATAATCTCTAAACCACTTAATGTTATTAAGAACATTGTTCTTTGTACCACCCTCAGCATCCTTATTCTCGGTATTACCATCATACCATTTTACATCATCATGTAAGATTGATGATGCTTTTTCAACATCACCAGAAGCATACGCTTCATGAAATGATGCAATTAGATCAATCCCAGGATGTTCGTCATAAATAGTACCATTTTTGTTTTTTTGAGCATTTAATGAGAACACAAATAGAAAACTCATCACGTATATAAAATATTTCATTAGTTTATTTTTAAGTCAGTTAAAATAATTAAATAATTGTCCTAGTAAGGAATAAAAATAATGGGATAAATAATTATATATTCTTTAATTAAACTATATAATTAATAGAAATTTTTATTTTCAAAAGCTAAGATTGGCTAATTAACAGTCACAGCAATTACAGTCACTGCATGCATTAGTACAATCGCAATTTTTACATTCACAATTCATATGTTAAAGGTACGAAAAAAGTAATCATATCCAAATTAAATTAATTTCTCAAAAATATTAAAGTGTAAGGTTGAGGACTTATTTAAGTTACCTAAATAAATTATTTTTGGGTTTCATACAAAGCCTTTAAAACTGAGTAAAATGCTTCTTTTTTTGAATAGTCTTTATTGACTAACCAGGCTTTTTGATCTTTTCTCCAATTACCATATGGAACATCATCTCTAAAGCCCCAATCGCTAATTAAAGTAACCCCCGCTTCTCTAGCAGTTTTAATAACATTATAATAAATATCATTTTGTTTCTCAAAATAATCATCCCAATCAGATTTAGATTTCATCACATCACTTACTTTTTTACGAGGCTTTCCATTTCCTCCCCATAAATTCATTCCAACATCTAATTCTGTTATAAAGACTTCAACTCCCAATTCCTGAAACCTCTTGATATTCTCAAATAAATCTTCATAGTTATAATTTACATTGTAGTTGAGGTGACATTGAAATCCTATAGCATCAATAGGAACCTTTGAGTTTTTAAGATGTTTTATAAGTTGATATAAGCCATCGGACTTATGGCCACCAAAAGCAATATTAAAATCTCTAATTTCAAGTTTAGAACTTGTTAATGATCTAGCATTTTCTAGTACATACCTTACGAATTTCGGATGCTTTTCATTTATTTTCTGCTCACCTTCAAGACCGGATTTATCAGTTTCATAACCCATATCCATCCACTTTACATCTTCAGGATTATTTCCAGAATTTCTGTAATAACCTTTATTCATAACAAAAATTTCATTAATTAAATTAAATGCATCAATCTTTTTATTATTATCATTTGATGTAAGTACTGACTCTATAAATTTTTCTAAAATAAAATTTAAATCCCCTTTAGTATAATCTGAATCCCAAAACCACTTAGGGTAATATTTATTTGGAAAGAATAAACAGTGATGTATTAAGTACATGTTATTTTTTACACCCCAGTTTACTAACTCATTTAATCCATCGGTATTATAATTAAAATCTCTAAGTGTTTCTGGTTTAGACTTTGGCCAAAATCCAAAATCCCATGCAGGATAAACTGACATTTGAATTCCAGAATAGTTTTCTAATACAAATTTTCTATTATTATTAGCTTCTGTTCCTCGAAGAATAGCTTTATTACCTTCCGATCTGACTTGAGAAGTTAAAATAGTAGATTTTGAATAACTTTTTAAGGAATTATTTTTATCAAAATTTTGAGCAGATATTACATTTGATGTTATAATTAAAATAATTAGATATAATATCCTCACTTACCTTATTATTATTACAATTAAAAATTATAATTTTTCTTGACCAAGATCAACTATAATAAATTCAGTTCTTCTATTTAATTGATGTTGTTTATCAGAGCAAGATGAGCAACCAGAATTACATATTTCCTTAGGTTTATTCTCTCCATATCCTTTTCCTTGTATTCTTTCATCGAAGGTTTTCATAACCTCATCTGAGTTCAAATAATTTTCAAATTCTTCAAACGATTTAAACCCAAGAACCTCCTCACTTCTATCTCCTATATAATTAAATATTTGTCTTCTATATTTAATATTATTCATTCTGGCATAAAAAGATTTATATGACATCTTAGTTTTAAAATTCTTTACAATTGCATAATGAATAGCAGTTAGATCTTTAGTAGCATTAATTCTTTTCTGAATAAATCTAGCTGAAGCTTTAGCTCTTTCATCAGATAATTTTAAATTATATTCTTCACTTCCTGTACAGTCTGTATGAGATCCAATTTCAATAATCATATTTGGATAATCTTTCATTATTTTGACTACTTTATCTAATTCAATTTGAGCATCTTCTCTAATTTCTGAACTATTTAAATCAAAATAAATAGGATTAATATCAATTACTTCTGTTAAATCAGTACCTACCTCCAACTTATTAAGAACAATGTAACTTGAATCAGAATCATAACCATCTGAAAGAATATAGTAAGCAGTATCAGAAGAATAATCATACTCCTTTGAGGGAATATAATTATAACTACCATCATTTAATTGAAGAAGACCACCATATAATGTTTTATATATTAAAATTTGTAAATCATCTCCATCTGGATCTGAATCATTATATAAGACGGAATCTTCATTAATGGATATTTCTTCATCAGGAAGGAAAACTAACTTATCAGGATTTGCTATTGGAGAATTATTCGTCTTTATTTTTTTTTCAGTAATGATTTTTTCCATTGTTTCATCTTCACATTCCATGATAACCCTATAAACATTTTTTTTTCTTTCAATTGGAACAACTACTCTCTTACAACCAATTTTTGTAGCAACAAGATCAAGAGGATATCTAAAGCTTGTGGAAACATCAAAATTACCGTTTGATTCAGTATAAACTCCTGTAAAAAAACCACCGCCAGTTACGTTAGCAGACTTTAAAATAACTTTTACACCTTCTAATTCAATTTTAGTCTTTTTATCAATAATCCTTCCAGAAACTCTAATTTGAGCATATGATATATCTACTGATACAAATAATAATATTAATAATTTTATAAATAAAATTTTCATATACTTAATTATCAACTCTAGTCACTGACTCTTTTACAGCATCTGAAAAATAAAAATCAAATTTTAATTGACCATCCTCCCTAACAAGATAAGCACTTTCTAACCAATCAAAATTCATAATTATATTTCCTGTGTCTGTATCTACCAAAAACTCACCTTTATTTTTCAATGAAACATGAGCAGAGTTTTTATCAATATCAATTTCAAAATCTGAAAGCTCCCAATTATTTTCTATAATATTAATAGAATTTACAAAATCAATAAATTCATTCATGGTATATTTTTTTTGATTTTCAAAAATAAAATAGTCATCTGTAACGAGATCATATAGTTTATTTTTATCTGGGTTTTCTACTGACAAAATATCAAAAAACTCATAAAATTTATCTATGACCTGTTCTTCTGTAATATCATTATTATCAGGTGAAACACAGGATGTAATAACAATTAGCAAATAAAATAGGTGTCTCATAACTTATAGTTTTATTATTTAAGATAATAATTAAGTTTCATTTTTTTACTGATGAGAAATATTCTTTATAAATAGGATAGTTCCAAAAACTTATTCCTAAAGACGATAAAAATGGAAGCAGAGCCTCGATCCACATTTCTAAATATAATAGATAAATGAGAATTAGAAATAGACTTGAGTCAACAAATACAAGTAAAATTATTTTATTCTTTAAACTCATATCTAAAATCTCATTCCTCAATTGAGGAATGAGATTATATGTTTTTAGTTATTTTCTACAAAAGCTTGAATTTGATTTTCCATTGAAGAAGGATCAAACCATTCATTTAAAAGAACAACTTTTCCTGCTTCATTAAACTGCTGAATAGCATAAAACTTTAATTTAACAGGAGCACCTGATTCTATGTGAGTTGCATTCCAAATACCATAAATTCTTAAACCGTTTGGTTCAGTATTTATCTCTCCATTATCAGAATATAAGTTTCCTCCCCAAAAACCTCCATCATTAACTGAATTTACACCACCAGATTCAAATGAAAAATTTTCAAAAATTTCTAAATATCTTTTAGCAGCAGTAGCTAAATCATCTTTAGTCTGAAATGAACCATCATAGGTATTAGGACCACTCCATTTTAGAGTATCTGAGTACAACTCTAAAAAGAGATCTAAATCTCCAGATACAATACCTCCAATATGATGTTTTTCAAAAGCTTTATAATTTTTTTCAAAGGTAGCTTTATCTTCTTCAGATATAATAATTCCAGTTGGTCCACTACAAGCCAAAAAAACAATTGAAAGAAAATAAAAAATATATTTATTCATGTCTTAATAATTTAATTTATGATACAATCTAAAAAATACTGATGAAAAAAGAAATAATTAATTATGTAATAACTTCAAAAAAAAATTTCTTGAGCAAGTCTAAATGTATTAGCATGAGCTTCTATTATATTTTTTAATTCTAAAGAGTATCCTCCCCCCATACTAATTTGAAGAGGGATATTATTTAATTTACATAAATTGAGAACATACCTGTCTCTCTCTTTACAACCTTCTAGAGTTAGAGCCAACTTTCCTAATTTATCATTTTCCATTATATCAACTCCCGATAAATAAAATATAAAATCAGGCTGAAATTCATCAACGATCTTTGGCAATTTTCTTTTTAAAGATTCAAGATAAATTTTATCATTTGCACCATTCTGAAACTCTACATCTAAATCACTAACTTCTTTTTTAAAAGGATAATTATTTTTGCCATGAAAAGAGAAAGTAAATACATTTTTACTATTAGAGAAAATAGATGCAGTACCATTACCTTGGTGAACATCTAGATCAACAATTAATATTTTTTGACATAAATTATTATTTAAAAGATAATTAGCTGCAATTGCTTGGTCATTTAACATACAAAAAGCCTCACCTCTATCATAAAATGCATGATGAGTCCCTCCAGCTATATTCATTGAAACTTTATATTTCAATGAATATAAAGAGCCATCAATGGTGCCTTGAGAAATTATTTTTTCTCTTTCGACTAGCTTTTTACTCATCGGAAAACCTATAGGTCTTAATTCACTCTTTGAAAGTTTCTGAGAAACTAATTTTCTATAATATTCAGAATCATGTGTTAGCAATACATCTTTATCTAAAATCTGATTAGGAGAAAAAAAATTTTCTTGAGAACATGTATTTTCTCTAATTAACTGTTCTGGTAAAAGTTCATATTTAATCATAGGGAATCTATGATTTTTATCTAATGGATAAATATAATTTTTATCAAATGATATTTTAAGCATAATAGAGCTTTACCTTAATCCATTAATATCAAATCTTGAAAAGAATTCCCATATTAATTGATCTGAATCGATATCTCCATTTTCTTTAGAATTTTCATAATTTATTTTTGGATAATAATGACCACCCCCAATAACTTTATAGTGATCAACTTCAACTCCATTATCTCCATTCTTCCAAGAGTAATATTCAACTGTGGATTTATCTGATGAATTGATATCTTCAATGTTAGTTATTATTGGAGTTTCATCATTATTATTAAAATTAATCCAATAATTATTCGAATTTTCTACTGATAAATAATAAAAACCAATTCCCTGATAATTATCTTCTGTTCCATTAATTGAAATGAAAGGTGTTGGATGAGATGGTGAGCAATCATTAAATGTGTCTATAAACATGTGTCCTGCAACTGAAGCAAATGCAGCAATACGATTACTTAATTTGCACGCAATTTCGAATGATAAATAACCACCATTAGAAAATCCAGTGACATAAATTCTATCTAAATCCGTTGAATAAAAATTTGATATTTCATCTATAAGATGTGAGATATAACCTACGTCATCAATCTCGGTAGATTTAGAATTTTCTCCACCTAAATTCCATATTGGCACGCCATTATCATCAATTGTTGATTGAGGATAAACTAGTATAAAACTTTCAGTATCTGCTAATGATCTCATATCACTTACATTTTCCATTTGTTGTCTAGCTGTCATATCTCCACCATGTAGATTAAAAACTATAGGAAAGCTGCTATTTTCTTCATATGATGAAGGAATATAAAGTATATATTCTCTATCAACATTATCAAAGTCAGTCGACTGATAGAAAAGGCCAGATGGCATGGATTGTTCATCATTTTGTGAACAAGAAAAATTTATTATTAATAAAAGAAAAGTGATTTTAAATATTTTAAACACCGGAAACATATTTTGTTAACTTTACATATAAAAACTATGAGTCTAAGTTACGTAAAAAATAAAATTGAGTTTTATCAAGACTTCCCAATCGAAGGAGTTGAGTATATAGATCTTAATCCAATATATAAAGATCCAAAAGCTAGAGATATATTGGTTGAGATATGTATTGAAAATATTAAAAATATTGAATTTGACTATTTAGCATTGATTGAATCTAGAGGTTTTTTAATTGGTTCGATTATAGCTGATAAATTAAATAAGGGTATCATTCTATGTAGAAGTAAGAAAGATAGATTACCAGGAAAAATACAAACAGTTAGACATAAACTTGAATATGGTGAGGCAGTAATGCAAGTACAAGAGGGCGAAGGTAAAGTAATGATCTTTGATGATGTATTGGCTACCGGTGGAACAGCTAATGGAGCATTTAAAGTTTTGAATCTAGGAGGTTTTACCCCTATTCACTCATTATTTTTAGTTGAATTATCAAAATTTGATGTTAATTGTGATACGTCTTACAGCAGTGCTATAGTTCTGTAAATAATAAATAAATATCTGTAGATATTGCGGAGAGAGGGGGATTCGAACCCCCGGTACGCGTATTTACGTACGACAGTTTAGCAAACTGCTGGTTTAAGCCACTCACCCACCTCTCCTGTTTAAATGGCAAATATAGTTACATCATATTTTTGATATCTATATATATTCAACTTTTTCTATTTGTGAAAAAGGGTTAAATCGATCTAATATTTAGTTTGAAAAAAAATCTTATAATTAGCTTTGTATATGAATTTTTTGAAACCATTTGGATCATTTGAAATTATAATCATATTATGCTTTATAACCCTATATTCTATCTATTTTGTAAGGTTACTGAAAATCAATAAAAAAATTAAAGTAAAAAAAAGTAAAGCCTTTTATAAATTTATCTTAAGATCTACATACTTAAGCCTAATGATAATAGCATTATTAGGTCCATCTTTCGGTGAAAATAAAGAAGAAATAGATTTAGTAGGAAAAGATATAATGATATTGGTAGACCTCTCAGAATCAATGAATGCTAATGATGTAAAACCAAGTAGATTGGAAAAGGTAAAATTTGAAATGAAAAAAGTCATTGATGAGTTTTCGAGTGATAGGATTGGAATTATTATGTTTTCTGGTGAGGCATTTGTGCAATGTCCAATGACTTATGATAAAAATGCACTTAATTTATTTACTGAAACATTAAATACAGGATTAGTTCCTAACACAGGCACAGACTTTGGTCCTCCTCTGGAATTATCATTATCGAAACTAAACAACGAAAATGCTGAATCTAATGAATTAAGTTCAAAGATCATACTATTAATATCAGATGGAGAGGACTTTGGAGATAACACTAAGGAATCTTTAGAAAAGATTGTAGATTCTAATATTAAATTATTTACAGTTGGTATTGGGAGTGAAAAGGGAAGTAAGATTTTATTAACAAATGGTGACTATAAAAGGGATAAAGAAGGAAAAGAAGTAATAACAAAACTAGATCCAATTTCTTTAAAAGAAACAGCAAAAGAAACAGGAGGAAAATATTTTGAGATCACCAATTCAAATAACCAAATAGATGAACTCATTTATGAAATAAATAATATTAAAGGAGAAGTTATTGAATCAAAAATT
>CACOFQ010000004.1 GCA_902626505.1 uncultured Marinoscillum sp.
TTGTTTCTTCTATTTTAATAGATGCTCCACTTAAAACATCTAAATTATTATTTACAACTTTTCCTGAAATTGTATATTGTTGAGCGCTAGTAGAGGTATATGTAATTAAAAGCAAAAAATATATTATTCTCATCTTTTTTATTTAGTGTGATAGGGATGGTATAATATAAATAATTCATTGCTACGCCAGCATTACCTGGATCAGCTTTAAGAGTATAATCTCAGCCCTTATATTTAGGCACCCCTGTAAAGTATAAATTTATTTCATTTTATAAATAATATCAAGGCATGACATTAATCTTTTTGTAAGACTACCTTTCACTATATGATAATTTAATTTTCTGGTTGATATTTTCTTCCTAAAGTGTTCAAATATTAAATCTCTATTTTCAGGGTTTTCCCTTAACTTATCTCTATGCCACGGAATATCTGGAGAACATAATATATATATATCATAGACCTCCTTTTTTGATAATTCTAAAATTTTTTTGTCAACTTTTTTGTATTTTATTTCACTCCATACTTCGATGTCAATTAAGCATGTATCTGACACTAGATAATTACCACCTTCTTTAATTTTATCATTATAACAACTATGTTGTTTAATGCCAATTTTCTTTAAGTCAGAAAAACTGTAACTGTTTTTATTGTTCAGATATTCTCTCGCATATTCTAAAATTAAGCTACATTCTAACACTCTAGATAAATAAACTCCTAATGTACTTTTGCCTGATGACTCTGGTCCTATTATACTAACTTTTATCATTTGATATATTTTTTTTCCAATTATTGTATCCAGAAATTGCAAGTATTAGAAAAATTAAATATTGTAAACTTGTCACATATAATTCTTTATAAAAGAATAGAGGAATATAAATTATATCTGCCAGAATCCAGTAGATCCAGTTTTCTAATTTTCTTCTTGCTAATAGTAACATAGCTGTAAGGCTTAATGCTGTAGTAATACTATCTAGGAATACGACATCACTATCTGTCTTATTTAATAAAAAAAATAGTATAATAAAAAACAGTATAAATAACACAAAATAAAGTAAGTTTTCTCTTGAGGTATTTAGAGCTATATTCTTTTTAATATTTTTGTTTTTTGATGTCCAAAGTACCCACCCGTATACACTCATTATGAAGTAGTATATATTTATTCCTGATTCAGCATAGATCTTATTTTGATAGGTAATGTATACATATATAAGAACGCTAACAATTCCAGTTGGAAAAACCAAGACATTATTTTTCTTGGCGAACCATACGCTTAGCACTCCCATTGATGCAGCAATTATCTCAAGAACAGACATTTTAATATTATGTTAAAGAATTTTTTAACTCAAGTATAATGTATTAGTTTTGCTTGGCAAATAGATAAAATTCTTATTTGCTATGAAAAAAGATTCTAAATTTCGTCTTGAAGCTCTAACATTTGATGATGTTCTGTTAGTTCCTTCTTATTCTGAGGTCATCCCCTCTGCAACAAACGTTAAAACAAAACTTACTAAAAATATTGATTTAAACATCCCTCTAGTATCTGCTTCAATGGATACGATAACTGAATCACAATTAGCAATTTCTATTGCATTAAAAGGAGGCATTGGAATAGTTCATAAAAATATGTCTATCGATGATCAGTCTGAAGAAATACGTAAAGTTAAACGTTCTCAGAGCGGAATGATTAAAGATCCTATAACTATGGATAAAGAAGCTTCGGTACAAGATGCTCTTCATATAATGAAAAAACATAAAATTGGAGGTATTCCTATAATTAATTCTAATGAAGAATTAATTGGAATTGTCACTAATCGTGATTTGCGATTTCAAAGAGACAACTCACAAAAGCTATCAAGAATCATGACAAAAAATGTTATTACAGCTAAAATTGGAATTAGTTTGGATGATGCTGAAAAAGTATTAAAAAAACATAAAATAGAAAAGTTACCAGTAGTTGATGGAAATAAATTTGTAGGTCTAATTACTTATAAGGATATTCAAAAAAACAAATCTATGCCTGATGCATGTAAAGATCATTTAGGAAGATTGAGAGTAGGTGCTGCATTAGGTATATCTGATGATTGGGAAGAGAGGTTAAATAGATTGATTGAAGCAAATGTAGATGTTATTTCTATAGATACTGCTCACGGTCACTCTAAGCCAGTAATTGAACTTATAAAAAAAATTAAATCAAGTAATGACATAGAATTAATTGCTGGTAATATTGCTACTGGTGATGCTGCTATCTCCCTAGTGAAAGCTGGAGTTGATGCAGTTAAAGTTGGAGTTGGTCCTGGAAGTATATGTACAACAAGAGTAATAGCTGGCGTTGGTATGCCTCAACTTTCTGCAATTTATGATGTGGCTCAATCTTTAACTAAAAGTAATGTGCCTGTAATTGCTGATGGAGGGATAAGATTTTCTGGTGATATAGTAAAAGCTTTAGCTGCAGGGGCAAGCTCTGTTATGGCCGGTTCTTTATTTGCTGGTACCGAGGAAACTCCTGGTGATATAATAATTTATGAAGGAAGAAAATATAAAGCCTACAGAGGAATGGGTTCAGTTGAAGCTATGGAAGAAGGAACTAAAGACAGATATTTTCAAGATAAAGAAGATGATCCAAAAAAATTAGTGCCCGAAGGTATTGTTGGAAGGGTTCCATATAAAGGAGATATAAGTGAAGTAATATATCAACTTGTTGGTGGACTTAGAGCTGGAATGGGATATGTTGGAGCTAAAAATATTTTATTGTTGCAGGGGGCAAAGTTTGTTCGAATAACTAATGCTGGTTCTATTGAAGGACACCCTCATGATGTTTTCATAACAAGGGAAGCTCCAAACTATTCTAAAAAATAACATATTCTTATTTATTTTTGAGATATGACTTTCAGATTTAACCCAAAGATTTATTTATTAACTGGTTTATTATTTTGGTCGTTATTTTCTTTCTTTCATTTAATTTTATTTTTTCTAGAGGAAGAACTTAACAATTCTATATATAGGGCCATATACTTAATCTTTTTAGGGTCTTTTCTTTTTTCTTTCTATAGATATTATGATTTGGTATTTCCTAAGGTTAGCAGAAAAGAAATATTTAATAATTTTTTTAGAATTTTAATTTTTGGCATAAAATCTATTTTTCCAATTGTTCTTATTTACCTATTATACTTTTTTAAGGTTGGGGGAGACAAAGTCTTATTTTCTTTTTTTTCTATACTGGTTCATGAGTTAGTCTTAGGTATTTCATTGCTTTTTTTAATTATAAACTTTGTGTTTTTTAAAAGACTAATTTTATTCGAAGCTAACTCTGTAATGAAAGCTATTTTTATGGCATTTCAGTATGGAGCAATTATAATTTTTGTTTTTGATATTGTTTATAATTTTTATCCTTCAGAAATATTTCAATTTTTACTTGCTGGATTATTTATGATTGGGGGAATATTATTATTTAACCAAAAATGGATTGCATATATGCATTTTGATCAGAAATGGAAAACTATATTGATTTCGTTATTTCTGATTTCTTCTAACATTCTTATTTATCAGTTTTTTATCTTAAACCAGGGGTTTTTTACTGGCTTTTTTGACATTAAAAATTTACTGTTTTTAATATTATTAATGGGCTTTAATTTTACTTATCTATCTATTTCTGTATTGATAAATATTTTTAATCTTCCAACTTCTCCAGTATTTGATGATATAGAAAACGAAAGATTTATTGCACGTAAAGTGCAGGAAAACTTAATACCAAAAATTCTTCCAAATTCAAAGAAACTAAAAATCACTTCATCTTATATGCCACACTTTGCACTTGGCGGTGATTATTATGATTATATTTCTCTAAATAAAGATAAATTTTTAATATGTATTGCTGATGTTTCTGGTAAAGGGATCCCCGCAGCTTTATTAATGTCAAATGTTCAGGCTTCTCTCCGTACGATGGCAAGGCAAACAGAGAATCTAAAAAAAATTGTAGAGGAACTTAATTTTCAAATTAATTTGAGAGGTTTAAGTGAAAGATTTGTTAGTATATTTTTGTGTAAGTATGATTTTAACTTAAAGGAGCTACAATATGTTAATTGTGGCCACCCTCATCCAATATTATTTCATAATAATAAAATTGAAAAATTAGATAAAGGTTCTACGGTATTGGGTATGTTTAATGATTTGCCAAAATTTAAAGTTTCCACAGTTAAGAAATTAACTGAATTTAATCTTTTTTGTTATACAGATGGGTTAATTGAAACGCAAAATGATTTTGGTGATTTTTATGGTTCAAAGAGGGTTTTAAAATTATTTTCAAATAATAGAAAGAAACCTAAAAAATTCATTAAAAACATACTTAATAATTTAAATGAATTTAAAGGCAACAATTTGATAGATGATGACATTACCTTATTAATGACTAGTGTTAACAATGAATAGAAGTTTTTTTGTCTTTTTCTTGCTTATTTTTCAGTCTTGTGACTGGTTTGTTAAAAATCAACAACAGGATAAAGACGTCGTTGCTCAGGTGGGTTCTTCTTTTTTCTATGTAGATGATATAGTTTATGACCCATCTCTTGGAGACAGTACTAAAGTTGTTTCTCAACAAATAAATTTATGGCTTAAGAAACAATTGGTTCTAAACGCTGCATTCCAAAATGAAGAGATTATAAATGAAATTGAAAATAAAGTTTCATCATATAGAGACAACTTAGTTTTATTTGAATTTGAAAAATATTTGTTTGCTAATTCTTTTAATGAACAGATATCTAATCAAGAAATTATAAATTATTATGAGGAAAACAAAAATGATTTCATTCTACCATTTAATCTGGTTAAAACATTATACGCTAAAATTCCAGATGATGCTCCCTCAATTAATGTTTTTAGAAATAATTTAAGAAGGTATCCAAATTCAGATACAACAGAAATCACATCCTATTGTTTTCAGTTCGCAGAAAAGTCATTTCTTGAGGATTCCACCTGGATAAAGTTCGATGATATTTTGATGAATGTTCCGTTTTTAGGGGAAGTTGATAAATTAAGTTTTCTTAAGTCTAGGACATACTATGAAATTAAGGAAGAGGGCTATGTACACTTTATTAGAATATTAGACAAGAAATTAATTGGAGATTTTTCTCCTATTTCTTTTGAAGAGGAAATCATTAATACAATTCTATTAAATAATAGAAAACAAGATTTATTTGATAACTTGCGTGACAGTATATTTAGTAACTCTGTTAAGGGTGTTGATTATGAAATATATAAATAGATTTATTTTTTATTTTTTTCTTTTGATCTTTTTATATTTTCCTGGAAGATCTCAGGATTCCGGCGTTGTTATAGATGAGATTATTGGAAGGGTAGATGATTATATAGTTTTAAGATCGGAGCTAGAGAGTACTTATCTAGATATTTTATCTAGAGGAGAAAGAATATCAGGAAACACTAAATGTGCAGTACTTAAAGACTTAATTACAAGTAAACTACTAGTAGCAAAGGCCGAGATTGATTCTGTAATTGTTGAGGATGGCCAAGTAGACCAAGAACTGAATTCTAGGATGGCTCTACTTATTAATCAAATTGGATCTGAGGAAGATATAGAAAGGTATTATAATAAAACAATTGCTGAGTTTAAAAAAGAGTTATTTGATGATATTAAAGAGCAGTTAGTCGTCAGAAAAATGAGACAAGAAATTTTGACAGACATTTCTGTTAGCCCCGAAGAAGTTAAAGATTTTTATGAAAGTGTACCCCAAGATAGCTTACCATATTTTTCAACCCAAGTTAAGGTTTCGCAAATTGTGAAAATTCCAGAGGTTGGTAGGGAACAAAAGAATAAGACTAAAAATGAACTCTTAAAGATTAGAGATAGAATTTCAAACGGTGAAAGTTTTGAAATTCTAGCTACCCTTTATAGCCAAGATCCTGGAAGTGCTCAGAATGGAGGGAATTTAGGGTTTGTTGGTAGAGGAGTATTTCAACCTGAATTTGAGGCCGCAGTCTTTAAATTGAAAGAAGGAGAAATATCACAACCAGTTGAGACAGAATTTGGATTTCATTTAATTCAATTGATAGAAAAAAGAGGAAATTTGTTTAACTCCAGACACATACTTTTACAACCTGAATTTTCAGATGCTGATATACAAAAAACTAAAGACTTTCTTGACAGCATTAAAGTCTTAGCATATTCTGATTCTATAACTTTTGAGGAGTTAGCTAGAGAATACTCTGACGATAAATTTACCTCCTCTTTTGGTGGCTATTTTACAGACGCTACAGGTAGTGAAAATGTTTTAGTTGAAGAGTTGGACCCGGTAATATTTTTTACAATTGATACTATGGATGTAGGTCAGATTTCAATTCCTTTTGAGAGCAGGACTGATGATGGTAAGCTTGCTTATAAATTAATTTTTTTCAAAGAAAAGATTCCACCTCACCTTGGTAACCTAGAAGAGGACTATCAAAGATTTAGAAATTTTACATTAAACAGAAAACAGGGACTTGAGCTTGATAAGTGGTTTAATAAAGCCCGTAATGAAGTCTTTATAAATATTGATCCTGAGTACAATTCTTGTAATATCATAAACTAATGAGAATCTTTACTTTAATTTTTTTATTGTCTCCCAATATTTATTCTCAAGATCTCACATTTCAACACATTAAAAAATGGAATAATTATGACTACTTCGCAAAGAGTATATTTGATAATTACTGGAATGTTTCTGAAAGTAGTAGATTCTTTATTAAGGCAACACACTCTGAGCTTGGAGAAATATTTTATTACAAAGAAGATACTCCAGATAATGTTGCAAATACATTTGAGGTTAGGCTTCAAAGTAGAGGTATGATGATGAATATAAGGAAAGAAATTCTAGCTGAATGTGGGTTTATTCGAAGGTTTAAGATAGGTGAAAATATTTACTCTTTTTATGACTGTGAGGACAAGCAATATTTTGGGCTTATAGGAATCGGAATTGTTTCAGATAGATCTGGAAATGAAGTTTATTCTATTCTCAATAAAGAATCCTTTATAAATTAGAGTCTGTTGATCCTATTGTGTAATAACCATCTTTTATAATTACACTACTAAATGTTATATCCGTCCCATTCACTGATTTTGATAAGCCATCAGAGATATCGGAATAGTCACACATAGCACACGTTTTATAGAGTAGCTTATAATTATCTGCTGTTAATGTTGCTCCACCTGAATATCCAGTTGCTATACTTATATCTACTTTAACATCTGCTGTTATATCTCCTATCTCTTCAAAATACCACACTCTATCTGAGATAAGGTTTAAACCTAAAATACTACTTGAACTGGTACCGTTATCATCGTCGTTATTTCCAAAAATTATAAAATCATTTGATAAAGCTACATCAACACTTAAGGATAGACCGTCTGATTCATCAGAATCTGCAGTTGCAGTTGACTCCCAAAGACCTTCTACGTTATTTTGATAAGCTGATGGTAAATCTGCAAGAGGCACATAAGAATTGACCCAGTCATTATTGTTCATGTTTCCGATTAAGGTTCCATTATTAGAATTAGAGCTATTATCTGTGAGTGTTGTTCCGCTGGCATCACTCATTTGATAGTATGCCATAAGATTATCTTCATCTCCATTAAGATGTTTAAACATATTAGAATTAATTTCCTCTAATGTCCTGGCTTCACTCCATATTCTAACCTCATCCATTTTTCCATCAAAAGCATTATCATTATTACCTGCAATTTTTTTAGCAAGACGAACTGGCGCACCACGTGGTGTATGACCTATACCCCAATTTGCTCCAGGGTCTTTACCACCACTTTTTTCTAGTTTTCCATTTACATAAATTTTAAGCCATCCAGAAGATGCGCTTGCATCTCCAACAAAAGCAAGATGATTCCATGCTTGCATAGGAAATTCACTTGTGTTAAAAATCCAAACAATAGTTTGTCTTTTTTTTTCTTCCCAAACTCTTATTTTATTACTTCCAGAAAATGTACATTCTATTAAATTATCTTCTCCAATTATTCCAATATTTGATCCTGCATGGTCAGCATTAATCCATAACTCTAAAGTAAAACCTATCAAATTATTAAGCGTAACGCCGGTATTATCTACTCTATCGTTTGTTCCATCAAATTCCAAAGTAATAGATTGTTCAGGAAAAGAGGCTTCTTTTTTATGATGAACCCCAATTGTAGAAGGTAAAACTTGGGAGAAACAGTTAAAAGAAAAAAGAAGAAGAACAAGTCTAATGAACCCCTCTAAATTGTTTGAGAAATCTTTTGTCATTTTCTGAAAATAGTCTTAGGTCATCGATGCCATATTTGAGCATAGCTATTCTTTCAATACCCATTCCGAAAGCAAAGCCTGAATATTCTTTAGAGTCTATACCACAGTTTTCTAATACATTTGGATCCACAAGGCCCGACCCTAAAATTTCTAGCCAACCATCTTTCCATGAAATATCCATCTCTGCGCTGGGCTCAGTAAAAGGAAAGTAGGAGGGTCTAAACCTGACTTTAGTGTCAGATCCAAACATCTCTTTTGCAAAATAATACAGTGTATCTTTTAGGTCTTTAAAGCTTACATTCTTATCAACGTATAACCCTTCTACCTGATGAAAGAAACAATGTGATTTTGCTGACACGGTCTCATTTCTGTAAACCCTTCCTGGAATAACGACTCTCATAGGAGGTTCCTGCTTTTCCATTAGTCTAATTTGGACATTTGAAGTATGAGTCCGTAGAACTGTATCTGGATCTTTTGATATAAAGAATGTGTCTTGCATCTCTCTTGCAGGATGGTTTTCTGGAAAATTTAATGCTGTAAAATTGTACCAATCTTCTTCTATCTCTGGCCCATCTTCAATACTAAAACCGATATCTCTAAAAATTTTAATTATATTATTTCTAACTATTCTAAGAGGATGAAGAGACCCCACGCTGTCATCTTCAGCAGGAAGAGAAAAATCAATAGTATTGTTTTTTGTATTATTTTTTATAGAACCACTAGAAAGAGAAACTAACTTTTCTTTGGCAAGGGTTTTAAGATCATTTAAAGTTTTACCGAACTCTTTTTTATCTTCAACGGAAAGTTTTTTGAAGTCTTCAAAAAGATCATTAATAACACTTTTTTTGCTAATAAATTTTACTCTAAAATCCTCTACCGCCTCTGCGCTTGATCCAGAATACTGTTCAATATCTTTTTTTATTGATTCAATTTTATCTTTCATCCTGATCAAAGATATAAGACTATATTTTCTATTTCAAGGAAAATGAAAAAACAAAATAAAACTATGCTTTAATAATAAAGAAGGGGTTAAGTAAATTTTCCTTGTTATATGACAACTCTCTTCCAGTCTCCAAATTTATTACATGAATATCTAGTGCATTTAAAATTGAATGCGCAGCGGCAGTATCCCATTCCATAGTTGGTCCATATCTTGGATAAATGTCAGCTTTGTTATCAGCAATGTAAAGAAATTTTAAAGAGCTACCACAAGAAATTAGGTCAGGGTCTTTAAGCTTATTTACGTATTCCGCAGTTTCATCACTCATGTGCGACCTAGAAACCACAATCCTTAAACCCTCATCATTTTCATTCACTGAGTTTCTCTTGTTTATATTATCTAAACTTTCTGCTGTCTTTTTAAAAACATTTTTTTCGTTGTCATTATAATAGAGTATGTTTTGTGTTGGACAATAAACAACGCCTAAATGTGGTTTGTTATTTTTAATTAAGGCAATGTTAACAGTAAACTCTCCATTTTTTTTAATGAATTCTTTTGTGCCGTCCAGTGGATCTACTAACCAATATTCCTCCCAATTTTTTCTTTCATTGTACTCAATACTTTTACTTTCCTCGCTTATGATATTGATATCAGTTTGCTCAAGGAATGCCATTATTTTATTATGAGATCTTTTATCTGCAATTGTTAAGGGAGAATTGTCAGACTTTTTTTCATAATTTATATCTTTTGTATTAGTATATACATCCATTATTTCATTTCCAGCTTCGAGGGCAGCAGAAATTGCTATTTCTAATTCTTTAGAATATTTAGACACTATTTTATCTTATTCGTTATTGCTGTAAAAATTTTGTTTACAGATTCATTAACACTCTCTTTTTCGGTGTCTACAATTAAGTTTGGATTATCTGGTACTTCATAGGGAGAGTCGATTCCTGTAAAATTTTTTATTTCTCCCGCTCGCGCTTTTTTGTATAGGCCTTTTACATCCCTCTCTTCACATTTTTCAACAGAACAGTTGACATGAACCAAAAAATAATTTTCTTCTTTAACTAAACTTTTTGCAAGCTCTCTCTCTTCCTCAAAAGGAGATATAAAGGCTGTAATAACAATAAGCCCTGCATCAAGCATTAGCCTTGATACCTCAGAGATTCTTCTTATGTTTTCTTTTCTGTCATTATCACTGAACCCAAGATCTTTGTTTAGGCCAATTCTAATATTATCACCATCAAGCAAATAAGATAAATACCCATTTTCAAATAATTTCTTCTCAAGCGTATTAGCAATAGTAGATTTACCTGATCCTGAGAGCCCAGAAAGCCATATGAGTAACGGCTTTTGGTTTATAAGTTCTTTTCTTCTCTCAGCATTAACATAATGATCATGTGGAAATAAGTTTTTTGATGTATCCATATAAGATGTTCTTATTAATTTTGCAAAACAATGATAAGTAAAATATTTGCAATTCTTTACAAGGATTTTAAAATAGAAATTAATCAAAGCCACCTTTTCTTTTCTGTTGGCTTATACGTTATTTCTTCTATATACATAATTTATATTTCATATCAGCCCACAGGGATTTTAAGCTTGGAACATTGGGTATCAATTTTCTGGGTAATTATTTTATTTAGTTCTATATCAGCTGTATCAAAGAGTTTTTTTCAAGAGTCTGGAAATAGAAACTATTATTACTATTATGTTTTGAGCCCTGACGAATTAATTTTCTCAAAACTGATTTACAATTTTTTGTTTATTGTATTTGTCACGTTTCTTACATTTATAATTTTCTCATTTCTTTTAGGGAATTTTATTTATTCATTTTCTTTTTTCCTTTCTCTTTTATTGGTTGGTGCTTTAAGTATCTCCAATTGCTTGACTTTAATATCGGCAATTGGTCATCAGGTAAAAAACAATTCAATTCTTATAAGCGTTCTAAGTTTTCCTGTTATCATACCTATCTTATTACTATTGATTAGACTTAGTAAAATATCTTCCTCAGAATTTTCTTGGAATCTTATTCAAGATGATTTCTATCTTTTAATTTTGTTAAATATAATACTAGTGGCGATGACTAAAATATTATTTGGCTACTTATGGAGAAATTAAGCTATGAGGTATATTAAAATTCTTTGTGTTCTGCTTCTTACTTTTACAGCAACAGCTGGAATTCTTTTTGAAGTTCCAAGGCTCCCCATCCTAAACGAAACAATTAGAGTTTTATACTTTCATGTTCCTATGTGGTTCACTATGATTTTTCTTCTTTTATTATCATCAGTTAACGCTTATAGGTTTATATCTACAAAAAATATAAAATATGATTTAATATCATACAATTATGCGCACGTAGGAGTGTATTTCGGGGTCCTAGGTATATTAACAGGAATGGTTTGGGCTAATTATACCTGGGGTACTTTCTGGACAAATGACCCCAAGCTTAATGGATCTGCAATAGGACTATTGATTTATTTTGGGTATTTTATTTTAAGAAATTCTATAGAAGATGAATCTAAAAAGGCAAAGGTATCGTCAGTATATAGTGTTTTTGCTTTTTCAATGTTAATTCCTTTAATTTTTATTCTACCCAGACTTACTGATTCGCTTCATCCTGGGAATGGTGGAAATCCAGGTTTTAATGTTTATGATTTAAATTCACAACTTAGAATTGTTTTTTATCCTGCCGTTATTGGCTTTATATGTTTAGGGTTATGGATAGCTGATGTAAAACATAAGTTGTTAAAAATTACTAATAAGAGATGAGTTATATGATTTTATTATTTAATATGTTATTGCAAAATGTTGAAATGGCTGATGTATTAAGAAGTGAAGGAAAAATTTATGTTGTCGTTGTAATATTTTTATTAATATTAGCTGCCCTATTTATATATTTATATAGAATCGAAAAGAAAATTGATAGATTAAAAAACAAATGATGAAGAATTCAAGCGCTATAGCAATAGTATTTATTAGCATCGTAATAATAATTATAGTTTCAACATTTGGAGATGCTAGTACTTATGTTACCTTTTCTAAAGCTAAAGATGTATACGAATCTGGCAGCATGTCCAAGTTCCACGTAGTAGGAACACTAAATAAAAACGGAAACAATAAAATTGAAGGAATTAAAAACAGTCCAGATCAGTTAAGTTTTACATTTGAAATGATCGATGAAGACGGGTATAAAGAAAGTGTTTTTTTTGGAGAACCGATGCCGCCGGATTTTTTACTTTCAGAACAGGTTGTTGTTATAGGGGGTTATGAAAATAATACTTTTATCGCAGATGATATTTTATTAAAATGTCCTTCAAAATATACTGAAGAGAATATAAAAATATAATTTTATGTTTACTGTTGGCAACATAGGTCACCTGTTGGTAATCTCCTCATTTGTTTTCTCCTTATCTTTTTTGATTGGGTACTTAATTTCAGAAAAGGAACAGTATAAAGATGACTGGATAAGGTTTAGCAAATTCAGTTATTTATTACATTCTTTATCCATTTTTGGGGTTATAATATGTTTATATATCATATTAATTACAGATAATTTCCTTTATTATTATGCATTCCAACACACTTCTATTTTATTGCCAATTTATTATAAAATATCTTCTTTATGGGAGGGCCAAGAGGGTTCTTTTTTGTTGTGGATGTTTTGGAATGTTATAATTGGATTATACTTTTCTTTTAAACCAATCTCTAAGTGGAGTGTATCTATTATGGTTGTAATTGGCTTTACTCAGCTTCTATTATCTTCAATGATATTGGGGGTTGTTTTTTATGATGTCAAAATAGGAAGCTCTCCTTTTATTTTATTAAAAGATGCTATTTCTGCTCCAATTTTTCAAATTGATCCTAATTATATTCCAGAAGACGGCACTGGTCTTAACCCCTTGTTACAAAATTATTGGATGGTTATTCATCCTCCCACATTATTTTTAGGATTTGCAGTATCTATTATTCCTTTTTCATACGCTATATCATCGTTAAGGCTAAAGGATTACAAATCATGGATTATTCCTGCAAAAAAGTGGTTAGTCTTATCTATTATTATTCTTGGTATAGGAATAATGATGGGAGCTTATTGGGCTTATGAAACTTTAAATTTTGGAGGTTACTGGAATTGGGATCCGGTTGAAAATGCTGTATACGTACCCTGGTTATTTTTAGTAGCAAGTTTACATTCTATTATCCTAACTCAAAAAAACCGACAGTACTATAAGATGTCATTAATATTATGTGTTTTAAGTTTTGTGCTAATCTTGTATTCTACTTTTTTGACTAGGAGTGGTATATTAGGTGATAGTTCAGTTCATTCATTTACGGACTTAGGGTTAAGTGGTCAGCTTCTTATTTATCTTTTTACATTTATTATTATTAGTTGTTATCTATTTTTTATTAGGTGGGAGAATATTCCTTATTCGGAGAAAGAAGCCAAGGTATATAATGCAGATTTTTGGTTATACATCGGGGTTTTCACTTTAATTCTTATGTCATTTCAGGTGATATTCCCAACTTCAATACCGGTTTACAATGCTATAGTTGAGTTTTTTGGTGGATTTTCAAATTTAGCACCTCCAATTGAAAAAGAAATATTTTATTCAAGTGCACAAATTTGGTTTGCTTCTTCTCTAGCTGTCCTTTCGTCTATAGCTCAGGTACTTTGGTGGCGTGGAAATGAGACAAATGAAAAGTTTGCATTGTTTTCTAAGTCTTTAATTATTACTATGATATTATCTGCAGCAATTATTTTGTTGTATCCAATTAATAAACCGTCTTATATGGTATTGATTACTGCATCAGTATTTTCAATATTTTCTAATGGTGGGGTGTTATATTATTTTTATAATAAAAGAGATCTTATTTCCTCGGGTTCCATTTCTCATGTTGGCTTAGCAATAATGCTAATTGGTATATTATTCTCTTCAGGATATTCTTCCATACAGTCAAAAAATTATACAGGTTTAGTCTGGAATAGTGACTTCCCAGATGAAGTAAATAATGATAATATGTTATTATTTCTGAATGAGGAGAGAAAAATTGGAAGGTATGAAGCAAAGTATTTAGGAACGAGAAAAAAAGTAAAGAATTATGGTGCATATATTAATTCTAATTATTTAGAATTTATTCCAATTATAAATAAGTATATTATTAAAAAAGATATTGAATTTGATGGCAACATTTTCTATGAAAATGATACTATAGAAATTGATAATAATGATATTACATATTTTGAAATATCTTTTGATGATGGTTCAAGTCCTATAACTTTATTCCCTAAAGTTCAAACGGACTCCAATTCGGATATGATTGTTTTTTCGCCTGATGTTAATAATGATTTTTTAGAAGACTTCTATGTCCATGTAAGAACATATCCTGATCCGGACCAAGAAGTTATATGGTCTAATAAAGATTCAGTTAATGTAAAAATTGATGAAATATTTTATTTAAATGATTTTGTTTCATCTATACAAAGTATCAACACAAAATCTAATGGTATTAATTCTAATCAATTTTTGGTAGAAGCAAATATAAGAATACAGGCTGAAGGTCAAGAGTATGTAGCTAGGCCAGCATATATTATTGATGACAATCAGGTAGGCTTCATTCCAGACATAATAGATGATTTAGGCATTAAGGTTTATTTGTCAGAAATACTACCTAAAGAAGATAAATTCAAAATATCATTTGAAACAACTCAAAAGAACTGGGTTATTATTGAGGCCTCAAAAAAACCACTAATTAATTTAATGTGGATAGGCTTCTTTATTATGATTTTTGGACTATCATTATCCTTCAATAAAATAAAATTAACAAATGTATAGATTAGCTTTATTTGCTTCTGGAAGTGGAACAAATATCCAAAATATTTGTGAGTACTTTGAAAATCATTCTCTTATACAGCCGGTAGTTGTATTCTCAGATAGAAAAGAAGCTTATGCTTTGACTAGAGCAAAAAACCTTGGTGTTAAAAGCGTATATTTTAATTATCATTCAACCACACCTGACATTATGATAAAAATGTTAAAAGAAAATAAAATAACACATATCGTATTAGCTGGATTTTTACGATTGGTTCAAAACGAAATAGTTAAATTATTTAATGATAAAATAATAAACATACATCCTTCGCTATTACCTAAGTTTGGGGGTAAAGGATTTTATGGAGAAATGGTACACAGAAGTGTAATTGAATCGAATGAAACGGAATCTGGAATCACGATACATTTAGTTAATGAAAAATATGATGAAGGAAGAATATTATTTCAAAAATCGATTTCTGTGATGGACGATGATGTAGGATCATTAAGTTCTAAAATCCATGATTTAGAATATAAATATTACCCTCAAATTATTGAAAAATATTTATTAAATCAATTATAATATTACTTTTGTGGATGGAAAAAATCAAATCTGTACTTATCTCAGTTTTCAACAAAGATGGTATAGATGAATTATGTAAAAGCCTACACCAAAATAATATTCAAATTATTTCTACAGGTGGTACAAAGTCACATATTGAAAAATTAAATATTCCCGTGACCTCTGTTGAGTCTCTAACAGACTACCCTTCTATTCTTGGTGGAAGAGTAAAAACACTGCATCCTAAAGTTTTTGGTGCCATCTTATCAAGAAAAGAAAATAAGTCAGACCTTGATGACATAAATAAATATAATATTTCAAAAGTAGATATGGTAATTGTTGATCTTTATCCATTCCAAAAAACGGTAGAGCAAACTAAAAACAAAAATGAAATAATTGAAAAAATTGATATTGGAGGTGTATCATTAATTAGAGCTGCTGCAAAAAACTTTTCTGATGTAGTTATAGTTTCTTCAAAATCACAGTATGATGAAACTTTCACTTATTTACATGAAAATAATTTTTCATCTGACCTTAATTTTAGAAAGAGATTAGCATTTGAGGCTTTCTCACAAGTGAGAAAATATGATTCGGAAATAGAAGAGTATTTTGGTTTAAGTACTGGTATATATAAAAAATTAAGATATGGTGAGAATCCTCATCAAGAAGGAATATTTAAAGGAGATATTAATGATATTTTTGATCAATTAAATGGGAAAGAGCTTTCTTATAATAATTTGCTTGATGTTGACTCAGCAGTTAGGTTAATATCTGAATTTTCAGAACCTACATTTGCTATATTAAAACATAATAACGCATGTGGTATTGCTTCTTATTCAAATGCTTCTTCTTCATATTCTAAAGCTTTTGATGCTGACCCTTTATCTGCATTTGGAGGAGTATTAATTTATAATAGTACAATCGATCAATCTGCTGCTGAAAAAATTAATAATTTATTTTTTGAAATAATTATTTCTCCAAAATATTCTAAGGAATCTTTAGAAATATTAAAGTCTAAGAAAAACAGAATCATACTTATACAAAAGAAAAATATATCTAGAAAATTTATTTCTAGAGATGTTTTAAATGGATCTTTAAAACAAGATTTTGATGATTTAACAAATGATTATAAGTCATGGACATTAGTAACCAAAAAAGATTTAAACAATTCACAAATTCAGGATTTAGATTTTGCTAATAAAGTTGTTAAACATTCAAAATCAAATGCAATTGTATTAGTAAAAAACAAACAAATGCTATCAAGTGGCGTTGGACAGACCTCCAGAGTTGACGCATTGAAGTTTGCTATTGAAAAAGCAAAAACATTTAATTTTGATTTGAAAGGTTCTATGATGGCTTCTGATGCATTTTTCCCATTTCCAGATTGTATTGAAATTGCCTCTGAAGCTGGTATTGAAGGTGTAGTACAACCGGGAGGATCAATAAAAGATGATTTGTCTATTAATGCTTGTGATAAATTAAAAATATCAATGTATTTAACTGGAAAAAGACATTTTTATCATTAGTTACTCGATAACATATATTTTCTTACTTTTGTATCTATAAACCAAGATAAATTAATTGCATGGGATTTTTTGATTACTTTAATAATGATTTAGCTATTGATTTAGGAACCGCTAATACTCTAATAATTAGTAAGGGATCAGTAGTCGTAGACGAGCCCTCAATTATTGCAATAGATAGACTAACAAATAAAGTTTTAGCAGTAGGTTCAGAGGCAATGCAAATGCATGAAAAAACTCATGAAAATATTAAAACAATTAGGCCGCTAAAAGATGGTGTTATTGCGGATTTTCATGCCGCAGAGCATATGATAAGAGGATTAATTAAAATGATTGATAGCGGAAAAAGATTTTTACCTGTATCACACAGGATGGTTATTTGTATACCTTCTGGTATAACTGAGGTAGAAAAAAGAGCAGTCAGAGATTCTGCTGAGCATGCTGGTGCAAAGGAAGTATATATGATTCATGAACCTTTAGCTGCAGCAATTGGAATTGGTATAAATATTGAAAGGCCTGTTGGTTCAATGATTGTAGACATTGGAGGAGGTACAACAGAAATTGCAATTATTGCTTTGTCAGGAATAGTAACAGACCAATCAATAAGAGTTGCAGGAGATAGCTTTACTGATGATATTCTAGATTATATGAAAAGGCAACATAATCTATTAATAGGTGAAAGATCTGCTGAAAAAATTAAGATTGAAGTTGGATCTGCAATGACTGAGTTGAAAGATGCTCCTGAAGACCTTGATATTAGAGGGAGAGATTTAGTTTCAGGAATTCCTAAGGTTGTTAAAATTACATACTCTGAGATAGCATTTGCAATGGATAAGTCGATTTCAAAAATTGAAGAAGCTGTATTAAAAGCATTAGAAAACTCACCTCCTGAATTATCAGCTGATATATATGATAATGGTATCTATCTTACTGGTGGTGGAGCATTGTTACGAGGACTTGATAAAAGATTGAATTTAAAGACTAAGTTACCAATTCATGTCGCAGAGGAACCTTTAAGGGCTGTTGTGAGAGGAACAGGAATAGCCTTAAAGAACATAGATGGTTTTAGAGCAGTTTTAATGTCTTAATATAAAATGCGTAATCTTATAAAGCTTATAAGTTTATATAATTATTCAATTACTTTCTACTTACTTCTATTAATTTCTTCATATTTTTTAATTACGGAAAACTTTGTGTTGAAAACGAAATATTTTAACTCATCAAATTATATTGCTGGATCTGTTTTTAGTGCTCAAAGCAGGGTAAGCGAATATTTTCTTTTAAAGAAAAAGAACACATTACTAGAAGCTGAAAATAAAAAGTTAAAGGAGTCTCTTACTAATATAAGAAGTATCAACAATTTCATTGAAAACAAACAATATAATTTTATTGATGCTGAAATAATTAATAATTCTGTCAGGAAAAAGAATAACTATATAACAATTAATAAAGGGACTAAACATGGGATAAAAAAAGGAATGGGAGTCATTTCTAATTTAGGTATTGTTGGAAAAGTTAAGTATGTTTCTGATAATTTTGCTACTATAATATCTTTGCTTAATAACTCATATTTTGTTTCATCACTAGTAAAAAATAGTAATACTTTATCTTCTGTAAATTGGAACGGAAATGACCCAAAGATTTTAAATTTATTATATGTTCCGAAACATATAGATATACAAAAAGGAGATAGTGTAATCACATCTTCTTTTGATACTATTTTTCCAAAGGGAATTTTAATAGGTGAGATTGTATCAATAAATAAAGATACTAACTCAAATTTTTATGATATAGATATAATGTCCTCACAAAATTTTTATAATCTATCAATGGTATATGTAGTGGATAATATACTATATCAAGAAAAGAAAGCACTTGAATCAGATACAGATGAAAAATAATATTCTACTATTTGGTATTTTGTTTTTGTTGCAAGTATTTGTTTTAAATAAAGTTCTTTTTTATCAGTATATAATTCTTTCTCCTATTTTAATTATTTTATTATTATATAAATACCAAAAGAATTCAAAAGAAAGTTTATTTTTTTCTTTTTTAATTGGGTTCTTAATTGACATATTCAATGATTCGTTAGGAGTTTATGCTCTTACCTGTTTAATTATAGTTTACTTTAGAAATTTCTGGGTTTTAAAAATAGTAGGTGAAGAAAAAACAGAAGAAATTAATACAATGACAGTTCATGAGTTAGGAATATTACAAAACACTCTTTATGCTATTCCTATTATAGTATTATTCTTTTCTTTACTATCACTTTTTGAATCAGATTTATTTTTCTCTATTAATAATTTATTATTTATTATAATTTCGAGTTTTATAAATTACATTTTTATTTTGCTTTTTCAGTATTTATTTTTTGATTATACTATAAGAGATGAGTGGAGATAAATCCCTAATATTTAAAATATTCCTTCTATTAATTTCTTTAATTATATTATCACGATTGTTTTATCTTCAAATTTATGAAGATAAATACCAGGAACTATCTGAAAACAATACCGTTCATTTAGAATCAATTTATCCTTCTAGAGGAATTATTTCTGATAGAAATGATTCAGTAATTGTGGAAAATAAACCAACTTATGATTTTTATATTATTCCTAAACAATTTAGAGTTCAGGATACTTTAGAGTTACTTAGATCATTCTCAATTTCAAAAGAAGAGCTGATTAATAAATTAAATACTGCTCAGAGATATTCAATACATAGACCTTCTATATTTTATAAAGAAATGGACCATTCCTCTTTTGCTTCAATTCAAAGTAAACTATATAATTTTAAAGGGATTTTTCATTCTCCTAAACCAACAAGATTCTATAGAAGTCCTATATTGCCTCATGTCTTAGGTTATGTTTCTGAAATAGGACCTTCTCAATTAAACTCAGATTCTACCAATTATTATTTACAGGGTGATTTAATAGGAATGTCCGGAATTGAAAAAACTTATGAAAAAGATTTGAGAGGAATTAAAGGTTATAAGTTAAAATTATACGATGTTAATGGTATATCTGTTGGTAGTTTTAATGATGGTAATGATGATAGAATTGTTTCAAATGGCAAGAACATTAAACTTTCTATTGATTCTCAATTACAATTATATGTTGAGAAGCTACTTAAAGGTAAAATTGGTAGTGTAGTGGCTATTGAACCTTCCTCTGGCCAAATCTTAGCAATTGCATCCTCACCCTCTTATGATCCAAATTTATTATCAGGAAGAAACTATTCAAAAAACTTCCTCAATTTGCAGACGGATACTTTAAAACCAATTTATAATCGCGCATTAATGGCAACTTATCCACCAGGTTCAATGTTTAAGCTTCTACAGTCATTAATAGGTTTAGAAAAACAATTAATTAATTATGATGATGAAATATATATTAACTTAAATAATATAGGTGATTTAGCACCTGAAGGGATGTATGATCTATCAAAAGCGATTGTTAAATCTTCAAATAATTATTTCTTCAAGTTATTTAGAAAGATTATTAATCAAAATAAAAACTCAAATACGTATGTTGACTCTAGAATTGGTCTTGAAGAATGGTCCAAATATGTTAAAATGTTTGGTTTAGGTTCAAATTTAAATTTTGCTACATCTTCAGTCAGTAAAGGCTTTGTCCCTTCACCAACTTATTATAATTCTTATTATGGTATTAACAGATGGAAATTTTCTAATATTTATTCACTTAGTATTGGTCAGGGAGAATTATTAGTTACACCACTTCAAATGGCAAATTTTGCAGCTATAATGGCTAATAGAGGTTATTATTATAACCCTAACATAGTTTTGGAGATAGACGATAAAAAAATAGTTCAACCTAATTTAATTGATATTGATATAGATGAAAAACATTTTGAATATGTTGTTAATGCTATGGAAGAAGTTGTAAATTCTGGTTCTGCTAGAAGAGCATATAGTAAAGACTTAATATTATGTGGAAAAACAAGTACTGTTGAAAATCCTTTTGGTTATGACCACTCTGGTTTTATAGGGTTTGCTCCAAAATCTAATCCAAAGATTGCTATAGCAGCATATATTGAAAATTCGGGTTGGGGTGGAAGAGCAGCCGCATCTATTTCTAGCTTAGTTGTAGAAAAATATATTTTTGGAGAAATTAAAAGAAATTGGCTAGAAACTTATGTTTTAAATGGAGACTTTATAGATGAGGAAGATTAATTATAATTTTTTTTCAAATGATATAATTCTAGTTGGAGGATATTTTTTATTACTTTCATTTGGGTTTATTTCCATTTACTCATCTCAAAGCACTGATGGATATGAATTTTTTTCTAACCAAAATGAATCATTTAAACAACTTATTTGGATATCTATATGTTTGTTAATATTTTTTGCTATTTCAATACTGGAATATAGGTTTATTTTTGATTTAGCAATTCCACTATATTTTATTTCTATTTTACTTTTACTTTTAGTTTTATTTTTTGGACAAGAAGTAAACAATCACACATCTTGGTTTAATTTTTTTGGAATTAAATTTCAACCTTCTGAATTTTCAAAGTTTTCTACTGCTCTTTTACTAGCTAAAGTATTTGATTCTTATACAATCAAGCTAAACAAAATCAAACATCTTATTTTGACTTCTTTGATCTTTATATCTCCATCAATTATTATATTATTACAAGGTGATACAGGAACAGCTTTAGTTTACTTTTCTTTTTTTCTAGTATTTCTAAGAGAGGGTTTATCGATAAATTATTTGCTCTTATTTTTATCAATTGCTTTTATTTTCGTATTAGGCCTCATCCTTGAGATATATTTTTTATATATATTAATAACTACAATATTTTTAGTTTATATAGGAGTTTCAATAAAAAATTTAAAGAAGATAATTAATTCTTCAATCTTATTTATATTGGCTATCTTAGTAATTAATGGTCAAGACGTTATTTTAAATAATGTTTTATCAAAAAAACAAAAACAAAGAGTTGAGACTTTAATAAACCCAAGTGTAGATCCCTTAGGATCTGGTTGGAATATAACTCAATCCAAAATTGCTATTGGTTCAGGAGGGTTTATGGGTAAAGGATTCTTAAAAGGGACACAAACTGGACTTAATTTTGTTCCCATTCAAAGTACAGACTTTATTTTTTCAGTAATAGGAGAAGAGTTTGGTTTTTTTGGGTCTTCTTTTTTTATAATCATCTATATAATCTTTCTATATAGGATTCTAATTTTATCTGAAAACCAGAAAGATAGATTTGCAAGAGTATTTGGCTATTCAATTTTCTCTGTTTATATATTCCATTTTTCAGTTAATGTTACTATGACATTAGGCTTATTTCCAGTCATCGGTATTCCACTTCCTTTTATAAGTTATGGTGGTTCCTCTTTACTATCATTTAGTCTTTTGTTATTTCTATTTTTGAAATTAAATAGCGTCAAACCTTCTTTACTTGCTAGATAAATATTTTTTTTCTTTGATAGAATGAAAGAAATCTCTTATTTTTTTGTTTGAGATATCATTTTTATAATTCTCATGAAAACTGCTTATTATAAGACTAATTGTATCTTCAAATGTTTTTTTATTTAAAGCTTCATTAATTAAGTTATCTACCTCATTTTTATTTAGATCAAAAAAAGTATAGTAGTCATCTTCAATTTGTGAATTAGGAGAAAGTAACTTTTCCTTTTTAAGCTTAAAAAAGCTACAAGCTTCTTCTATAAAATCTTCATTTCTTTCTAGCGTTATATTATCAATATAGTTAACTAATTCTGACGCTTTAACCGACACTTCATTATTGCTTTGAATTTTATCAACTAGTATATGAAATAATTTTTTATGGTAATGATAATATTTTGCTTTTTTTTTAATCTTATCTTCATCATACCACTCACTAATAAGTAAATCTTGCTTAATAAAAGTTTTAGGATTATTGGCTAGAGAAAGAATTTGTTTAGATGAAGTACTAAATAAATCGTTAAAATCATTTATTTCAATAGAAATATTGTTTGAAAGAATATTCATCATTGTATCTGTAGCTTTAATTAGATCATTTGAATCATAATTAAAATATTTAATTTTATTTGTTTCAAAGTTAGACTCCCATTTATCATAAATGTTTTTTAAGAGAAATAAATTCAATTGACGAAATGAGGTAATATTTAAAAGATCTGTTCCTTTAATTTTTTCTAATTCAAATTTTATTTGAATTTTCTCTAAGTGTGAATCAATTGATGTATTTAAATCCAATTTTTTTTGTTTTTTTCGTTTAACAATAAAATTATATGATTTAATTTATTTAAGTTAAAAATAACAATAAATGCGATATGTTAATTTATAGGATTTTCTTTTTTATTATAATATCTAATTTAAAGGTCTTATCTCAATCATATATTTCCGATAAAGATTGGCAATTTCATTTAAATCTGTCAGATATAAATCATTTAGCATCTTTTAATAATACTATTTATTGTTTTGGTTCATTAGGACTTTTTAGTGTTGACCTGTATAATAACTCAATTAATCGTAATCAAGATGCACTTGATATTAGTGATTTAAGTATTAGCTCTACTTATAGTGACTCAACTTATTTTATTTTAGGTACCTCTAGTGGAAACATAGAAATTTTATTTTCAGATAAAAAGAAGACATTGAGCTTAAGCGAAAACAAATCTCATATTAAAATAAATTCTATTTTTTTACATGAAGAAAATTTATATGTAGCAACCTCTTCTGGACTTTTTAATATTTTATTAGATCAGTTATTTATCAAAGAAAAATATGTGCGTTTCAGTGAAAATGAAGAAAAAAGTGTTGTTAATGATATCACTGTATTTAATAATAAAATATATATTATTTCTTCTAATAAGGTTTACTTCTTCGATTTAATGAATAAGAACCCAATGGATTTTAATTTTTGGTCAGAATTAAATTTTAATGATGATACGCCAATTGGCTTATATGTTTGGGATAACGAAATCTTCTTTTATTCTACCAACTCAATATATGATGTAAATCAAGAAGTTATCTTTAGTAATTCAGATATTAAAATAAAAAACTTAAAAGTATCTAATACTAATATATATATGCATTATTTAAATAATGACAATAAGGATATGATTGGATATTTGGATAACAAGACTTTAAACTCAATAACTATTTCAGATAAAAATAATAATATAACAGACTTCATCATAATAGAAAATAACTTATGGGTTTCTGGCCAAAACTTTGGTCTTTTAAATTTGAAAGATAATATATCTTTTATACCTTCAAATTCAATAAACTCAAATTTCAACGAAATAAACTCTATCGACAATACTATTTATGGCTTTTCTAATTCAAATATTTTTTCATATAAAGAAGGAGCTTCAGACTGGGAGAATATTGACTTAGGATCTTTTTCAAATATTACTTCGGTTGAAGTATTTAATAATAAATTATTTTTTTCTTCTATGAAAGGAGGATTGTTTAATTATACGGATAATAAAGTAATAGATAACCTTTCGGATAATACCTTGTTACAAACTTTATCTAATGGTGATATTTATGTTGGTGATCTTGAGTCTAAATATAATAAGCTTTGGATGTTAAATTATGGAGCTACCAATCCTTTATTATCATTTGACAAAGACGGTAATTGGCTACAGTACAATTTAAATTATGATCAAAACATTTCTCCAAAAAAGTTTGAGTTTTTAGGGAATGATATTTGGATAAGTTTAGATAAAAATAAAGGTGGTGGTATTTTAGTTTATAATATTTTGAATGGTGAAACAAGCCCTTTAAATATAAATAATAATAAATCAATCTCTAATTCAATTAATGATATAAAATCTGATAATTATGGAAATATGTGGGTTGCTTCAGATGAAGGTTTAGTGTATTACCCTTCATCAAATTTTGATGATTATTCCTATATTATTCCAAATGATGGTAATACTTATCTTTTTAGGGGCATAAAGATAACATCTTTAGAAGTTGATTTTGCTAATAACATTTGGATAGGTTCTAATAATGGCTTATTTGTATTTAATAATAAAAAGAATAAATTAATTTATCAGTTTGATGAAAACAATTCTCCACTTTTATCAGATTCAATTTCATCAATTGAAACAAATGAATTTGGAGAACTCTTTGTCCTTTCTAAACTAGGTTTACAATCAATTAAAACCTCAGTTTTAAAACCTCAACCAAACCTTAATCAGGTTAAAATTTATCCAAACCCATTGAAACTCGATATGCATGATAGGTTATATTTTTCTGATTTAAAATCAGAATCTATGATAAAAATTACATCATTATCTGGAGAGGTTATTAATGAATTTAAAATTCAGGGAGGAGGATTCTCATGGAATTTATTATCTAGTGGAGGCAAAAAAATTGATTCTGGAATATTTTTAATATTTATTGTTTCAGAAAATGGGAATGAGGATCTAATAGGAAAAATACTTGTAATATGATCATTAAAACGAAGGGTATAGTATTAAGCTATATAAAATATGGAGAAACATCCATAATATGTAAAATATTTACAGAAACTAGTAGTATACAGACTTTTATTATTAATGGGATAAGAAAGTCAAAATCTAAAAACATTGCACTTTATCAACCCTTAACTATTTTAGACTTAGTTATTTATCATAAGGAGTCATCAGGAATTCAAAGAATCAAAGAAGCTAAATTAGATGTTATATATAAGTCCCTTCATTTGGATATTAAGAAAATATCAATATGTTACTACATATCTGAATTCTTATCTAAAATTTTAAAAAGTAGTGAAATTAATGAATATCAATTCAATTTTATTCAAGACTCCTTAATTGTATTTGATAATATTGAACGTAATTATTTCAATTTTCATATTCAATTTTTTTTAAAACTCACAAAATATTATGGTATTGATATTGATAACCCAAATCAATTATGTACTACAGGCTTATCTTCTAAATTATTTTATTATATTGATAAATGTATTATTAGTAATTATGAAGTTAAAATTTACTCTAATAACATTTTAAGAAATAAAGTTTTAAATTTAATTACTGAATATTATAGTAAGCACATGGATATTAGTATTAAATTAAAATCTACAACAGTCTTAAAAGAAATATTTAATTAAAATTAAATGAAATTATTAAAATATATAACGGCTATTTTTTTTATGGCTTGTTCAACCAAAAAACAACAAGAAGCACCTTCAAATCTAGAAAATATGATAGTCAATGAAAAAAAAGTTTTTTTTAAATGGCCAAAAGATGGTTCTACTGTTGCTAGTCCAGTTTTTATAGATATGGGAATAGAGGGTATGATTGTTGAACCTGCTGGGGTAGTTAAGGATGGGTATGGTCACCACCATATTTTAATAAATCAAAGTTATTGGCCCGAAGGACAGGTTATACCAACTAGTGATTCGACATTACACTATGGGTTAGGTCAAACAGATGCTAGCATTGAGTTAGATCCTGGAAAATATCTACTTTCTCTACAGTTTGCAGATGGTGTACACGTATCATATGGAGAAAGCATGTCACATTCTATTGAAATAAATGTTGAGTAATGAGTGATTATTTAAGTAAAGTTCCAACTCTTGATCTTTCCAAATTTTTATCAGGAAGTACTGAAGAAAGCAAAGAATTTTCAGATGAATTAGGAACATCATTTAATCAAACTGGATTTGCCATTATTAAAAATCATGGCTTAACTAAAGAAATAACAAAAAATCTTTATTCTTCGATTCAGACTTTTTTTGAATTAGATGATGAAAAAAAAGTTAAATATTATTTTCCCGAATTATATGGACAAAGAGGGTATGTAATTAAAGGTCAAGAACATGCAAAGGGAAGTTCTAAAGGAGATCTTAAAGAATTTTTCCATATTGGCAATCCCGTTATATCGAACCCTAAAAACATTTGGCCAATTGAAGTAGATAACTTTGAAGATATTGGTACAGAAGCTTTTCTTACTTTAGAAAATATTGGACTTTCCATTCTAGAAGCTATTGCACTTTTTTTAGATTTAGAGAAAGATTACTTTAAAGATAAAGTCAAAGGAGGAGAGAGTATTATGAGATCAATACATTATTATCCTTTAAATGAGAAAGATGTTAAAGATGGAGCGGTTAGAGCTGCCGCACATGGCGATATAAACCTTATCACTTTATTAATGGGTGCAAGCGCAGACGGATTAGAAATTTTAACAAAAGATAACAAATGGATACCTATAATATCTGAACCAGATCAACTTGTAATTAATGTTGGAGATATGCTTGAGAGATTAACAAATAAAAAGCTTTTATCTACTGTTCATCGAGTTGTTAACCCATCAAAAGAAAAACTAAACACTTCAAGATATTCAATTCCATTTTTTATGCATCCAAAACCGGAAATGGATCTCACATGCCTTGAAAGATGTGTAGACGAAAACAATCCAAAATCATTTGATGATATGACTGCAGGAGAGTTCCTAGAACAAAGACTTAAAGAAATAGGATTAAAAAAATAATTAATTATTAGTTGGTGGATCAATTCCTAATTCCGCTAAAACAAGACTTGAAACATCATCAGTCGGTTTAGCATATAATAATACTTCAACCCCTGGAACTCCAGCACTGAATATGTGTGTAAAGTTCTCTCTTTCAGCAACAGCATTTATTGCATTGCTTATCTTTTCAAATAAAGGTTTAAATAAATCTTGCTCTTTTTGAGCTATAGAAGTTTGTGCTTCAGTTTGGAATTTCTGAATTGATGCTTGTAAGTTCTGAAGTTCTTCTTGTTTATCAGCTCTTATTAGGTCAGTCATAGTTGCAGCCGTCTTTTGAAAAGCATCTGCCTTACTCTGAAAATCAGTTATTTTAGATTGTAACTGATTTTGTAATTGAGTTCCATAAGCTTGGACTTCACTTTGAACTTGTTTCGTTTCAGGAAGGAAACTTAATACGTATTCAACATTAGTATAGCCTATTTTTATTTCTTGTGATAATACATTGGACGTCAAAAATAATAGGCTTATTAGTAATATGTTTATTTTTTTCATATTTAAAAATTTTAACTCAAAATTATATATTTTTTTCAGTTAGTCCTAAATCTTCAAGAACATAATCTGTATAATCATGAACTGGGTTAGTATATAATAAAACTGGCTCAGATGATTTATCAAATATTATTTGTAATCTATTTTTTTTAGCAACTTTTTCTATGGATTCAAAAAGAATATCTTGAATAGGTTGAATTAGTTCCTTTTTTTTTAAGAAATATAGCCCTTCAAATCCGAATACTTTTTGTTGATAGTCTCTAACTTCTTTCCATTCTTCATCTAGTTGAATCCTTTTTTCTTCATACATTTCTTTAGTCAATAAAATTTCTTCATTTTTTAAAATAACTTCTTTCTTTTCAACTTCTGTATACATGTCGCTCACTTCCTTTTCCCATGCTTTTGATAAGTTCTCAATTTCAGATAGTGCATCTTTATACTCTGGCATACTATTTAAGATAAATTCAGAATTAACATAACCGAATTTTTGAGAAAAAGATTCTTTCGATATAGTTAAGAAAAAAACACAAATTAATAATCTAATCATCTTAGCTGTTGACCAATTGAAAAATGAAACTGCGGGCCTGATCTATTTGGTTGTCCTGGTAATTTATCAAAGCCATAACCCCAATCTATACCAAGTAATCCGAAGGCAGGCATAAATATTCTAACTCCTAAACCTGCAGATCTATATAAATCGAAAGGATTGAAATCTTTTTGTGAATTCCAATTATTCCCTGCCTCAACAAATGTGAGACCAAATATAGTAGCGTTTGGATTTAATGATATAGGATGCCTTAACTCAAAAACAAATTTATTGTAAATTGTTCCACCTCTTATATTTCTTTCTAAGTCAAACGGAACTAATGAGTTATTTTCATAACCTCTTAATGCAATTCTTTCAGTCCCAAGCAAAAAATTACTATATGATCCTGAAAGTCCGTCACCTCCCAAATAAAATCTTTCAAAAGGACCAATCTTTTTTTCATCACCAAATGCCCCAATATATCCAAAATGAGCCCTTGATTCTAAAACTAAATCTCCTATAATTTTAGTATAAAATTTTGTATCTATCATCCATTTATGATATTCTGCCCATTTATATTTTTCCTGAGGTTCAGCTGTTTCATAATTTATATTATTCCATTTTGAATAAGGAGGAGTTATAGCTAAGTCTAACGAAAACATTGAACCACTTCTTGGGAACATTGGGTTATCTACGCTATTTCTAGAAATATTTGTTTTGAATGCAATTGTATTTGTAATACCAGTATCAAACCCAAGTGATTGACCAAAATTAAATAAGTCATAATTATAATATAAAAGAGAGTTTGATATTACAAAAAAGTCATCCGGCCATACAACCCTTCTGCCTAGACCTATTGTAACTGCATGAACTTTCATTGACCCTATAATTTTGCTATCCTTAGAAGACTGTCCACCATAACCATATCCACCATATCCACCATATCCACCATATCCACCGTATCCACCGTATCCACCATATCCACCGTAAGGATTATATCTTCCAGAGCCAAAAAAATCAAGCATTCTATTCACTGAATAGCTGTAGTTAATACTAAAATTATTTGGTTTTCTTCCTCCTAACCATGGTTCAGCAAAAGTGAAGGAATAAGTTTGAAATTGTCTTCCGTTAGCTTGCACTCTAACTGAAAGTTTTTGGCCATCACCAACTGGCAATGGTCTCCATTTACTAAAATCTTTAATATTTTTTACAGAAAAATTACTGAAACTTAAACCAACTGTACCAACAAATCCAAAATAACCGCCCCAGCCTCCTGATAATTCAACCTGATCACTTGGTTTTTCTGTTAATTCCCATGTAATATCTACAGTCTCATTTTGAGGGTTAGGAATAGGTATTGGATTAATACTTTCAGGGTCAAAATAACCGAGTTGTGAAAGCTCTCTTTGAGTTCTAATTAGTTCTGAACGATTATATTTTTGACCAGGAATAGTTCTTAGCTCTCTTCTAATTACGTGGTCACTTGTTCTATCATTACCCTTAATTAATATTTTATTAATTGTGGCTTGGGCTCCTTCATATACTCTCATCTCTATATCAACAGAATCTCCAACAATTCCAATTTCAATAGGTTGTATATTTGAAAAAAGATAACCATTATCTTGGTAAAGAGAGGATACATCAGATCCTTTTGGATTATATGTTATTTTTTTTTCAAGAGTTTCAGTATCATAAATATCACCCTTATTAATTGCAAGAACCTCATTTAACACCTGCTCATCATAAATATAATTTCCTGTCCAATCTATATTTCTAAAAAAGTATTGATTTCCTGGTTCTAGGCTAATATTAAGATCAATATAATCACCTTCTCTTGAAATTTTTTCATCAATTAATTTTATGTCTCTATAACCTTTTGATTGGTAAAATAAAATTAAATTTTCCTTGTCATTTTCTAACTCTGAAATAATGAATTTACTTGATTTTAATAAATTTATTTTTGCATTATCAGTTATAAAATTAATTAGATCATCCAATTTGATTCCATTTTTTTGTCCAAATAGATTTTTTGGTTTTAGTAATTGTGTAGACCTTTTAAATAACTCTTTAAATAAAGGTACCCTTACTCTTTCTCCAGATTTTTTTAGTTTACCTTTCAACTTAGCATCTGAAAACCTTAGGTTCCCTTCAAAATTTATATTATTAATTTTTACTTTTTTGTTTTTTTCAACACCTATATCAAGTTTTATACTATTAGCGACAATAGTATCTAATTCCTGTTTAATATTTACTTGCGTATTGAAAAATCCTTTTTTCTTAAAATAGTTTTCTATAGTATTTTGAGTGTTTTTTATTACAGCATCGGTTACAATTCTTCCTCTTATTAAATTAATTTTTTCAGTTAGTTCTGATTTTTGGGTTCTTCCTACTCCCTTAATTTCAAATGTACTTAGTCGTGGCCTTTCTTTTAGAACAATTGATAAATATATTTTTTCTCCTTCAATTTTGTTTACTAAAATTTTAATGTCACCAATTATACCTTGTTTCCATAGTTTTTTTATTGCCCCAGAAATAGATTCACCAGGTATAGTAACATTATCTCCAACCTTGATACCAGCGAGAGATTTCAACGCAACTTCATCTAAATATTTTTCTCCCTCAACATTGATTTCTGCTACCTCATATGTTTTTGGGTTTGAATAGCTTATTGCAATTTGCTGTTCGTTATTAAGATTATATCTAATTTGAGATAAAGAGATATGACTTATAAATATCAAAATGAATAATAAAAAAATATTGTTTTTCATCTTATTATATTTCCCCAAACCTTCTATTTCTTTTTTTAAACTCGAAAATAGCACTATTTAATTCTTTTTTATCAAAATCTGGCCATAAAATATTAGTAAAATACAATTCAGAATAAGCGGCTTGCCATAAATAAAAATTGCTAATTCTTTCTTCACCACTTGTTCTTATTATAAGTTCTGGATCTGGAATGTTATATGTAGAAAGATATTTTTCAAAAGTTTTTTCGTTAAAATTTTCTAAATCTATTTTATTGTATGATGATATTACCTTTTTCGTTGCATTTAATATATCCCACTTTCCTGAATAATTTATAGCTATAATTAAGTTTAAACCATTATTTTTTATTGTTTTATCTTTTGCTAATTGAATACTTTCTCTAGTTTTTTTTGGTAATGCTGATAAATCACCAACAGTTGAAAATTTGATGTTTTGACTAATTAGACTATTTAATTCATCTTTTATTACATTATTTAATAGGCTCATCAGTGCTTTTACCTCAAGTTTTGGTCTATTCCAATTTTCTGTTGAAAATGCAAATAATGAAAGGTATTTTATGTGTTTTTCAATACAAAATTCAATACTTTCCCTAACACTATTCCTTGCTTTAATATGCCCATTTATACGATTTTTATTTCTTTTTTTTGCCCACCTTCCATTACCATCCATTATAATAGCAATATGTTTTGGAATATCAGTTTTTTTATTCATTGTGCAAAGTTAATATATACTATTATATGGTGCAGAATCCTTTGGGCATGGAATTTTATAGAATATGTAGCTTAAACTAATTCCTGTAAAGTAATAGAAGTCATTATTATTGCCGCTTGAGTACTGATAGTTCTTTTGACTATTATTAAAATCCAAGCCAGTAATATTATCTATGTTTTTTGTATTTGCTCCAGTCACATAGTCAATTTGATCATAGAATGTTTTTTTAATTTCAAACTCTATTGTTAAAGAAAATTGTTTTTTAATTAAATATTTAAAACCAAGTCCAAACGGAATGTTTACAAAAAGCTTTTTATTTTTTCCAATTACATTATCTCTGCTTTTTGTATTTCTAAGTATCGTTCCACCTATTCCAAAAAATAAATAAGGTGTAAAATTCTCCTTTTCTACTTCATCAAAGTAATTGAGAAAATTATATTCATTTTTAAATGATATTTCAGAGAATTTACTTTCAAACCACATATTTCTATTTTTTGAGAGTTCATCACCGATTTTATCACTACCATTTAGCTTCCCTTTTTTATATGAAATTTTGATAGAATGATGAGAGCTTATGTTGAATCTATTAAATATTTCAAATCCCGGTGCGGCATTAGATAAAGAATATCCTCTTTTTAAGTCTCCCGAGTATGAATTTAGCCCTAAACTAAAACCTGGCTCTAAAAATTGAGAATAACAATTAAAGGCCAATAAATTAAGAAATAATATTTTAATCCAATTCATGATCTTGTTAACGAAAAAAAAAATAAAATCTTATTAATTTCTTATATCAAACCCCCAGTTTAGTTTTTTTCTTAAAGTTTCAAAAAAATCAAAATTATTGGGTTGAATAAGATTAATATTAAAATTTGATTTTTTAATTATAAACTCTTGTTCGCCTCTAAAAGTATAAGATCTTGAATCCATTGATACTAAAAAATTATATTTCTGTTTTTCTATTATAAGTTTAATTTTTGCACTGTCTGGTATTATAATACTTCTAAGGCTCAGGTTATGCGGGCTTATAGGTGTAATTAGTAAGTTTTTAGCTTTAGGAGTTAGTATAGGCCCTCCACAGGAGAGGGAGTATCCTGTTGATCCAGTTGGTGTAGATATGATTAATCCGTCAGACCAATATGTACATATGAATTGGTTATCAACATAACAATGAATTTTTATCATTGAAGAGGAATCTTTTTTCACAACAGAAATCTCATTTAGGGCAAAATTTTTATTTATGTTTTCATTTACTGGTAACAAAGAAACAAGTGACTTCTTCTCTAGTGTATAATTATTGTTTTGGATATCATCAATTATTTTTTCAAACACATCATATACATCGAAAGATAAAAACCCTAGTTTTCCTACATTAACTCCTAGAATTTTTATGTTTTTTCTTCCAATACTGGTTACTGTGTTTAATAGAGTTCCATCTCCACCAAAACTTATAATAAAATCAAATTTTGAAATATTATTTTCACTATATAATTTAATTTTAGAGTCAGTAAAGGTTTTAGAAAGTTCCTCTGAAATATAGACTTTAAACTTTTTTTCTTTTAATAAGGCGATTAGTGAGCTTAAAATTTTCTTTTTTTCTCCTCTAATATTAATTCCATTGATTCCGACTATCATTAACTGTTTTTTATAAATGGTTTAATTAATTCATTGAATTTTTTTGGACTTTCCATCATTGGAGCGTGGCAGCATTTATCGATGAACTCTAATTTAGATTTAGGGATTAATTTATTAAATTGATGAGCAACTGCAGGGGGTGTAATAGTATCATTTAATCCCCAGACTAATAGAGTTGGACAATTTATTTTATATAGTTTTTTAGCTAGATTATTTCTTTGAGCTGATCTGGCTATTGTAATAATGTTTAAACATTTATTATTATCATTAAGTGTATCAAAAACATCATCTATATACTTTTTGCTTAAAATATTAGGATTATAAAATGTGTGATTAACTCTGTCATTTATATAATTATAATCTCCTCTTTTTGGAAAAGTTCCTCCAAATGAATTTTCGTATAGACCAGAGCTTCCTGTCAAAATTAATTTACTAACTTTTTTTGGGTTTAATATTGTATAAATAAGTCCAATGTGACCACCTAAAGAATTTCCAATAAGAATAAAGTTATTTAGTTTCATTTTATTAATAAACTTTTCTACATACTTAGTTAATGACTCTAGGTTAGCTTCTTTAACGTCAACCTCTGTTAATGGAATTTTTGGAATTATCACTCTGTGTGTTTTTGAAAATTCATTAATTACAGTTTTCCAATTACTTAAAGCACCAAATAATCCATGTAATAAAATAATAGGATCACCTTTACCTTTTTCTATATGATGTTTGTTATCTGTCATTTATGTAGTTAATTTTTTATTTTCATCATTCTCTAAAATAAATTCCAAAGACGGAAAAAAATCAATAAAGTAAGCAAAAGTATTTGGAGCTAAATCAAAAAGATAAAAACTAATAAATGATTCTTTAATCTCTTTTTCTAATATATTAACGTCAAAATATTGAAAAATATTTATAATAAAACTAATAAATAAGGCTGTTGTAATAAACCCAAAAAATGCCCCTGATATATCATCAATAATTCCAATAAGAGTCATATCTAAAACATATTTTATGCCCTTTGTAATTTTTTGAATAAAAAAAGAGGAAATAAAAAAAGTAATTACTACAGAAGAAAACCCTAAAATTAACTTTTCCGTGCTTGGAAAAAATTCAAATAAAAAATTCGATAGAATATAAGAATAATTTAAAGAAATAATAATACTGAGGAATATAGAAATAAAGCCAATTAAACTAACCATAAACCCTTTTCTAAAACCTTTATAGGAAAAATATATTAATAAGAATCCAAAAAATATATCAATGAAATTCAACTTAATTTTTCTTTTATTCTTGATGCTATTCTGGAATTCTCAACTTTACCTGACAATTTTTTTGTTGCTATGCCCATTACTTTTCCCATATCTTTTATGCTTTCAGCCCCAACACTTTTTATAATAATATCTAATTCTGAGTCTAGTTCGTTGTCATTAATTTGATCAGGAAGAAACTCTTGAATAATATTAATTTCCGATTCTTCTATTTTAGCTAGATCTGGTCTCTTTTGTTCTTTATAGAGAGTTAAAGAGTCTTTTCTTTGCTTAATTAATTTCATTAAAATTTGAATTTCATTAATTGACCCTTCTTTTCCATTCTTTTCTTCTAATAGAATTGCAGATTTAATTGCTCTTAGTGCTGTTAATCTATCCTTATCTTTATTAAGCATAGATTCTTTTATTTGATTATCTATTGTATTTTTGAGTTCCATTTTTTAACAAAGTTATTAAATACTACTTTAATGAATACGCGATTAAGTGTAAATGTGAATAAAATTGCAACATTACGAAATGCAAGAGGTGCCAATAACCCTGATATCATTGAAATAGTGAGTAAAATAGAGTCTTTTGGAGCAAATGGAATAACCATACATCCACGTCCAGATGAACGCCACATAACTTTAAATGATGCATATGAACTATCAAAAATTGTTACAACTGATTATAATATTGAAGGATATCCAGATGACAGATTTTTAAAAATAATAAATGATATTAAACCTGATCAGGTGACTTTAGTTCCAGATGCTCCTGATGTGGTAACATCAAATAGAGGTTGGTTAGAATCTGACTTAAATATTGATTTAAAATCTATTGTTAGATCAATTAAAGATTTAGGTTCAAAGGTGTCTTTATTTATAGACCCGACAATTTCTATGGTTGAACTAGCTTTAAATTGTGAAGTAGATAGAGTAGAGCTTTATACTGGCCCATATGCTAAAAACTATAAAATTGATAAAGAATTATCTGTTTCAGAATATATTAAATCATCAAAATTTGCTTATAAAAATAATTTAGATGTAAATGCTGGACACGATTTAGATTTAAATAATTTAGAGTTTCTCAAAAAAAATATACCTTTTCTATATGAAGTATCCATTGGACATGCATTAGTTTGTGATGCTTTATTATTTGGTTTAGAAAATACATTAAAATCATATTTATCAAAAATTTCATAATCGATGGAGTTGAATATTAGATCCTTTGGTGAAGGAAACCCGGTTATAATATTTCATGGCCTTCTAGGTTCTTTAGATAATTGGATTTCTATATCTAAGATCCTTTCAAAAAAAAACAAAGTTATTTTAGTTGACCTTCCTAATCATGGTAAATCTTATCACACTAAAAAATTTTCTTATCAAAAAATGTCTGAATCAATTCATAATTTTTTAATAAATAATCAAATAGATAATATATCAATTATAGGACATTCGATGGGGGGTAAATTAGCTTTAAATTACGTTGATAATTATAAAGAACATGTAAATAAACTTATCATTGTAGATGTGGCAAATAAAACCTATTCATCGAATAGATTTGATAATGTTTTTAAGGCTATTAATAGTATTGATCTTGATATCATTTCCTCTAGAAATCAAGCATCTGATATTGTGAATAATTTAATACCTAGTGTTGGAGAGAGGAATTTTATTTTAAAAAACTTAAAAAGAAATGATAGTGGATTCGTGTGGGCCCCAAATATTGAGTTATTAGAAAAATCAATAATCGAAATTTCTTCAAGAATTAAATTAAAACAAAAAATTACAAATCAAACATTATTTTTATTTGGAAAGGAGTCTACATATTATAATAATAATGACATTCTTAATTTATCACATGATTTTGAAAATTTTGATTTTAAATTAGTTCCAGGTTCTGGTCACTGGATTCATGCGGAAAACCCAAAAGCATTTATTAATTATACTACTGAGTTTCTTAAGCTCTAGGATGAGAAGAATTAAAGGTTTCTTTTAGTTTTTCTATTGAATTATGAGTGTAAACTTGAGTTGCAGCAAGACTAGAATGGCCAAGAAGATCTTTAATAGAATTTAAATCACCACCCTTATTTAATAAATGAGTAGCAAAGGTATGTCTTAATAAATGAGGGTTATATTTTTTGCTATTAATTAGTGATGATAAGTGTTTTTTAACTATTCTATAAATTAACATAGGATATAATTTTTTTCCATTTTTTGTTAACATTAAAAAATCATCTCCATTTTTTTTCTCATTATAAATTGATAAATAATTTTTTATTTCTAGATAAGCATTTTCATGAAGTGGGATAATTCTTTCTTTTTTTCTTTTACCAAGAACCTTTATTTCTTTTTTAATAAGATTAATATCATTTATTTTAAGATTGATTAATTCAGATATTCTAATTCCAGTACCGTATAATAACTCTAAAATTAATTTATCCCTATGTCCATTATAATCCTTTTTAACAACTAAGTTTTGAAATAAAATTTTTATATCTTTTTCTTTAATAAAATTTGGTATAGTTTGATCTGTCTTTAATGAATTTATGCTTGCAGTAGGGTTTTTTTTAATATAATCTCGTTTAATTAAAAATTTATAAAAGGATCGAATTGTTGCAATTTTTCGATTTATTGACCTTGGAGAAAGATTATTTAATGAAAGCTCTACTATCCACGACCTTATAGATCTTTTATCAACCTTTTCGATACTTTGGTTTGAAGAATATTGCTTATAAAACAATATGAATTGATTAAGATCATTCGAATAACTTAGAATGGTATGCTGACTTAATCTTTTCTCAAATTTTAAGTATTTAATAAAAGCATCTTTCATTTGATAATGAAAGATAATAAATTTATAATTCTTTTGATTTTAATCTCTGAACGTAACTAGCTCTTAATTTTTCTTCTCTCAGCTGCACGGATTTTTTCGTATAAAAGGCATTATTTCTATAACTTTTAATAACCTGAGCCTTTTCAAATTTTTTTTTGAAACGCTTTAACGCTCTATTTATATCTTCGTTTTCTTTTATCGAAACTCTAATCATATTTTGTTTTTTTGCGTGGCAAATATATGAAAACAATTATACTATCAAAATTTATTTTAATTCATTATTTCTATTAATATGTACTTAATAGGATTAATGATTAGCTAACTATGAGGTTATTTCCAAAACTTTTTTTTACTTGATTTCCCAATACCTGGATTAAATGTATTAGTAGGATCTAGTGATTTATAGAACTTAAATAGTGGTGATTTAGCTTTATATTCATGCCCTACATTATGCTCAGCAGGATATTCTGCACCTCTATCATCATAGTTTTTCAGGAGTTTTTTTAACAAAAATTCAGGTTTTACTCCTTTTTTGACTAAATAATTTTGATGAAGAACATGACAGAATAAGTGACCATAATAAAGTTTTAATTCGATTAAATCGTCTATTTCTGGAGGTAATTTTTCAAACCAGTTTCTTTCATTTTTAGGTAATGCTATATCTAATGACATTGCTCCACCAAGTTTTTTTTCATGAATTGCATGATATCTTCCAAAAGAGCCTGCAGAGACATATCTATGTAAAAGAGCTTTACCCCCTTCTTTTTTGGTACACTCAAAAAATCCTCCATCATTGTTTTTAAAAAATTTTTCAAAATATTTTCTTGCTTCTCCTATACCATCATCAGACATCTCAATAATCCAATGGTGTTCATATAAATCTCTAAATTTATCCATCCTTTTTGGTAAATGATTTGGCCACAATTCACTAAGAAATTGCATTATCTTATCGGATAACTTATTAGGTAGAAAGGTAAATTTTTTTGAAAGTAAGTCGACTTTTCTTTTTAATTCAAAAAGTGTAGGTAGGAAGTTTGTTCCAAGTTTTTCAATAACAATGAAATTATCCTTACTATATTTTTTAGCCGCATCATAACAATCTCTATGGAGATAATCTCCTAATATTGGTAAATTTTTAAATTCTGATAAAATATCTTTTCTTATTTTTCTAAATACGTCGGGGTTATTAGATCCGACATAAAATACTTGATTATTTTTGGGCTTTGGATAAGTATCCAATCTTACCGCAAAAACAGCGATTTTTCCAGCACTACCAGATGCTCCATATAATAGTCTAGTATCAGAATTAAATCTAGCCGGGGTTTTAGTATTAATTTGTCTTACTATATCTGAATATTTATTATCAGATGCTAATTTGTCTGAATATATAATATCATTGGTATCATAGTTTTTATTTTGTAGATTATTTAAAATTTCTATAGGATTTGATCCTAAATTAATACCTAAATCATTAATTAATTTTAATTCCCCTTTTGAATTAATCTTAGCATATAGGGCTAATTGGGTATATGAAGGGCCCCTTTGAACTAAAGAACCTCCTGAATTATTACAAACTCCTCCTACAATGGACGCGCCAATGCTGGTTGACCCAATAACTGAGTGTGGTTCTCTATTAAATTTATCTAATCTTTTTTCTAAATCATATAGCGTACTTCCAGCTAGTCCAACAATTTGTTTTCCTTCATTGATAATATGAATTTCATCAATTCTCATTGTATTAATTATTACAACTGGTCTATCGTAATTATTGCCATCTGGTGTGGACCCTCCTGTAAGACCAGTATTCGCTGCTTGCATTATTATTATTACGTCAAATTCATTACATATTTCTAATGTTTTCCATAGCTCAATTAAACTACCTGGTCTTATAACCAATGCAGCTTTACCGTGTCCATATCGCCAACCTTTACAATAGGACTCTTTATTCCATTCATTAGTAAGTATATAGGATGATCCACATATTTTTTGAAGTTTTTTAATAAAAAGGGTAGGGCTTTTATTATTCATAACTGCTTAAACGATTATACAATTTAATATTCTATTGTTTCTTTTTCAGATTGAATAATTAAAGAATTTTTTGATGATTCTTCAACGAAACCAATGATTTTTGCTTCAATTTGAAATTCATTTGCTATATTAATTATATCATTAGCTATTCCTGAATCACAATAAATTTCCATCCTATGTCCCATATTAAAAACTTCATACATTTCTTTTAGCGAACTATTTGTGTCTTCATAAATTATTTTAAAGATTTCTGGAATTTCAAAAAGATCATTTTTTATTATTTTTTTGTTTTCACAAAAATGTAATACTTTGGTTTGTCCTCCACCAGTACAATGAATAATTCCACTTATATTTTTAAAATGATTTACTAATAACCTTTTTATTAAAGGAGCATATGTTCTAGTAGGAGATAATAATAGCTTTCCAATATTTTCATGACTTACACAATTATCAGTCAATAGTCTTTTTCCACAATAGATAAAATTCTTATTTGTTTCTTTCGCATAAGTTTCAGGATATTTTTGTGAATATATATTAGAAAGAATATCATGTCTTGCAGAGGTTAATCCATTACTTCCAATTCCGCTATTAAATTCTTTTTCATATTTAGCTCTTCCTGAGGATGATAATCCAATTATAATATCCCCGCCTTTAATATTGCATCTGACTATTTTTTCTCTTTTTTCTCTTCCTATCACTGTACTGTCAACTATAATTGTTCTTGTTATATCACCGACATCAGCTGTTTCTCCTCCTGCTGATGTTATATTAATATCATAAGCCTTCAACATATTGATTATATCATTATTTCCTTCAATAATTTGAGATATTACCTCACCAGGAATTATGTGCTTATTTCTTCCAATAGTTGAGGACATAATTATGTTATCAGTAATCCCAACACAAATAAGATCATCAATGTTCATTATTAATGCATCTTGAGCAATACCTCTCCAAACACTAATATCACCAGTTTCTTTCCAATATAAATAAGCCAATGCTGATTTTGTCCCAGCACCGTCTGCATGCATTACATTACAATATTTGTGGTCATTAGATAAAATGTCGGGTACTACTTTACAAAACGTATTATTAAATAAACCCTTATCTTGATTCTTAATTGCTTTATGAACATCTTCTTTTTGAGAGGAAACACCTCTTTCTAAATATCTTTTTGACATTTACTTTCTAATTGTTATTAAAAAACTTTTCTTCTTCGTCTTCACTACCTGAACTATCTATAAACTCATAGCTTGTAACTTTGAATTCTGTTCTTCTATTTATTTGATGTTCTTCTTCAGATTTAGCATTGGCAATTATTAATTGAGATTCCCCATACCCTTTAGCTATAATTCTATTTTCAGTAATTCCTTTACTTAAAATATAATAAACAGCAGATTCAGCTCTACGTTGAGATAAATCTTGATTATATTCAACAGAGGCTCTGTCATCGGTGTGAGAACTTAACTCTATGCTAATATTTGGATTATCTCTTAATATAACAACAAGTTTATCAAGTTCTAAAGCAGCGTCTTCTCTAATATCAGCTTTATCTAAATCATAATAGATATTGTCAAGTACAATTGATTTATTTACAACTATTCTGTCTAAAATAAGGTTCTTTTCAAATTCAACATTTGTTATAAAATCTTTAAGTGTAGATTTATCTAACTCTTTTCCTATAGTAGTAAACTCACCACGGGTACTAAAATAATTTTCTTTCTCTCCAATAAGAATATAATTTTCATCACCATAAACTGTAAAGGCAAAGGTTCCATTTTCGTCAGTGAATGTTTCATCAATAATTTGACCGCTAGTATCAACAAGCTTAACTACACTATTACCAAGTATACTTAGATCCAAATTATCATTTTTAGGAGTTAATGTTGTTCCTTTTAAAGTATAGTTTACAATTTTAAGGTTAGGATCATTATTTACAAATGTATATATATCGTCATCTCCAGAACCTCCATCTCTATTAGAAGTAAAGAAACCTCTCGTTGGGTTATAAGGATTTACGCCGAAGTCATCTCCACTAGAGTTTAGTGGTTTTCCGGGATTTTTTATAGTGATTTTTCCACCTCTCCTGGAAGCCACAAAAATGTCAAGACCACCAAAACCTTCATGATTATCTGATGAAAAATATAATCTTCCATCTTCAGTTACAGATGGAAATAATTCATTTCCTGGAGTATTAATTTCGGGACCTAAATTTTGAATATTTATCCATCTTCCCCTTCTGTTAACATTGGCTTTATAAATATCTGTTCCACCATATCCTTTTGATCTATTAGAAGCAAAATATAATGTTTTTCCATCCTTTGAAAGATAAGGCGTAGAGTCCCAGCTTCTTGAAGTATTTACATTTAGTAACCTAGGATTAGTCCATCCTCCTCTTCTGAATCTAGACCAGTAAAGATCAACATTATTTCTACCTGAACTTTTACCATTGTTTCCTTTAGCAAATATCATGTATGTACCATCTGAAGAAAAGGTTATTGATCCTTCATTTACTTTTTCTTGATTTATATTATCTTCTAATTTCTTTAATGAGTTAATGTCTACATTAGCACCTCTAGTCTTTACTTCATATAGGTCTGTAAATGGAGTTCCTGTTCCTTTATAAATTTTTTCTGATTTTCTATTTGAAACAAAAAATAATTTATCGTTTGAAAATGAAGGGGAATACTCAGCATATTTAGTATTGATGGCTGTTAAGTTCTTAACTCTATAATAACTAGTATCAGGATAATTTCTAAGATTATTGATATAAATAGATTCTTTATTTATTAGTTTAATTACAGATTGATCTTTGGCGTTTACTAAATAATTACTTATTACTGAGTCTGCCTCATCATATTTATTATTTGCTTTTAAAGAGAGAACTAGATAATAATATGCTATCTCATTTTTAATTCCATAATTAATGGCATTACTATAAAAATCTCCCGCTTGCCATATTCTGTTAGATTTTCTAAAAGATTCAGCTAGTAAAAAGCTATTTTTTGCATCACCGTCTTTTAAACTTTTCTCAAATTTATTAGCCGCATCAAAATATTCTGCATTATTAAAATCTTTTAATGCAGTTTTAGTAGTGACACAAGAAAAGTTTAAAATAATAATTAAATAAAAAAGTCTATTTATTTTCACTTTATAAAATTAGTCAACCAGGATTTATTTATTTCTAAAATCCAATTTTTATTATACTCTTTTTTATTAGTCACAGTTGTATTAATCATTTTATCATTGGGCTGTAATTTATTAGCTTGAATTAAATTAATAATAGAACTTCTATCTTCTAATTTTATTTTATTTTCAATAAATATACCAATTTTAGAATTAGGCATTACATTTATATTTAGTCGATCCAACTCATATCTTAATAGTCTATTTGAACTATCTATTGAACAACCGCTTATTCCTTCTTCAGCAAATAATATGATATATCTATCCCTGTATATTTGAAATGATGAGACCACTTCATTATTATGTGATTTCCATTTTTCACATAGACTCTTCAATATTAGATTAATCTCATCTGATTTAAAATTTATATTTTTTTCTAAAATATATATCCAACATTTAGCATTTTCATCTATCTTATCAAAAGGCACATACATATTATTTTAAATTATCTGCAATTAATTCAGTTATGTCTTTTACTTCTATTTTTTTATCAAGGCTTTTCTCTTTAATTCCATCATTAATCATTGTTAAACAAAAAGGACATGCTAAGGCAACAGTATCAGGATCTACTTTTTGAATATCCTTAATTCTTTCAATATTTATTTCAGCTTTTCCACTTTCTGATTCTTTAAAAATTTGTGAACCTCCAGCGCCGCAGCATAAACCATTTTCTTTACTCCTACTCATTTCCGATAAGTTATTGGTAATGGTCCTTATTACATTTCTTGGAGCTTCATAAATTTTATTACCTCTTCCTAGATAGCATGAGTCATGATAAGTAATTTTTCGATTATTTTTTTTTGATATTAGTCTTCCCTCTTTAATTAATTCATCTAAAAATTCAGAATGATGAATTACAATATAACTTCCTCCTAATTCAGGATATTCATTTTTAATTGTATTAAAACAATGCGGACACATTGTTACAATCTTTTTAATATTATACTTATTAAGAGTGGATATGTTATTAAGGGCTTGCATTTGAAATAAATATTCGTTTCCAGCTCTTCTAGCAGGATCACCAGTACAAGTCTCCTCCTCTCCCAATATAGCAAAATTAATTTTTAATTTATTTAAAATTTTGACGAATGCTTTTGTAACTTTTTTATATCTATCATCAAAAGAACCTGCACATCCCACCCAAAATAAAATTTCAGGATCTTCATTTGATATCATAAAGTCATTAATTGTTTTAATCTTCATTTTTATACCATTTTGATCTTTCATCAATTGGGAATTTCCATGGTGAATAATTTGTTTCAATATTTTGAAGCATAGCATTCCATTCTGACGGGAGTGATGATTCTTCTAAAGCATAATACCTTCTGCACTCTATAATGATATCTAAAGGATTAATTTTTAAAGGGCATTCTTCTACGCAAGCATTACATGAAGTACAGGCTAAAATTTCTTCTTTTGATATATAGTCTCCAACAAGACTTCTATCGTCATATTTAATTTTTTTATCTATATTAATACCGATTTCATCAGTTCTATCCCTTACATCCATCATTATTTTTCTTGGGGAAAGTTTTTTTCCAGTAATATTAGGCGGGCATACTGCTGTACACCTTCCACATTCCGAACATGAATATGATTCTAATATATTCTTCCAAGATAAATCAGTTATATCTTTAGCGCCGAACCTATCAGGTGTTGGGATAGTCTCATTAACTTTCTCTCCAAGCATATCCTTAATCTCATTTGTAATGCTGGGCATATTATTAATTTTACCCAAATTTTCTTCATTTGAATGGTAAATATTAGGGAACCCTAAAAATATATGTAGATGCTTAGAGTAAGTAACATAAATAGCGAATAAAAAGATACCAATAATATGAATCCACCAGGCAATCCTCTCTATATATATCAATGTTTGTATATCAAAATTTATGAATAAAGGTTTCAAAACACTAGAAAAATAGAAGTTTCCTGTTTTTTTATAAGATTCAAAATCTTGCAAGACTAGATCTGATGCATTCATTGATAAAATTGCAATCATTAAGATTATTTCAAAAATTAAAATAAGGTTTGCATCAAGTATTGGCCATCCCTTTAATTCAATACTTTTAAATCTTTTTATGTTCAATATATTTCTTCTAATTAAAAAAATAACACATGAAATAATTACTAATAAAACGAAGAATTCTATAATTGAAATAAAAACATTATAAAAAGGCATTCCGAGAACATTAAAAATTCTATGAGTACCTAGTATACCATCTAATATAATTTCTATTATTTCAACATTAATTATAATAAACCCCGAATAAATCATTAGATGCAATATTGCAGGCACTATTTTTTTAAACATTTTTGACTGTCCGAATGCAATTAGAATTAAATTTTTAATGCGAGTTTTTTTATCTGTATTTGAAGAATAGTTTTTTTTCCCTAATAATATATTTCTGTTTATGAATTTAAACCTTCTATATATAATTATAACGGATAGTGTTAAAAGAGTAATAAAACAAAGTTGTGATATGATATGCATATTTAAAGACTAATTTCAAAAATAATAATTTTGCGAGAAATGTTTATTTAATTAGGTTTGCAAATATTTCATCAGGTGCTGTAGCTCAGGTGGTAGAGCATCGGACTGAAAATCCGTGAGTCGGTGGTTCGAGTCCGCCCAGCACCACTACCTTATGAAATGGCTATATTTAATTATTGCAATTATTACTGAAGTTATTGCTACATCTGCATTAAAAGAGTCTCAAGGTTTTTCTAAAGTTTTTCCGTCTATTATTGTAGTAGTTGGTTATTCATTAACATTCTATTTTATGTCATTAACATTAAAGGAGATATCTATAGGTATAACTTATGCTATATGGAGTGGTATGGGCATTTTATTAATTTCATTAATAGGATATTTTAAGTATAATCAGACATTAGATACTCCTGCAATCTTAGGAATGACTTTTATTCTTTTTGGAGTTATTATCTTAAGATTTTTTTCTAATTCTGTTGAGATTTAATTTTGAACTAGACTTTACATCTAAAATATATTCCACATTTTGATGTTTTCTTAGGTAAGATGCTGGACAGTTACTATTAACCTTCTGCTCAATAGCTTTCTTAATAATAGAAGATTTTTTTTCTCCCCATGCTATTAAAAAAATTTTACTTGCTGCTAAAATCGTTTTTATGCCAATAGTTATAGCTTCTCTTGGAGTTTCTTCACTACTATTGAAAGTCTTTGATATGATTTTAAAAGAATGATTACTAATTTTCACTTTTCTGGTAATTGAATTTATTTCTGATCCAGGTTCATTAAATCCTATATGACCATTTCTTCCTATTCCTAATATTTGTATGTCTATACCTCCTAAATTTTCTATTCTTTTTTCATAGGCATTACAAAAAGAGTCTAATTTTTCTTCTTTTACATTTCCGTCTAATAGATAAATGTTTTTTTTATCAAAATCTGTTTTTTCTAATAAATGATGATGTAAATAATAATAATAACTTTCCTTATTTTTTTTTGTTATAGGATATAATTCATCAAGATTGAACAAAACTACTTTTTTAAAATTAATTATTTTTTGATCATATAAGTCTGATAATTCTTTGTATAAATTAATTGGTGAATTTCCAGTAGGAAGGTTTATAGTGCAATAACCTTTTTTATTAATATTAAAATTTATTTCTTCTACCAGTAAATTTGCTAGTGACTTTGAGCCTTGAATACTATCTTCATAAATATTTATTTTATGCATCATTTTTTTGTAAATAATTTTAAGTTTCTTACTTCTGATTCATTAAGTTTTCTCCATTTACCCCGTCCCAAATTTTTTTTACTGAAAGGTCCAAACATAACTCTATCTAACCTTTTGACATTTAAATTTATAGATTCAAATATTTTTCTTATTACTCCATTTTTTCCTTTATGAATTTCAATCCCTACTTCGAATTTAGAATCCAATTTTTGAATTTTATCAACTTTTATAAGTTCTTTATCTATGATAATACCATTTTTTATTTGATTAATATTTTTTTCTGATATTTTTTTATTTAACGTAACACTATAGATTTTCTTAATTTTATTTTCAGGATGTGTTAGTTTTTTTACAATATCACCATCATTGGTAAGCAATATTACCCCCGTTGTATTTTTATCTAATCTTCCTGCCGAAAAAAGTCTTTCTTTTACCCCTTTTATTAGATCAAAAACTGTTTTTCTATTTTGAGTATCTTTATTTGACGTGATATAGTCTTTAGGTTTATTAAGTAGTATATAAATATTTTTTTCAGGTTTTATAGGTTTATTATTAATTTGTACTAAATCATTTATATTCACCTTACTGCCTAGCTCATTACATAAGCTTCCATTTACTTTTACATGTCCTTGTTTAATTAAATTATCAGCTTCTCTTCTTGAACATAAACCTGATTGTGAAATATACTTATTGAGGCGAACTTTAACTTCTGTGTTAGATTTCTTTTTCATCTCCAATTGAATTTTCCTCTGATTGAAAATCTTTTATTGTTGGAAGTTGATCAATATTGTTTATCCCAAAATAATCCATAAATTTTTCACTAGTTGCATAAATTAAAGGTCTACCAACTTTATCTGATTTTCCTTCAATATTTATTAATTCTTTTTCTAATAATTTCTGAATGGTATAGTCACAGTTTACTCCCCTAATTTTTTCAATTTCAGATTTAGTTATGGGTTGTTTATATGCTATTATTGAAAGAGTTTCTAGAGCAGAAATAGATAATCTTCTTCTTGATTGTTGTTTTAAAAGAATTTCATTTAATCTTGAAAATTGATTTTTAGTTAAAAATTGAAAACCACCGCCAGATTCTATTATTTCAAATGAAAAGCTTGAATTATTATATTTTTTTTTTAGTTTAATAATTGCTTCAAAAATTATCTCTTCATTATATTTTGTGCTTTCACTTTCAAAAAAAGCTTTAATAATATCACTGATTTTTATTGGTTTTGGTGAACAAAATATTAATGATTCTACTTTAGATTCTAATGAGCTCAAAATTTAACCTCTTTTAAGTTTGGCTTCTATAGATTGTGTTGCGTGAGGAACTGCTCTCAATCTTTTTTTACTAATTAATTTACCAGAATCTTTACATATTCCGTAAGTTCCGTTTTTAATTCTTATAAGTGCTTTTTCTAAATTCAAAATAAATTTTTGTTGTCTACCTGCTAATTGACTAAGACTTTCTTTTTCCATAGTATCAGCACCATCTTCAAGGGTTTTTAGTGCCCCTTGAGTTGAATCTGTACCAGATAGGTTTCTTCTTTCTAATGATTCTTTAATGAAATCAAGTTCATTTTGAGCATTTTCCATTTTTTTGAGAATAAGTTTTTCAAATTCAACTAATTCTCTATTAGTATATTTGTTTTTCTCTTTTTTAGCCATAATGACAAATTTAAAGTTTTCTTTTTATTTCCTGTATTTCAAATGACTCAATAATATCTCCTACTTTAATATCATTATAATCTTCAATACTAATTCCACATTCAAATCCGGATTTTACTTCATTAGCATCCTCTTTAAATCTTTTTAATTGTTTAATTTTTCCGGTGAATATAACAATGCCATCTCTAATTAATCTTATCTTATTTTTTCTAATAATATTTCCATTTGTGACATAGCAACCTGCTATTGTACCAATTTTAGAAATTTTATATGTCTCTCTTACTTCAACATTACCCATAATTTTTTCTTCTTCTGTAGGCTCAAGCATCCCTTCCATAGCATTTTTAATTTCATTTATTGCTTCATAAATAATAGAATATAATCTTATATCTATACCCTCTTTTTCAGCTAGATTTCTTGCGTTTAATGACGGTCTAACCTGAAACCCAATTATAATAGCATCTGAGGCTGATGCAAGTAAAACATCAGATTCAGTTATTTGTCCAACTCCTCTGTGAATTATATTTACTGATATTTCATCTGAAGATAGTTTTTCAAGTGAATCAGACAGAGCTTCAATAGACCCATCTACATCTCCCTTTAAAACCACATTTAGTTCTTTAAAACTACCTAATGCTAATCTTCTACCAATCTCATCTAATGTTACATGTTTCTTTGTTCTAAGCTTTTGTTCTCTGATAAGTTGTTCTCTTTTTGTAGCAAGTTCTCTAGCTTCTTTATCAGTATCAAAAACATTAAATTTATCTCCAGCCTGAGGCGCTCCGTTTAATCCAAGCATTAAAATTGGTGTAGCTGGTCCGACTTTTTCTTTTTCCTTTCCTCGATGATCAAATAATGCTTTCACTTTTCCATGTTGAGCTCCTGCTAAAACAATATCTCCTTTATTTAATGTCCCTCCTTGAACCATTATTGTAGTTAGGTAACCCCTACCTTTATCAAGTTCAGACTCTACAACAGTTCCAGATGCCTTTTTATTTGGGTTGGCTTTTAATTCTAATAGTTCTGCTTCAAGAAGTACTTTTTCTAGTAACTCTTCAACTCCTTGTCCTGTTTTTGCTGAAACTTCTTGACACTGAAATTTTCCACCCCAATCTTCAACTAATATATCAATTTTAGAAAGGTCTTCTTTAACTTTATTTACGTTAGCATTTGGTGTATCTATTTTATTAATAGCAAATACAATTGGAACGTCAGCTACTTTACTATGGTTAATAGCCTCTTTTGTTTGAGGCATCACAGTCGAATCAGCTGCAATAACTATTATAACTATATCAGTTATTTTAGCTCCTCTTGCTCTCATTGCAGTAAACGCTTCGTGACCAGGTGTATCTAAAAAAGCAATCTTTTGATCACTTTTTGTTTTTACATCATAAGCACCAATATGTTGTGTTATACCTCCTGCCTCTCCTTCTGTAACTCTAGAGTTTCTAATGTAATCTAAAAGTGATGTTTTCCCGTGGTCAACATGACCCATAATAGTTACAATTGGAGCTCTTGAAGAAAGATCTTCATTTTTATCCTCTTCTTCTATTACTTCTATTTCATCATCATCAGAAGTAGTGAATTCAACTTTATAATCAAACTCTTCAGCAATTATACTTATTGTTTCAGCATCTAATCTTTGATTTATAGATACAAACATTCCAATTTCTAAATATTTTGAAATAACATCATTAACAGTTACATCCATTAATTTTGCTAAATCATTAGCTGAAATATATTCTGTTACTTTTAATGTTTTTGAATCTTCTTCTAATTTTATTTTTTCTTCCTCTAATGCTTCAGCGTGTTGTGTTCTTTTTTCTTTTCTGTACTTAGATCTTTTTGTGTCTGAATCTTTAGTCCCACTAAGTTTTGCAAGAGTTGACTTAATCTTATCTTGTATTTCTCTATTTTTCTTATCAATATCTTCTTTATTTTCATTATTAGCCTTCGGTTTAGCGTGTTTTTTATCAGAAATAATTCTTTTCCTTGGCCTTCTTTTCTTTTTTGTTTGATCTGAGGATGCTACTCTTTTATTATCATTATTCTCTAAATCAATTTTCTTAATAATTTTAATTCCCCCTGTCTCTTTTTTCTGAGTTATATCCTCTGATTTTTTTTCTTTATCTTTTTTATCTACTTCTTTGTTATCTTTTAAATCAGTTTCTGTTATTGATTCACTTGGTTTGATGGCTTTCTCTTCTAATCCAATTTTTATGTTAGAGGCTACTTTTTTTTCAACAGCTGAATCTTGGAAAGCATTTTCTAAAATTGTATACAGGGCATTATCAATTTTCGTATTTGGATTTGAATCTATTTCATAACCCTTCTCATGAAGATAATTAATAATCGTATTCCTCCCAACGTTTAATTTTCTTGCAACTTGCCCCAATCTTAATTGCTTCCCTTCACTCATATTTATTCAAATTCTTTTTTAAGTGTTGATATAACTTCATCTATTGTGCTCTCTTCTAAATCAGCTCTTTTGATCAAGTCTTCTTTATCTAAGTTTAATACTGATTTAGCGGTATCTAATCCAATTTTTTTTAGTTCATCAATAATCCAACCTTCTATTTCATCAGAGAATTCTTCAATATCTACATCTTCTTCTTGTGTTTCATCAAGTTCTCTAAAGACATCTATTTCAAGATCTAATAATCTACTTGCTAATTTTATGTTTTGACCCCCTTTACCAATAGCTAAGGATACTTGATCTGGTTTTAGATATACGGATACTGTTTTCTCTTCATTATCTATATTCATACTAGTGATTTTAGCAGGGCTTAGTGCTCTTGATATATAAAGTTCTTGGTTATCAGTATAATTAATTACGTCAATATTTTCATTTTGTAATTCTCTAACAATTGAATGAATCCTTGACCCATTCATTCCTACACAAGCTCCAACGGGATCAATTCTATCATCATATGACTCAACACAAATTTTAGCTCTTTCACCTGGTTCTCTTACAACCTTTTTTATTGTTATTAAGCCATCACTAATTTCTGGGACTTCATTTTCAAAAAGTTTTTCAAGAAAAACTGGACTAGTTCTTGAAAGCGTAATTTTTGGATTTCCTCTAAACATTTCAACACTAGAAATTACTCCACGTAATGTATCTCCTTTTCTATACTTGTCCTTGTAAATTTGTTCATTTCTTGGGAGAGAAATTTCATTACCCTCACCATCTACTAATAATACTTCTCTGCTTAGTATTTGATAAATTTCGCCAGATATAATTTCACCAACTAAATCGTCATATTTGCTAATTATTACTTCTTTTTCTAAATCTTTTACCCTTTGGATTAAAGTTTGTTTTGCTAAAATAACAGCTCTTCTACCAAAATCTTCAATTTTAATTTCTTCTGCAACCTCGTCACCAACTTCAAAATCTTTTTCGATTTTTTTAGCATCAGATAATTTTATCTTATCAAAATCCCATATATCTTCAGAGTTATCATCAACTATTTCTCTAAATCTCATTATTTCTAAATCACCTTTATCTGCATTAATTACAATATCAAAATTTTCATCATGTTCAAATCTTTTTTTAATCATTGCTCTAAAAACGTCCTGCAAAATTCTGATCATTGTAGGTCTATCAACGTTCTTTTGCTTAGCAAATTCTGTGAAAGTTTGTATTAGTACTTTTGTTTCCATAATATTTTTCAAAAAAAATGGGGACAAATGTCCCCGCTTCCAATTAAATTAGTACGCAAACTTAACTTTTTTTAAGTAGAAGACAAATTTTGATATAAAAAAGGTACAAATAATAATGAGTGATTCTTTAATGCTTTTTAATTCACTTGGTAAAAAAAAGGAAGTTTTTTTTACAAATAAAAAAAAGGAAGTTTCTATGTATGTGTGTGGCCCAACAGTATATGACTTATTACATATTGGCAATTTTAGAGGTCCAATTTTTTTTAATTTCTTTAGGAATTTTTTAGAGTATAAAGGATATAAAGTAATATACGTTTATAACTATACGGACATAGATGATAAAATAATAAATAGATCTAGTGAAGAAAATATTTCAACTTATGAACTTTCAGAAAAATATATAAATGAATTTGAAAGTGATTATGCCTCTCTAAAAATCAAAAAACCATCTTTTACTCCAAAATGCACTGATCATATAGATGATATAATTGATTTTATAAATGATTTAATTGAAAAAGGTTATGCTTATGTTTCTTCCAATAGCGTATTTTTTTCAATCCAAAAATTTAAAAGGTATGGAAAACTATCTGGAAAAAACACGGAAGACTTACTTGCAGGTCATAGGGTAAATGTAAATGATAAAAAAGAAAATCCGTTAGATTTTGTTTTATGGAAACCATCATCAGGCAATGATCCAGGATGGGATTCTCCATGGGGATTTGGTAGGCCAGGATGGCATATAGAATGCTCTGCTATGTCTAGTAAATTACTTGGAGATCAAATAGATATACATGGTGGTGGTGTTGACTTGCTTTTCCCTCATCACGAAAACGAAATTGCCCAATCAGAGTGCAGAAGCTCATGTACCTTTGCAAATTTTTGGGTACATAATAATTTAATAAATTTTGATAATCAAAAAATGTCTAAGTCTTTAGGGAATATTATTAAAGGTAGAGATTTCATACGTGATTATAATCCTGAAATATTTAAGTTTTTAATATTGAGCGTTCATTATAGGTCAATACTAAATTTTAATAAGAAAATCATTGATCAGACAATTGGGAATCTTATTAAAATTTATTCGGCTCTTCAACTGGCAAATACTATTATGTCTTCTGATTTAAATATCAAAGTTGATGTTAATTATAAAAATGAATTCATAAAATATAACAAAAAAATAGATGCTTTTTTAAATAATGATTTAAATACACCTGGTGTTTTTGGAGTTCTTTTTGATGTAATTAGAAAGTTTAATTTATTATCTGTTAACAAAAAAATAACTAGTGAAATTAAATTTTTTGTTGATAGCTTTTTGAAGTTAATTGATAAAGTTGGAACATTAATGGGTTTGTTTAATGAATCAAAATCTGATTTTATTATGGAACTTAATTTGCTTTTATTAAAATCTAAATCAATTACATTAATAGATATTGAAAATCAAATTGACTTTAGGAATAAAGCTAGAGAATCAAAAAATTATGTTCTATCTGATAAGTTAAGAGATGAATTATTAGATAGAGGTATAGAATTAAAAGATAATCCTGACGGAACTACAAATTGGTCAGTAAAAATTTAGACTCCTTCAGCTACTACTTCATTTACTTCTGGAATAAATCTTTTTAATAGCTTTTCTATTCCTCCTTTTAAAGTAATCATGGACGAAGGACATCCGCTACATGCACCTTGAAGAGACACTTTGACGACACCTTTATTAAATGATTCAAATTGAATTGCTCCTCCATCTTGTTCTACTGCAGGTTTTATATATTCGTCTAATATTTCAATTATTTTATTATCTATTTCTTTATTAGATGATTTAATATTTTCTTTTTTATGATTTATTTCCACAACTGGCTTTCCTTCATCTAAATATTTTTTTATAAAATTTTTTAATTCTAATTTTATAGCATCCCAATGTACTTGATTGTTTTTTGTTATAGTTATAAAATTGCTCATTATAAAAACTCTTTCAACATAATCAAAATCAAATAGTTTTTTTGCAATTTCAGAGTCGGTAGCACTGTCAGCATCTGGATAATCTCTTATTATTTTATCTTTCAGAAGCATTTTATTTGCAACAAATTTTAATGAATTTGGATTAGGGTTAGCTTCTAAATATATACTTACGTTATTCATCTTTAATAAATTTAATCTTTTCTCCTTCAGTTGATGCAACCACACTTGCAACAGTTGCATCACCTGTTACATTTACAACCGTTCTTAACATATCTAATGGCCTGTCAATTGCTATGATTAATGCTAAACCTTGCGGGTCAATACCTATTGCTCCAAGAACAATTACCAACATAATTAAACCAGCACCTGGTACAGCAGCAGCACCTATCGAAGATAAAGTTGCAGTTAAGACAATTGCAACTTGATCAACTAAAGTGAGGTCTTGACCAAAAGCTTGTGCAATAAAAACAGCAGATATAGCTTGATGAATACTTGTTCCGTCCATATTAATTGTTGCACCTAAAGGGCACACAAAGCTTGTTACTTCATCTGATACATTTAAATTTTTTTCAACTCTTTTCATAGTTAATGGCAAAGTGGCTGCACTTGAGCTTGTAGAGAAAGCAAGCATTTGTGCTGGAAATATCGCTTTTAAAAATTTACTTAAAGGGACACCGGTGTATGAATATATAATCAATGGATAAAATATAAAAACCATAAAGGTTAATCCAATAATAACAGTCAAGGCATAATATAATAATGGTGTTAATGTAGTAATAATATTATTTGGATCATCACCAGCTAAATCAACAATTAATCCTGCTAAAAGAGCAAATACTCCAATTGGAGCATATTCCATTATAATCTCAACAATTTTTATAATGATTTCATTTAGTCCATCAAATGCTTTTTTAATTGAGTTGGTTTTTGATGGAGAGGATAAAACAAGTGCAATACCAAATAAAACAGCAAAAAATATTATTTGAAGCATGTTTTTATTATTGCTTGCTGAATAAAAAAAGTTGTCTGGGACAACATCAATCATCATTTGTAATGGTCCAGAATCTTCGACATTTTTTGCGCTTGATATTTTCATCGAGGCATCAGAAGCATACTTTTCTTTTAGTTCCAGTGTTTTTTCTTCAGGAAAATACTCTCCTGGCTGCAAAGTGTTAGCTAAAATTAAGGCTATTACAATAGCTGAAATTGTTGTAAGTACATAAATACCAAAGGTCTTTCCTCCTATTCTCGATAATTTAGAAGTATCTCTTAAATTAGAAATTCCTGATACTAATGATACTAAGATTAATGGAACAGCAACTAGCTTTAGCATCTTTACAAATATTGTCCCAAAGGGCATTACCCAATCAGATATATAGTTTCCTATCCCAAGAAAAACAGATGAAACTCCTAGAATTAAACCTAAAATTAAACCTAAAATTATTTTTGAATGAAGAGCCATACTTACTTATTACTTTGCAAATATAAATCAACTAAAACATTTGCAGCCATCGATTCAACTATTGGAACTGCTCTAGGTACAACACATGGATCATGTCTGCCTTTTCCCTTTACTACAATTTCTTTTTTTTCACAATCAATACTATTCTGATCTTTCATGATTGTTGAAACCGGCTTAAATGCAACATTAAAATAAATGTCTTCACCGTTACTTATTCCACCTTGTATTCCACCAGAAAAATTTGTTTTGGTCGATACTTTATTATTGATTATACGAAATTGATCATTATGCTCAGATCCAAACATATCTGTCCCTTTAAATCCACTACCATATTCAAATCCTTTTACAGCGTTGATAGATAACATTGCTTTACCTAATTCTGCATGAAGCTTTGAAAATATAGGTTCTCCAATTCCAACTGGACAACCAGAAACCACACATGTAATTACCCCTCCAACCGTATCTCTATTTTTTCTTGTGTTATCAATCAATGAAATAAACTTTTTTGCCATTTCATCATCAGGGCATCTTACAATATTATTTTCTATGTTCTCAAAATTTAGCTCTTTATATCTTTTTTTTAATTCTAATTTTCCAACTTTTGAAACATATGCATGTATCTCTATACCTATATTAGCTAATATTTTTTTAGATATTGCTCCGGCAGCTACCCAATTTGCAGTTTCTCTTGCAGAGCTTCTTCCTCCACCTCTGTGATCTCTATTTTTATATTTTTTATGGTATGTATAATCGGCATGTGATGGTCTAAATGATTTTGCAATATGATCATAATCACTACTTTTTTGATCTTTGTTATTTATAATCAAACTAATTGGGGCACCTGTTGTTTTACCTTTAAAAATGCCTGAAAGAATTTCAATTAAATCATTTTCTTTTCTTTGAGTAGTAATTTTAGATTGTCCTGGTTTTCTTCTTTCTAATTCATTTTGAATTTCATTCTTATCAATTTCTATTCCAGAGGGGCAACCATCAATTATTACACCTATAGCTTTTCCGTGTGACTCCCCATAAGTTGAAATTTTAAAAAGTTTCCCAAATGAATTACTCATATTTTCTATATATTAAGAAAAAGCTAAATACAATAAATAAAGTTAAAGTAATAATATTTAGTATTTGAGTTATATCTTCCTGTTTTTTTATGTTTTCTAGTTGATTATCATTATAATTTAATAAATCTAATATGTCATTTTCTTTTTTATCAATTAAACTTTTAATTGTTTTGCTTTCTCCTTTTACATTTAAATTTATACTTGATTTAAGTGTGTCATATTTTTTTTTATATGGATCAAAATATATCCATTGGATTTTATTTGATAAATCATAATTTCCTGGTTCTGAAGGAACAGCATAATAATTAAACTTCTTTGAACCAAATACTTTGCCTTTTTCTCTCTGGATATTTTGTTGTGAGTTTGGAGGGTAAAAGTCAATTGTAGAAATTTCTATTTTAGGTTCATTTATTGCTGAAATGTTTCCTTCGCCAAATATTTCAAAATCATAATTTAAGCTTTCCCCAGTACTTATAGTTTTCAAATCTATCTTTTCTTTCATTCTATATTTACCAACTGAAATATTTTCTTGTAGTGGGTGAGGAGGTAAATTTTTAATTGATACTGATAATGGCTTAGAATAAAATTTTTCAAAATCTTCAATTTTGTTTCTGCCAAAAAAAGAGGGTCTTTTAGAAATTTTATATTTTATAAGTTCTAATTCTAAAATTGGAAAGTTAATTTTCTCGTTATTTAACGGATAATAAGTTGCCTCAAATATTTTATACTGATTATACCTTTTATTATTTAATACAACTGGTATACTACTTATATTCTCAATATTAAAATTCTCCTCCCAACAATTAGCTGGTTTTATCTTCTTAATTATCTCAGTTAGTTGTTTTCCAAGCTCATAAAATCTCATATCAGCAACATTATTCTCACTTACAAAGAATGACAAGGTAGTATTAAATCCTTCACCAACATATACGCTTTCTTTATCTGTTGATAAATTTAGAAATGCATCTGCCTCTATCTCATAAAATTCTTCATTATTTCTATCAAAGAAGTTATCAAAAGGGTCATCAAAGGGATCAAAAAAATTATTAAATGGAGATTGTTTAGGGTCATCATATGAATTATCAACTTCAATTAATTTTCCATTAACATTAATATTTCGACCATTTACATTAATTGTAAAACTTTCAATATCAAAGGTTCCAATTTCTGTTGAGATATAATTTTGAATAATACTTTGAGAGCTTGACATCTTACCATTTATAAAATTAGTTGAGCTTGAAGATGATATCCCAGACTTTCTAAAGCCTTTAATTTCAGGGAATGGTCCATAATTTTTTATTTGTTCATTATTAACAGTTATTGTAATTTTTAAGGTATTTCCAATGGATATTTTTTCAGGTGAAATATCTATTTTCACATTTTGCGAAAATGTAAGATATGGTACCTGAAAAATTAAAATGATAAAACAGAAAGAATAAGCTAATTTCATTTTTAAATTTAATTAATAGGAAGAATAAGTTTCAAATAAAAAAATTAAAAAAAGTTAAATTAATTTGCGGCTTTTATATTTCTAATAATACCTTCATATTTAGCTCTCTTAACTGCAGACCCCTCAAATATTTTATTAAATGTTTCTTCAGTTAACTCTATCCAATCTGTTTTTTTTAATGAACTTAATTCATTTTTCGGATTAAAACTTTCCTCTTTATGAGGTTTAGAAAATTTATTCCATGGACAAACATCTTGACAAATATCACATCCAAAAATTGTATCATTAAGATTATTTTTAAGTTCAGTTGGTATTTCTTTTTTATTTTCAATTGTAAGATAAGAAATGCATTTATTTGCATTTATAATTTGTGCAGATGTTATAGCATCTGTTGGACAAGCATCTATGCATTTTGTACATTTACCACACCTATTAGCTACTGGAGAGTCATATTCTAAGTCAAGGTCACAAATTATTTCAGCTAAAAAAAAATAACTGCCTTTTTTCTCGTTTATAAGTAATGAGTTTTTTCCTATCCATCCTAAACCAGAAAGTTTAGCCCATGCTCTTTCATGAACAGGTGCTGAGTCAACAAAAACTCTTCCTTCTACGTCTCCAATTTTTTCTTTAATAGATCTAAAGAGGATTTTTAATTTTTTTTTTATCACCTTATGGTAGTCTTTACCATAAGCATACTTTGATATTATAAAATTGTTTTTTTTATCAATATTCTTTTTTGGATAATAATTATAGCTAAGAGATATTATTGATTTAGATCCTGGAACAAGTTTTCTGGGATCTAACCGTTTATCAAAATTTTTTTCTAAATAATTCATTGACCCTTGAAATCCTTTAGATAACCATTTTTCAAATTTATTTTCTTCTTCATGAAGGTGTCTTGCCTTTGATATTCCAACACTTGAAAACCCTAAATCTTTTGCTTTATTCTTTATGAATTTGGTATTTTCTTTAATCATTGAATATCTGATTTTGATAACCGCCTTTTGGGTCTATTCCTAAATGAGAAAAAGATAATTTTGTAGCCACTCTTCCTTTTTGAGTTCTTTTTATGTAGCCTTTTTGAACAAGAAAAGGCTCATAAACCTCTTCAATTGTATTTGCTTCTTCACCACAAGCAGTTGCTATTGTTTTTATTCCTACCGGGCCACCATTAAATTTATTTACAATTGCTTCAATTATTTTATTATCCATTTCATCCAATCCTTTCTTATCAATTTTTAATGCATCAAGGCTTTTCATGGTTATAGTTTTTGTTATATTTCCATCCCCTTCAACTTCAGCAAAGTCTCTAACTCTTCTTAATAAATTATTTAGTATTCTAGGTGTACCTCTGCTTCTTGTAGAAATTTCATTAGAAGCATTATCTTCAATTGGTATTTTTAATATTTCTGCAGATCTATTTACTATTTTTTTTAATATTTTTTTATTATAATATTCCAACCTAAAAATTATTGAAAATCTAGATCTAAGCGGAGCAGATAATAGCCCTGACCTAGTAGTAGCTCCGATCAAAGTAAATGGGTTTAATTTAATTTGAACAGATCTTGCACTTGGACCAGAATCAATCATAAGATCAATCTTAAAATCCTCCATAGCTGAATATAAATATTCTTCAATTACTTTATTTAGTCTATGAATTTCATCGATAAATAAAACATCTCCCTCTTCAAGATTTGTAAGAATTCCTGCTAAATCACCTGCTTTTTCAAGAACTGGTCCAGATGTCACCTTTAGATTAGTAGCTAATTCGGTAGCAATGATATGTGATAGAGTAGTTTTTCCAAGACCAGGTGGACCATGAAGTAATACATGGTCAAGAGGTTCGGATCTCTTCTTTGCAGCCTTCACAAATACTTGTATGTTTTTTAAAATCTGATCTTGTCCAAAAAAATCATTAAATGATTTTGGTCTAAGAATATTTTCAAATTCTTTATCTTTAGAGTTAGAATTTTTATCTGAATTTAAATAGTCTTCTCTCATACAACAGTTGCTAATTTAATTATTTTTATGCGTCGTATATTAATCTCTTTAATTTTTGTTTTAATCATTATCATTTTTTTTCTTGATAGAAAAAATTTTAATGAGTATGAAATTTCAGGCAAAACAATGGGATCAATCGATTATAATATTAAATACATATCATATGAAAAAAAAATATTGAAAACAGATCTTGATTCAATTCTAATTGAATTCAATAAGACATTTTCCACCTACATTCCAAATTCAGAAATTTCTATAATAAACAATTCGATAGGCAAATCAAATGTAAGTAAAGAATTTGGGGAACTGTTTTCAATTAGTAAATTAATTCATTTACAAACCGATGGAATGTTTGATCCAACAGTTGGACCTTTAGTTAATAAATGGGGTTTTGGCCCACAGAGTATTGAAACTATACCTACTAAAAATGAAATTGATCAGATTATGCAATTTGTTGGATTTGATAAAATAATTTTTGAAAATGGATATATAAATAAAAAATTCAAAGAATCTTATATTGATTTCAGCTCTGTTGCAAAGGGATATGCTGTTGACATAATTCATTCGTATATTCAATCCAAAAATATTTTTAATTCATATGTTGAGATTGGTGGTGAGGTTAGAGTTAGTGGAAAAAATAAGAATCAAAAAAATTGGGTATTAGGAATAAGAGAACCAAGATTTGACGATAAGATTGATTTATCTGCAATAGTATCTTTATCTAATATGGCACTTGCCACTTCCGGAAATTATTTAAATAATTATTATGTTGATGATAGTCTTTATTTTCATACTATTAATCCTAAAACTGGTTATCCCGCTTATACAAATATGTTAAGTGCATCTGTATTTTCTGAGACTTGTTTGGTTGCTGATGCTTATGCAACTGCATTTATGGCTATGGATTTTAATGAATCAAAAAAAATATTAGAATCATCAAATAACTTGTTAGGATATTTTATTTATTTAGAAAAAGGAGAGATTAAAAGTTATATATCTGATAAATTAAAGCCTAATATCACAATAAATCGTAAATAAACTTAATATTATTAATTTGATAATTTTTTATAAGATCTGTTTTTTTCTAATAGAATCATTTTCAAAACATTGGGTAATTATTTTGTGTTTATTTTTATTCTTGTCAAAAACATATCCGATGTCATATATAAATATTCAAATTTTTCATCGAATGCACAATTTGCAGTTCTTACCTCAGTTCTGATTGTTCCAATGTGATCTCCATTTTCTTTTATAACTAATACTCCACCCGGTCCAGTGGCAAAAATATTCCCACTAGGATGGACCTTTAATCCATCAAACAATCCTATATCTTTTTTTGTTAATTCTCTTCCATCAAAAAACACCTCAGGATTATTAACACCATCTTCAGATAATTCATACTTCATGATAATTGGATTTTTATTATCTGAATTAGCCACGTATAAAGTTTTTTCATCATTTGAAATACTTATACCATTTGGTCTTGATAGATTTTTTATAAGAACTTTAATATCACCATTTGGTGATAACATATATACACCATTAAAAGAAATTTCTTTTAATTTGTCATTATCACCTTCGAGTAATCCGTATGGAGGATCTGTAAAAAAAAGATTTCCATTAGAATCATAAACTAAATCATTTGGACTATTGAATAATTTATTATTAAAAGATTTTACTAGAATTGATTTTTTATTGACATTTAAATTTTCAATTTTAGTAATCATTCTATCTCCATGCATACAAATTATAAGGTCTCCATCAGAATTAATTGTTAGGCCATTAGTTCCTGCTTTTTTAAGATTGGGTACTTTTCCACTATATCCAATTGGTTTTAAAAAAACACTTAGACCATTTTTTTCATTCCATTTATATATTACATTATTTGGAACATCTGAAAATAAAATGGAGTTCAGCTTTTCAGACCATATTGGACCTTCAGACCACTCAAATCCATTAGCAAGAATTTCTATTTTTGCTTCTGGATGAATTAGATCATTTATTTCATTAGACAACCTTTCTATAGAACCTAAATGTTTTTCTTGATTAAAATGAAAAAAAGAAAGAAATAATAGTGTTACATTAATTAACATCTATTGATTATTATAAATTAGCTTTTTAAAAAGACTAAAGAATATTTAGCTTCCACACATCTCACAATCATCTTGATTGTCTATTGAACATTGCATGGCTGCTTGACTTTCTTCTTTAGTTTGTGACTTTTCATCTTTTACGATTGTAAACTTGATAGCATCAGCAGCAGCTTTTGTTCTTAGATAATAAAGTCCAGTTTTTAATCCTTTTTTCCAAGCATGAAAGTGCATTGATGTTAATTTTCCAAAGTTAGCATCTTGCATATGAATATTCATACTTTGACTTTGACAAATATATGCGCCCCTATCAGCTGCCATATCAATTATACTTTTTTGTGAAACTTCCCACACCGTTCTATATAGTAGTTTAATATCATCAGGAATCTCTTTGATTCCTTGGATAGACCCGTTTGATTCCATGAGCCTATCTTTCATATTTTCATCCCAAAGTTTTAACTTAATCAAATCTTTGAGTAAATGTTTATTAACAACTATAAACTCGCCAGATAATACTCTTCTTGTATATATATTAGATGTATATGGTTCGAAACATTCATTATTTCCAAGAATTTGAGATGTAGATGCTGTTGGCATTGGAGCAAGTAAAAGAGAATTTCTTACTCCGTGTTTTTTTACTTCTCTTTTAAGTTTTGTCCAATCCCATCTTTTTGAGCTTGGAACTATACCCCACATATCAAATTGAAAAATACCTTTTGAAACAGGTGAACCTTCATACGTTTTATACGGTCCTTCTTTCTGAGCAATTTCCATCGAGGATTCCATGGCAGCAAAATAAATTGTTTCAAAAATTTCAGAATTTAGTTGCTTTGCTTCAGGAGAATCAAATGCATGTCTCATTAAAATAAATGTATCAGCTAATCCTTGAACCCCTATTCCTATTGGTCTGTGTCTCATGTTAGAATTTCTTGCTTCTTCTACAGGATAGTAGTTTACATCTATTACCTTATTTAAATTTCTTGTAATAACTTTTGTAATTTCATATAATTTTTGGTGATCATATGTCATATCATCTTTTACAAATTTATTAAGTGCAATTGAAGCTAAATTACAAACAGCAACTTCATCTGGTGAGGTATACTCAACTATTTCTGTACAAAGGTTGGATGATTTAATAGTTCCTAAGTTCTTTTGATTAGATTTAATATTACATGCATCTTTATATAGTATATATGGGTTTCCTGTTTCTATTTGAGCTTCTAATATTTCAAACCAAAGATCTTGTGCCTTAACTGTCTTTCTTGCTTTTCCTTCTTTCTCAAACTTTTGATATAATTTCTCAAATTCCTCACCATAAGTTTCATGTAAATCCTTAGCTTCATCAGGCGAGAATAAGGACCAGTCACTATTTGACTCAACTCTCTTCATAAATAAATCTGGAATCCACATAGCATAGAAAAGGTCTCTTGCTCTTAACTCTTCTTTACCATGATTCTTTTTAAGTTGTAAAAACTCAAATATATCTGAATGCCATGGTTCTAAATAAATAGCAAAACTTCCCTTTCTTTTACCTCCACCTTGGTCAACATATCTTGCGGTCATATCAAAGTTTCTAAGCATTGGAATAATTCCGTTTGAAACTCCATTTGTTCCTTTAATATATGATCCTGTTGCTCGAACATTATGAATGCTTAATCCAATTCCTCCTGCAGATTGAGAGATCTTTGCACATTGTTTAAGTGTATCATAAATTCCATCTATGCTATCTTCTTTCATACTTAACAGAAAGCATGATGAAAGTTGTGGTTTTGGTGTTCCAGCATTAAAGAGGGTTGGTGTTGCATGAGTAAACCACTTTTCGGATAATAAATTATAAGTTTCTAATACAGCATCTATATCATCCATATGTATTCCAACTGCAACTCTCATTAACATATGTTGAGGTCTTTCAACAACCTTACCGTCAATTTTAAGTAAATAAGATTTTTCTAAAGTTTTAAATCCAAAATAATCATAACTAAAATCCCTATCATATATTATTGAGGAGTCAAGTAATGCTGCATTTTTATTTATTATACCATAGACTTCTTTTGAAAGTAATGATGCATTTTCTCCAGTTTTTGGACTCACATATGTATATAATCTTTTCATTGTACTTGAAAAAGATTTGCTTGTTGTTTTGTGTAAATTTGAAACTGCGATTCTTGCGGCTAGTGTAGCAAAATCTGGATGTTTAGTAGTAAGAGTTGCAGCTGTTTCTGCAGCAAGCTCATCAAGTTCTTGAGTAGAAACACCATCATAAAGCCCATCTATAACTTTTTTTGCAATTTCTATGGTCTTTACAAAATCAGAATTTAATCCATAACTTAGCTTTTCAATTCTAGCTGTTATTTTATCAAACTTTACTGATTCTTTTCTACCGTCTCTCTTTATTACTAACATAATTATAAAATTTAAAAGTCTTCTTCTAATGAAAATTTAGGTGTATCAGCTTCGTCTTCCTTCTTAAGAACACCTGCCTTTTGATATTCTGCAACTCTTTTCTCAAAGAAATTCGTTTTTCCTTGAAGGGATATCATATCCATAAAATCAAATGGATTTGTTGAGTTATAAACTCTTGGACATCCTAGTTCGACTAGAAGCCTATCCGCTACAAACTCTATATATTGACACATGAGATCTGCATTCATACCAATAAGCTTTACAGGAAGAGCATCTGTTACAAATTCTTTTTCTAAATCAACAGCATCTTTAATTATTTCTACAACTGTTTCTTTTGGCAGTGTATTTACTAAGTGTTTAGTATACAGATGGCAAGCAAAATCACAATGAAGACCCTCGTCTCTTGAGATAAGTTCATTTGAAAATGTCAATCCTGGCATTAAACCTCTTTTCTTTAGCCAGAATATAGAACAGAAACTTCCAGAAAAGAATATTCCTTCTACAGCAGCAAAAGCTATTAGTCTTTCGGCAAATGTTCCATTGTCAATCCATCTCAAAGCCCAATCAGCCTTTTTCTTAACACAGTCAAGAGTTTCAATTGCATGTAAGAGTGTATCTTTTTCTTTTGGGTCATCGACATATGTATCTATTAACAATGAATATGTTTCAGAATGAATATTTTCTATGGCTATTTGAAATCCATAAAAGAATTTGGCTTCAGTATATTGAACATCAGAAACGAAATGTTCTGCTAAATTTTCATTTACTATACCATCACTTGCTGCAAAAAAAGCAAGGACATGTTTTATAAAATGTCTTTCTCCATCATTTAAATTTCCCCAGTCTTTAAGGTCTTGGCTTAAATCAATTTCTTCAGCTGTCCAAAAACTGGCTTCAGCTTTTTTATAAAATTGCCAAATGTCATCATGTTCAATTGGAAATAATACAAATCTGTCTGCGTTTTCTTGTAGTATTGGTTCTAGACTTTGCTCTTTATTTTGCATTTTATTAATATTTTAACTAAAAAAAAGACAAAAAAATCCTCGTCATTACATTAATTTTTTTGTAACATAATGACTAAAATATTTTAGTCAATAAGTGGTTTATAATCTTTGTGTTTGGAAGCTGTGACCGAAAAAAAAATAGTAAAATTTATCTCTCGATCTAGGCAGTACAAATATTATAAAAAGACTTTAAAATATCAAAACATATTTCAAAGGTTTTTTATTTTTTTTTATTTTTTTTTATTTTTTTTCTATTTTGATTTTTTTGATTTGAATAATAGAGATAAAATTATAAATTTGCACACGTTTTAAAAAAGCACATATGTACGCAATTGTTGAAATTTCTGGGAAACAATTTAAAGTAGAAAAAAATAAATTTATTTATACTGACAAAATTTTACCAAAAACTGGGAAAAAGGTAGAATTTAATAATGTCTTATTTATAAGTGATAAAGGAAAAGCTAAGATAGGTAAGCCTACTATTAAAGGTTCAAAAGTAACAGGAGAAGTACTTACACAATTTAAAGATGATAAGGTTACTGTCTTTAAGAAGAAAAGAAGAAAAGGATATAAAGTTAAAAATGGTCATAGACAACAAATGACAAAAATTTTAATAAAAGATATAAAGTAAATTATGGCACATAAAAAAGGAGCAGGTAGTTCTAAAAATGGTAGAGAGTCACATAGTAAAAGACTCGGGATAAAAATTTTTGGTGGACAAAAAATAATTGCCGGCAATATAATTGTTAGGCAAAGAGGTACAAAGCATCATCCGGGGAATAATGTTGGTATGGGAAAAGATCACACTCTTTTTGCATTGACAGATGGTACAGTTCAATTTAAAAAAGGTAGAAATAATAGATCTTTCGTATCTATTGTTTAATCAATAATATCTATTCCTTATTTTTTCGAAATAATTTTTCAAATTTTTTAAAGATTCTTTATTTCCTGCAATATTATTTAGTATTTCTATTCCATCATTAAAAAAACTATCCATTTTATCTTTTGATATTTTATCAATCTCATATTTTATCATCATACTAGTAATAAATTTAATTTTATTTTCATCATCATTACTATTCATCATTTTTAAAATGTTTTTTTTATCATAAGTATCAGCTTGTTCTAATAGCTTAATAATTAGATATGTTTTTTTATTTAATAAAATATCTCCACCAATTTTTTTTCCAAATTCTACATTTCCAAATACATCTAAATAATCATCCATAAGCTGAAAAGATATTCCAATTTTTTCTCCAGCTAAATACAACTGATCAGTTATTTGTTTTTCTTGGTTAGCAATTAAACCACCTAACTCCAGACTGAATCCGATTAAAACAGCAGTTTTTAAAGTTATCATTTTAAGATAATCATCTTCTGAAATTTCATTTTTAATCTCAAAATTCATGTCATATTGTTGGCCTTCACAAACTTTAATAGCAATATTATTAAATCTTTCAAATGTTTTTTTGAAAGATTTATTATCTATGTTTTCTAACATTTTATAGGCAAAAATCATTAATAAATCTCCCGATAAAATTCCAATGTTTTTGTTCCATTTTTTATGAATTGTATCTTTTCCTCTTCTTATCTCTGCATTATCCATTATATCGTCATGAATCAATGTGAAATTATGAAAAAACTCTAGTGCAATAGATGGTTCAGTTATTTTATTTAAATCTTCTTTAAAAAGTGAATAGGAGAGTATTGAAAGAGTTGGTCTAACTCTCTTGCTTTTAAGACTTAAAATGTAATTAATTGGATTATATAGCTCATCAGGGTTTCCCTGAATTCTAACTTTTTTAATTTTATAATTTATAATTTCTTGATACTCCTTTATTTTATTCATGTTAACTCTAAATCTATAGTTCTTTTTTCTATATCAGTATCAATAACTAAAACTCTAATCGGTTGTCCTAACCTAAATATTTTTTTACTATTTCTTCCTGTTATTCTCATTTTTTCTGAATCAAAAATATAATGATCGTCTTTCATACTTGATATTTTTATTAAACCTTCACATAATGTTTTAACAATCTCTGCATATATTCCCCATTCAGTTACCCCTGAGATAATTGCATCAAACTTTTTGCCAATAAATAGCGACATGTATTCAGCTTGTTTATATTTAATTGACTCCCTTTCTGCTTTTGTTGCATTAATTTCCATTTTAGAACTATGCTTACACATGATGTCGTAATAAGTTTTTTCTTTAGGTTTACTTTCATTCATATAATCACTCAATAGTCTATGAACCATAACATCAGGGAATCTCCGAATAGGTGATGTAAAGTGAGTGTAGTGCCTAAATGATAAACCAAAGTGTTTCTCTTTTTCAGTAGAATATTTAGCTTTTGACATTGACCTAATAGCAAACTTTTCAACTGACCTCTCTTCAGGCTTTCCCTTTATTTCTTTCATTAAACCATTTAATGAGTTTGCTAAACTTCCCTCATTGGTATTGATTGTATACCCAAATTGTTTTATGTAATTTTTTAATTCACTTATTTTACTTTCTTCTGGATCCTCATGAATTCTGTAAACAAAAGGATAGGATTTTTTTTCTTTTTTTTCAATTGATATAATTTTTTCAGCAACTAATTTGTTAGCAAGAAGCATATATTCTTCAACCATTTTATGAGTGTCTTTCCTTTTTTTTCTGAAAACTTCAATAGGTTTCTTTTCTTTGTCTAATCTAAATTTAATTTCGTTACTACTGAAGTTAAATGATCCTGACTTAAACCTTTTTGCTCTTATGTTTTTTGCTATATTATTTAAAATATTAAGTTTTTCATGAAATAGACCATCTTTATTATTTATTGATTCCTGAGCTTCATCATATGTAAATCTTTTTTTTGAATGAATGACAGTTCTACCAATCCAATAGTCTATTATAGATAAATTAGAATCAAACTTAATAATTACTGAATAAGTTAATCTATCAACATTAGGTTTAAGAGAACATAAATTATTTGATAGTTTTTCAGGGAGCATGGGAATAGTTCTATCAACTAGATAAACGGAAGTAGCTCTCTTTTCTGCCTCCTTATTTATATCGGTTCTAACATTAAAATAATGAGATACATCAGCAATATGAATTCCTATTATAATATTATCATTTTCTTTTTCTACTGATAAAGCATCATCAAAATCTTTTGCATCGTCAGGATCAATGGTGAAGGAATCTAATGATCTTAAGTCTTTCCTTTTTTTTATTTCTTTTTCTGAAATAATTTCATTTAACATATTAGTTTCTTCTTTAACATCTGAAGGAAATTCTGTTGGGAGATCAAAATCATAAATTATTGAGTTTATTTCAGTTTCATTTTCTCCTATATTCCCTATACATTTAACTATTATAGCTTCTGGTTTTTTTGAACTGTTTCCCCAATTAATAACTTTCGCTAAATACTTTTTTCTCTTTGAAAATTTATCTGATCTTTTTTTTCTGATGAAAAAATCTACAAAAACCTTTTTATTTTTAGGTAAAAAAAAAGCGAAACCCTTACTGTCCTCAACTGTTCCAATAAATTCAGTTGTTTTTCTTTCTAATATTTTAATAACTTCTCCTTCAAGGTTTCTTTTTGATAATTGATGAGAAACTTTAATTTCAACTTTATCACCATGTATTGCTCCTCTTAAATATCTACTCCTAACTTTAATGTCTTCTGAAAAATCATCTATTACAATGAAAGCATATTTTTTATTTACATGATCGACAGTTCCATTCAAGGTATATCCTCTTGATCTTGTTTTTTTCTTTTTATATTTCATTATCTAAAATTTTAAACTTGAATATCTTAGAGAGGTTTATAATTAATTTATTTTCTATATCTAATATGTCAACTTTTTTATTGTTTTCTTTATCAATAGAAGTCACATCTTTTCCTTGAATGCCACAAGGAATTATATTTTCAAAATATTTAAGGTTTGTGTTTACATTTAAGGCAAGTCCATGCATTGTTACCCACCTACTAGTTTTTACACCCATTGCACAAATTTTTCTAGGAAAATTACTTTGATGATTAACCCATACTCCAGTCAAGCCTTCAACTCTTCCTGCTTTTATGTCAAGCTCCTTTAAAGTTAAAATTACAGCTTCCTCTAATGACCTTAAATATTTATGAATGTCAGTGAAAAAGTTTTCTAAATCAATGATTGGATAAATTACTATTTGTCCTGGCCCATGATAAGTTATATCACCACCTCTATTTATTTTATAAAAATCTAAATTATCTCTTTCAATTATACTTTTATCAATCAATAAATTGTTTTCGTCACCACTTCTTCCCAAGGTATAAACATGTGGATGTGAACAAGAGATAATATAATTTTTAGTTTCAGAAATATTCTTACTGGTTCTATTTTTAATTTTTGTTTTTACTATTGAATCAAACAATTCTTCTTGTTGATCCCAAGCTTTTTGATAATCAATATGACCAAGTTTTATCCACTTGATATAATTATTTTTAATCGTATTCAATGTAGTATGAAATTTTCGAAAGTTAATTTTTCATAAATAACTTTCTATCATATATCAATTTACCATTTATATTCCATTCTCTAGTAATAAATGATTCATTTAAATTAAATGCTGATTCACTATATTTAATTTCTCTTTTCTTTTTTCCAGATTTATAAAATTCATTCCATGTACCTATAGGTCTATTATAGGAGTATGTTCCTTTAGCTGCTACTTTTCCATCTTCATAAAATGCGTAGTATTTTCCATGTTTCTCTCCAAATCTAATTGGTATTATTTCTTTTATTTTTTTCTTACTAGAATCCCAAAAAAATCTGATTGATTCATTATACCATCCTAATGAAAAAAACTCTTTGTCTTGTAATATATCCGACCTATTAAATCTTAACCATCTATCATGTTTTAATCCATAATAAAAAGATCCTTCTTCAATTATTTGTTCACCAATTCTCTTTTTATAAGGTCCGTGCATCATTACTGCTCCTTCAAGAATATTAGTAGTCCTTACAATTTTTTTCTTCTTTTTATCATAAAAGTAAATTTCTTGGGCATACTCATTTTTTATCTCTGGATTTTTGATATAAAAGAAATTTTCATAAATGATATTTCTACCACTATTTGACCTTATGAATCCTTTTTTAGATTTTATTCCATAAAAAACATTTTTCTTTTTCTTTTTCTTTTTTCTTATCATTAAAGTATCTTCAGCTTCTTGAAAAAGTAAATCATAGGATGAGATGGTATCCGTATTTAATCTAAAAATATCTTGACCTAAAATAGGATAATTACTTAATGTAATAATTATTAAATAGCATAGATATATTTTCTTCATAGATATAAAACGAGAATATATAAAAAAAATTATTTTGATAATATATCAAGACTTCGTTTTACAAAACTTGTTAACTCTGAACCACTTAACATATTTTGTGATAGTAAAGCTAAGTCATATAACTGAGATGCAATTTTATTTTTAGTTTTAGTTGTCTTAGCTTTTAATATTTTATCAATAGCCTTATGATTTCCATTTATACTTACTGATATCATTTCTCCTGGACCTCCCATCATCATTGGGTTTCCTCCACTTGTTTTCGCCATATCTTGCATTCTTCTAAAAAATTCTGGTAAAGTAATGGTAACAGGATTATCATTAGGACTAAGAGCGTCAACAGTTAGTACTGTTGATTTATTATCTATAATTTTTTCAAAAACTTCTTTTAATTCTTTCTGATTTTCTTCAGTTATAACTGTCTCTTTTTTCTCATCTTTATCAATAAGTTTATCCAAGATATCAGCATCAACTCTTTTAATTTTTGTTTTTTCTAATTTCTGCTCTAAATGGTTAATATAATGGCTGTCAATAACATTATTAAAAACTACTACATCATAATTTCTGTTTTTTGCATCCTGTATAAAAGAATCTTGTTTATTAATATCAGATGTATATAAAATAACATGATTTTTATCTTTATCTTTTTGAGTTTTATCAATGAATTTTTTGTATTCGTCAAACGTTCTCATTTTTCCATCAACGCTTTCAAGTAAAGCAAGAGATTGAACTTTATCATAAAATTTTTCTTCTGATATCATTCCATACTTTACAAAGAGATTAATGTCTTTCCACTTATTTTCAAACTCTTCTCTATTTTCTTTAAATAATTCATTGAGTTTATCGGCAACTTTTTTTGTTATATAGGTATTGATTTTCTTTACATTACCATCTGCTTGAAGATAACTTCTTGAAACGTTTAGAGGTATATCTGGAGAGTCTATAATACCATGAAGTAACATTAAAAATTCTGGGACTACATCTTTAACTTCATCAGTTATAAATACCTGCCTAGAGTATAATTGAATTTTATTTTTTTGAACCTCAAAATCATTTTTAATTTTTGGAAAATATAATATACCAGTTAGATTGAATGGATAATCTACATTTAGATGAATCCAAAATAGCGGTTCTTCTGAAAAGGGGTAAAGTTCTTTATAAAATTTTTTATAGTCTTCATCTTTAAGGTCTTTAGGACTTTTATTCCAAATGGGTGTTGGGTTATTAATAATATTATCAACTTTTACGGTCTTATATTTTGGGTTTCCGTCTTTATCTTTTCCATCTTCCTTTGATTCATCTTTCTTACCGAATTTTATTTCGACAGGTAAAAATTTACAGTATTTAGTAAGTATTTCATTAATTTTTGTGTCCTCTAGAAACTCCTTAGAATCATTATTAATATGTAAAATTATTTCAGTGCCTCTTTCTTTTTTATTAGACTCTTTAATTTCAAATTCTGTGTTTCCATCACATCTCCAGTATGCTGATTTATTCTTATTTATGTATGATTTTGATTTGATTTCTACATATGAAGAAACCATAAAAGCTGAGTAAAACCCAAGTCCAAAATGTCCAATAATTTGTTGAGCATCACCCTTCTCTTTATATTTCTCTACAAATTCAGTAGCACCAGAGAAAGCAATTTGGTTAATATATTTTTTTATCTCATCAGCAGACATACCAATTCCTTTATCTAAAATTGATATTGTTTTTTTCTTTTTATTAACAGATATTTCAATAGTTAAATCACCTAATTCCTCTTTTAACTCTCCCATTTGTGATAAACTTTTTATTTTCTGAGTTGCATCAACAGCATTTGACACTAATTCTCTTAAAAATATATCATGATCTGAATAGAGAAATTTTTTAATTATTGGAAAAATATTCTCTGTATTTATAGAAATGTTACCTTTTTCTTTCACTTTATTTTATCTTATTCTTTCTGATTCTCTAACTAATAATTCGTCTTTCCTAATAAATCTGTTTGACAGAAAATTAAAAAATATCGCCAAAAATATTAAATAAAATGAAATAAGAAAACTGATTTTATCATTGATATCAATGTACATATCATTATAAAAAATTTCATATAAGAAATATATTATTAATATAGAAGTAATTAATGAGTTAAGTGCACCTAATTTAATTTGGTTTAGTCTATTCTTGTAACTGAAAATTGAAATTAATGCAATTATACATGATGCTATTATTAATCCACTAACAAAAAAATTATCATATAAAATACTCGAATCTCCTCTACTAAAATCTACTCCTGAAACGTAACCAGTAACCATTACATTTACAGAGTTATTTTGATCAAATGATATTTTTTGCCAAACGGGGAAAAAAAATGTGCAAACTAAAGCTCCAATATATAAGATTAAGAATATTGTTTGGATTCTCTGTATCATGAGATTATTTTGTACAAAGAAATAAAAAAATGAATTAAAAAGTGAGATTTTTTATTGAGATATCATATTTTGGAAAAAATTTTCATGGATGGCAAATTCAAGAAAATGCTTCTACAATTCAAGAAGAAGTTGATAATGCTTTATCGACACTGCTAAAGATAAAAATAAAAACATTAGGTAGTGGAAGAACAGATTCAGGAGTTCATGCTTTAAACCAAGTTGCTCATTTTGATTATCACAAATCACTTGATGAGTCTTTTCTATATCGATTAAATGCATTTCTTTCAAAGGATATAGCAATTAATTCAATTAAGAAAGTAAAAGATGGTGTTAATGCAAGATTTGATGCAATAAGTAGGGAATATATTTATAAAATACATTCTATAAAATCTTCCTTTTTAAATGATAGGTCATTATTTTATCCAAAAAAAATAAGTATGGATCTTATAAATGATGCATGTGCAATTCTTGTAAAACATACTGATTTTAAAACATTTTCAAAAGTTAAAACAGATGTCAATAACTATAATTGTCAAATAAGTAAAGCTGAAATTAAAAAAGAAGGCTATAATTATTATTTTACTATTTCTTCGGATAGATTCCTAAGAGGAATGGTTAGAGCAATTATGGGAACAATGATTAAAATTAATGAAGGAAAAATAAGTTTAGATACACTTAATGAAATTATATTAAAACAAAACAGAAAATACGGTGGTCCCTCAGTTCCGGCTCATGGTTTATACCTTAGCAAAGTTTTGTATGATAAAGAGATATACATATGAAAGATAAGAATATAAGTGGAAACTTATTTGATTTAAAAATCTTAAACAGACTTTTTGTTTTTTGTAAGCCATATATGGGGGTTTTTTATGCCTTAATATTTTTGACATTAAGCCTATCTATTCTTCAGCCAATTAGACCTTTTATAACGCAAATTATTATTGATGACTATGTAAGTTTAAATGATATTGAAGGTTTAAGGAAGATGATAATTTTATTATTTGGATTGTTAATTTTGAATGCCATTGTCATGTATTTTCACACCTATCTATCCGGGTGGCTTGGTCAAAATATTATAAAAGATATAAGAATTAAGTTATTTTCTCATTTACAAAACTTTAAACTTCAATTTTTTGATAAAACTCCAATTGGAAGAATAGTTACTAGAAATGTGTCTGATATAGAAACTATTGCAGATATATTCGGTCAAGGAATTGCTGCAATTATTGGAGATGTTCTTCAACTATTTGGAATAGTTTTTTTGATGTTTTATATAAACTGGAAATTAACTTTAATAAGTTTAGCTACGTTACCTTTCCTCTTTTTAACTACTTATATTTTTAAGGAAAAGGTAAAACGTTCATTTAATAATGTTAGAAATGCAGTTGCTAGCCTCAATTCTTATGTTCAGGAACATATCATTGGAATGAATATTGTTCAAATTTTTGGGAATGAGAAAAAAGAATATGAAAGATTTCAGAAGATAAATGAGACACATTTAAAAGCTAACTTAAAGGCTGTTCTTTATTACTCTATTTATTTCCCAGTAATGGAATTGTTTACCTCAATTGGTTTGGGTTTACTTATCTGGTATGGCTCAAATCAGTTATTTACAGAAGAAGTTACTTTAGGAGTTTTAGTTGCGTTTATTATGTATTTACAGTTATTTTTTAGACCGATAAGAGCAATTGCAGATAGATTTAATACTCTTCAGATGGGTGTTGTTAGTTCAAAAAGAATATTTGATTTACTAGATAGAAAAGAGAGGATTAGTTCAAATGAAAAATTATATGATGTTCAATTAAAAGGAGATGTAGAATTCAAAGATGTTTGGTTCGCTTACAATAATGATGATTATATCTTGAAAAATATATCTTTTAAAATAAACCCCGGAGAGTCAGTAGGATTTGTTGGGGCAACAGGATCTGGCAAAACATCAATAATTAATCTTATTAATAGATTTTATGATTTTCAGAAAGGAAAAATTTTAGTTGATGGTAACGATATAAAGGATTATAATTTGGCTTCATTAAGAAATAATTTAGGATTAGTTTCTCAAGATGTTTTCCTTTTCTCAGATACTATATATAATAATATTACTTTATTTAATGACTCTATAAAAGAAGATGAAGTATGGAATGCAATTAAAAAAGTAGGTGCTGAAAAATTTATAAATAAACTACCAAGGAAATTAAAATTTGATGTAAAGGAAAGAGGAATTTCTCTTTCAGTTGGACAACGACAATTAATTTCATGTATTAGAATTATGTTGTATGATCCAAAGATTATTCTTCTTGACGAAGCTACCTCTTCAGTTGATTCAGAATCTGAAATGATGATTCAAAATGCTATTTCAGAAATTCTAAAAAATAGAACCTCCATTGTTGTAGCTCATAGATTATCAACAATAAAAGAAGTAGATAAAATTGTAGTACTTGATTCTGGGGGTATTAAAGAAATTGGGAGTCATAAAGATTTATTGAAAAGAAATGGTTTCTACAATAAACTTTATGAAATGCAATATAAAAATATAGCTTACTAATTATAACTGTTTATCACTTTCAAGTTGTTGTTTATACAGATCAAAATAGATCCCTTTTTTTTCTAGAAGACTTTTGTGATTACCTTCTTCTTTAATTTTTCCCGAATCAATTACAATAATCTTTTTTGCTAGTTTGACGGATGAGATTCTATGTGAAATAATTATCGATGTTCTATTAATCATAATTTTTTTCATATTTTCAAGGATAACATTTTCCGTTTTAGTATCTACTGCCGAAAGGCAATCATCTAAAATTAAGATTTTAGGTTGCTTTATTATAGCTCTAGCAATAGATACTCTTTGTTTCTGACCGCCAGACAATGTTATTCCTCTTTCACCAATTTTTGTTTTGAATTTTTCAGGAAAAGAATTTATGTTTCTAATTAAATCAGCATTCTCTGCGGCTTCCTTAACTAAATCAAAACTCTTATTTTCTGTTCCAAATAATATGTTGTTTTCAATGGTGTCTGAGAATAGGAAAACGTCTTGGGGAACATAGCCAATCTGTTTTCTAAAGTGTATGATGTCAAGTTTTTTAATATCATTATCGTCAATTAAAATTTTCCCCTTATCAGCATCAAATAATCTTAATATGCTATTAGCTATTGTACTTTTTCCTGATCCTGTCAAACCAATAATACCTAATGATTCTCCAGGGTTAATCATAAAAGACACATTATTCATTCCTTTAATCTTTGTGTCGGAATATTCATAAAAAACATTTTTAAACTCAATTTTACCTTTAAGATTAATCTTCTTATTATCAGATAAAATTATATCAGATTTTTCCTCAAGAAACTCATTGATTCTTTTCTGAGAAGCGGATGCTCTTTGGATAATGCTTGTAATCCAACCTAAAGCTGTTACTGGCCATGTTAACAGATAGACGTAAATTAAAAACTCAGCTATATTTCCAATTGATAAATTTCCTTCAAAAACTTCTAATGCTCCAACATAAACCGTAATTATTATACTTAGACCAATTAGAGTCATTATTACCGGAAAAAATAAAGCTAGAACAAACTGAAGTCCTATAGATTTATTTTTATACTCTTTACTTTTTGTTGTAAAAACTCTTTCAAAATTAATTTCTCTGACGAATGATTTTATTAGTCTTATCCCTGAGAAAGTTTCTTGGACATAAGTAGATAAATCAGATAAAGACTCTTGTATTTGCTCTGACCTTTTATTAATTATATTTTGTACTAAATATATAGAAACTACTAGTAGAGGTAACGGCATTAAACTATAAAATGCTAAATTTTTATTAATATAAAACATAAAGGGGATAACCATTAACATCAAAATAGTAACATTCATTCCATACATCAAGGCAGGACCTAAGTACATCCTTACTTTACTTACATCTTCAGAAATTCTATTCATTAAATCTCCGGTATTATTTTTTTTATAAAATTTAAGAGGAAGGGTTTGGTAGTGATAAAAAATCTCGTTTTTTAAATCATACTCAATTTTCCTAGACGCAACAATTATTGTTTGTCGCATCATATACATGAAAAATCCCCTTATTAGTGCTGCAAAAATTATTGCTGAAGAGTAAAATAAAACATCTTTTAAGATTTCTTCTTTTAGTATATTATTTCCCAAAGAATACTCTTTATAACCATTTTCAATAAGATTAAATGTCTCTCTTATTAATGTGGCTGGAACGATTGCAAAGGCTGTTGATATAAATATAAATAACCCTCCAATGGTGTAGTAATATTTGTACTTTATAAGGTATTTATTTAAATAGGATAGGTCTTTCAAATTTTTATATAATTTTATGAATAACTAACTGTAAAACTATTATTTAAATCATAATTATGAGCATAGATGAAAACAATTCCGTCTTTGAAAAAATTAAGAATGATAATCATGAACAACTTGTCTTTTGTAATGACGATTCTATTGGCTTGAAAGCAATTATAGGCATTCATAATACTGTTCTTGGACCTGCAATTGGAGGAACAAGAATGTGGAATTATAATTCTGATGCAGCTGCGCTTAAAGACGTAATTAATTTATCCAAGGCAATGAGTTATAAATCATCTCTTGCAGGATTAAATGCTGGAGGCGGTAAAGCTGTTATAATTGGTGATCCAAAAATCAAGTCTGAAAAGTTTATAAAAAGGTTTGGAGATTTTATAAATGATTTAAATGGAAAATATTGGACTGCACAAGATGTTAATATGTCTACTCAAGATATTATTTGGATAAAAGAAAAGAGCAAATTTGTTGTAGGTCTACCAAAAGAGCACGGTGGACTTGGTGACTCTTCTTCTCCAACAGCATTTGGAGTATATATGGGAATAAAATCAGCTGTCAATCACATATCAGGACGAGATTCATTAGAAGGAAAGAAAGTTTTAGTTCAAGGTGTTGGTAATGTAGGAAGAAAATTAGTTGATCATCTATTAAAAGAAAATGCTAATGTTGCCATATGTGATATTAATCAAAAAAATATCGATTTAATGTCTGATAAAAACATAACAGTAGTTAATCCTGAAAATATTTATGATAATTTTTATGATATTATTTCTCCTTGTGCTTTAGGGGGTATTATAAATAATAACTCATTGAAAGATATAAAGTGTGATATAATTGCAGGAGCTGCAAATAATCAGTTAGAAAATGATACTGATGTCCCAGAAGAACTTAATATCAAGAAAATATTATATGTGCCTGACTTCCTAATTAATGCTGGTGGAATCATAAGTGTTTATCATGAGCAGATTAATGATATAGATTTTAAAAAAGTCATGGAGATGACAGGCTTAATATATGATAAGGTAAGTTCAGTAATAAAACATTCTGATGAAAATAAAATTTCAACTAACTCCTCTGCTATACAGATAGCGAAAGATAGAATTAAAGAAAATTCTAAAAAGTAATTACATTTGCACCTCGTTCTTTAATTTGAAGCTTATGATAAACAGAAGATCCTTAAGGGTAAAAGTCTTACAGCTATTGTTTTCTTATTATAATCAAGTTATTCACAAACAAGATAAAAAAAAGCTTCAATTAGAAATTTCTAAACAACTTAATAAATCAATATTAGATATAGAAAAGTCATACTATGATATTATTTCCCTCTTAATAGTTTTTAAAAATATTAATGAGGAAAAAAAGATGATTGCTGAAGATGAGTTAATAAAGAAGAGTGCATTAAGGTTTAACCTTTCTAAAAACAGCATCATTAATTTTTTAGAGACGAATTCTTCAGTAATTGATGGATTGATAAAACATAAGAATGGTTGGAGCCCTAAAACTGAAAAAATTAGAAATTGGTATAATATTTTATTACAGCAGGAGTTTTATAAAACTTATATTTCTATAGAGCAACCATCTTTTGATGAAGATTATGATTTTTTGCAAAATTTGATTTTAAAATTTTTATTTAAATATGAAGATATTCAGAAGTCTTTTGAGGAAGATAACATTTTTTGGAATGAAGATTTCTTGATTGTAAAATCAATGATAAAAAAAACATTGAAAACTATTAATTCATCAAATTTTAATACATTTGCAACCGCAAGTTTATCTGAGGATATCAAAGATGACGTTAAATTTGCTTGCTCTTTGTTTGATTTTGTTATTGATAATTCAAATGAATATGATGAATATATATCTAAATTTGCTAAAAATTGGGATTTTGACAGAATATCATTAATGGATAGAACCATCTTAAGAATGGGGATAGGAGAAATGACAAATTTTAGTAATATTCCTTTGAAAGTATCAATTAATGAGTGCATTGATATTGCAAAAAATTATAGTACTCCAAAGAGTGGAAAATTTATTAATGGTCTTTTAGATGTAATTTCATTAAATTTGCTGAAAGAAGATAAAATAATTAAAACCGGAAAGGGTTTAATTGATAATAAATAAATAATTATGAGTAAAAATTCAACAAATTCATTTATTAGTCTTATAGTAGGATTAATTGTTGGTGGTGTTCTTGGTATTTTATTTGCCCCTGATAAGGGTAATAATACTAGAGATAGATTGACTTATAGATTAAATAAATATAAAAGAAAGTTAGAGGAGCTTTTAGATGAGATTATTGATGAAAAGGATTCAATAGATTCTGAAGCAAAAACCAAAAGTGAAAAAGTTGTAAATAATGCTAAAACAAAAGCAGAAAAATTATTGAAAGATGTTGATGGTATTTTATCTAAAATCAAAGAAAATTAAAAATATTATGAAAAAAATTATATCAATTTTATTTAGTTCACTTCTTATTTCATGTGGATCTCAAGTTAGTGATTTAGAGTTAAGAGTAGCTAAACTTGAAACGGAAATTGCATCTATGAGAAAAGGTGGTGTAAGTACTATCGTTCCTGCTGGTGCTTTTCCAAAATTTACATTTAATGAAGAAGAATATAATTTTGGAGATATTAGAGATGGTGATATTGTAAGTCATGTTTTTAAATTTACAAATACTGGAAGTGCTCCGTTAATTATATCAAAAGCTACCGCTGCATGTGGATGTACTGTCCCTCAATGGCCAAGACAACCTATACCAGTGGGTGGTTCTGGAGAAATTAAAGTTCAATTTGATTCTAGTAACAAACCAGGTATGCAAAATAAAGTGGTTACAATTACAGCTAATACTGAGTCAAAGGTTAAAAAGTTATTAATTAGAGCACAGGTAAACCCTAGGTCTTAATTATAACATATGATTTTATTACAATCATTTGGTTCGGGTTTTGCTCAGTTGTTTTTTCCTATTGCAATTATCGTAGTTGCTTACTTTTTTATATATAGGCCTGAGCAAAAAAGAAGAACAAATCAAAGTAACTTTATCTCTAATTTGAAGAAAGGAGATAGGGTTGTTACTGCTGGAGGATTACATGGTAAAATTATGTTGATTGATGAGAAATCTGTTACATTGGAAGTAGACAGAGGAACTAAGTTAAAATTTGATAAAAACTCTATCTCCTTTGAGATGTCAGGCTCAAAATAAATAATTATGAGGATTAATAATCCTTTAAAACTAATCTCTCAACCTAAAATATTCTTTTATTGTTTCATAGCAGGTTTTCTGATTTGGTTTTTTAATGAATTAAATAATAGATCAAATGCATCCATGTATTATCCTATTAACTTTAAGTATGATATTAAAGAAGAGCATATTGAGGTTTTGTCTCCTCCTGATGCAATTCAAATATCAATTAATGGAACTGGATGGAATTTATTAAGAAATATATTAAAGATAAATATTCAAGCAATTGAATATAATATCAATAACCCGTTACAAACAAAGTTTATTTTATCTAATTCACTATTACCTTCTGTCTCTCAGTCATTAGAAAATGTAAACTTAAATTATATAATTACGGATTCAATATTTTTAAATATTGAAAATACAATGGGTAAAGAATTAGATGTTTTGATTGATTCTTCAAGTATTTCAATTGCAGATGGTTTTGAAAGGGTTAGTGATTTTACTTTATCTCATAATAAGATTTACATTGAAGGGCCTCAGTCAATAATAAATTCTTTGCCTAATACATATCTTCTTAAATCTGATAATATAATCAATATAAGTTCAAATTTTGATGAGGATATTATAATAGAAAAGATAGATAAAGATATATTAGTAAATCCTGAATCAATTAACCTTAGTTTTAAAATTGAAGAATTTGTTCAAGAAGAAATAATACTTAAAGTTAATTTTCAAGATGAAAATTTTAAAATAGATACTTCGGTAACAGTATTATATAAAATGAAGAAAGGAGATGAACCAATATCTGATGATTCATTGTTTGTTAATTTAAGAAAAAAAGATGGTTATCTTATCCCAGAGGTTAATGGCATTCAGGATGTTCAAATTTTAAATATTTATCCCAATTCATTTATATTAGATAAATGAAGCCTAAATTAATCGGTATTACTGGTGGTATTGGATCAGGAAAGTCTACTGTATCAGACATATTAAAACACTTAGGATATAAAATTTATAATTCTGATTTAAGAGCAAAAGAATTAATAAGGGGGTCAGTTATTAAAGATAAATTAGTAAATGCTTTTGGAGATAGGATCCTCAAAAATGATAAGTTAGATAAAAAGCTATTATCAGAAATTATATTTGAAAATAAATCAGCTCTTAAGAATATAAACTCAATTATTCACCCTGAAGTAAAAAAAGATTTTAAAAACTGGGTTAAAAACAACTCAAAGAATAAAACTTTATTCAAAGAATCTGCTCTTCTTTTTGAATCTGGAACTTATAATGATCTTGATAAAATAATATTAATAATTGCAGATAAGGATTTAAGAATTTCACGAGTTTTAGAGAGAGATAAAAATAGGTCAAAAAAAGAAATTGAGTCTATAATAAATAACCAGATTAGTGAAAAAGAAGCAATTAAATGTGCAGATGTAATTATTGAGAATAATCAAAAAAAAATGCTACTTCCTAAGGTAATTAAAGAACTTGAAAAGTTGTAATCTAAGTATTTGATGGAATATATTCTTACATATTAAATTCGCTTTTCATTATCATAGCTGAATGGATTAAAGTTGATGATAACTTTCCCTCAGAATTATATAATTCTCCTTTTATTGTAACAATATTTTTTCCTTTTTTAATTATTTCTGCTGTTGCTATTGCTTTGCCAATGAACAAAGGTCTGTGATGAATAGTATGAAGATTCGTAGAGTTAGGGTACTCTTTTCCTCTAGCTTCATATATAAATAATAAGCTTGTTACATCATCGAGCATAGAGTTCATTTGACCACCTTGAACTGTACCACTAGGATTTAGAGTTTCAGGTATAAACTCACCTTCAAGTTTTAGGAATCCATCTTTATATTCTAAAAACTTAAAATTAAAAAGCTTTCCTGTGCCACCATTTTCCTTGTGAAACTTTAAATATTCATTAAAATCATTTTTCATAACTTAAGTTTAAGGTTTGAACTTTTAATAATAATAATGTTTTCATTAATAACAATCTTATTATCTATATAATAAAAAAATAATTAGATATAATTAATTTTTCTATAGATTAGCAAGAATCAATTTAAGTTAAAATTAATTATTATGATAAAATCTCTAAAACTTATACTCTATATTCCAATTCTATTCTTTATGTTCAATTGTGGTGGGCCTAATAAAGAACAAAAACAAGTATTAGATTCTCAGGCTCAGTTAGAAAAAGATCTCGAAATGTATAAATATGTTTGGAGTCGTTTTTTTGAAGGTGATACAGCTATAGTTAGTGATAAATATTTTTCAGATGATGTTGTTGTTGTTACTGCTGAGGGTAATCTTGTAGGAGTTGAAGCAGTAAAAAATTTTTATTTAAATTATTTTCTAGGATTCTCTGATGTTGAATTTACAATTGTTGATGCTTTTGGTCAAGGTGATAAAATTGTTAAGTATTGGAATTTCAAGGGAACTCATACTGGAAACTTTTTTGGTATTCCAGCCTCTGGAAATAAATTAGATTTATCTGGGACCACTCTTGTAAGTATAAAAGATGGAAAAATTTCTAGAGAACAAGATTTTTTCGATATGATGTCGATGCTAAACCAACTTCAACAAAACTCTGGTGATGTAACTATAGATGCTCAAAATCAAGGAGTCCTTTAAATATTCAAAATTGCTTAAAAAAATATTGTTTTTATTCTTTCTTGTTTTTTCATGTGCGGATAACTCTGATTTAGCAAATATTGATTTCACTCAACATGTAGATTCTAATAACCTTAGAATTTTTGGTAAAGAAGATGTTAGCATTGAGTTCTTAAATAAGGTAGCGCAATCGTATGATGCTATGCTTAAAGAGAATCAAAATATTGATCAGTCTATGCGATCAAAATATCTTCAAACCTCAAAAGATGAACATGTTTATCAGCGTGTTGGTTTAGAAGAATCATTCAGTAAGAATAAACAATATGCTCATAATACTGATGTTCCTAGACCATATAAACATAACTGTACAGATTTTATTTGGGAAGAAAACCAAGGTGGCCCAAGACAAATTAATGAAGTTATCGAACATCTATTACACACAGTAACAGCAGTAATTTTAAACCTTGCCTATCCAAATGATTGGGGATATATGAACTCGTCTTCAAGACTAAGGCAGGCGACTCAAGAAGCAATAGATAAAGGCGTATATAATGTATCAGATTATGATGAAATTAAAGGAGATAAAGAGGGATATAATAAAATTATAACTCAAGAATACGCATACTGGCTTATTCTAGCAGAATGGGATTATTTTGTGGTTTCTGGAAATCAGGAAGATGGAATGACTGGAAATGGGGAATTCACCTTAGGAACACCAAATGAAATCAGAGAGCAATTACCATTAGGACATCAGCTTTATTTAGACTATGCTGAAAAAATATTAACAGAGCCAGATAAACAACTAATAGAGTCATTGTTTAAATAATTATATGAAAATCATTATAACCATATTATTTACTTTATTTATTCATTTTAATTTAAGTGGACAAGAATATTCATCCTTGAAAAAACATGAACTATCATATAAGGATAGTGTTAATTTAGTTTCTCTCGGATTAGAAATTAACAATAATAAATACAATACTCTTCAACTTAGAAATTTGCTATTTATTGAAAAGAGAAGAAAAGTTAATAATATTATTGGATCTATATTTAGAATAGGAGGATATATTAATGGTGGAATAGGTGTATTGATTCTTGCTACTGTTCCTTCTCAAGATTCTGGTTTAGGTCAAGGTTTAGCTGTTCTTATAGGATCAAGTTTTATTAGTGTAGGTGCTATAGGATATGGTATTTCAGTACCCTTTAAAGGTGCATCAAAAAGAAGAGCCTTTGAAAAAGAATTATTGATACAGAAATTAAGGGAGAAAGAATAGAATTTTTATGTTAAAGTCTGTTAGTATATTTAAATATTTTATAGAGTTTATAGTTATAGTACTTGGAGTCAGTGCCTCATTTTGGGTAGAAGAGTATAGAGAAACTCTCCAAAATAAGGAGGAAAGATTTAAAGTATTAAATAATTTAAAAATTGAATTGGATGAAATTGATATTTTCTCTCAAGAAAGAAAAATGGTGTTTAATAAGGATGAAAGAATCCTTTTCCATTTGATGAGTGAAAAATTAAATTCTATCGATAGCTTAAAAAATATTATAAGCTCTTATGATGAAGTCAATATTGCAGTTATAGATTATAGAGGGTTTGGCCCACCTTTGAATAGGTATAATTCAATAATTAATGAGGGTACATTGAAATTTGTTAAATCAGACTCAATAAAGCAACTCCTTAGCCAATTACATAATACTTTCTTCAAATATATTAATGCAAACGTTAGCGATGAGAAGGTAATTCAACAGAAAATAAGCTTATACCTAGCTGATAATTATCCTGAAATTTTTCTTAATCAGGATAAATTATCGTTTGACCAATCTTTATATAATCTAAAAAATATAATACAGAATGATCCTAACTTTAAAGCTTATCTAAAAATAAAATCAAGGACAATGTTTGTAAAAACTTTTTTCCTAGAAAAATACTACGATACCCTAATAGAATTAAGAAATAAGATTGAAAAAAAACTTAGTGAACGTTAATCAGTGAATCTAATTGTCTGCATTATGTAATTCTACATATTTCACCTCAGCCTTTTTCTCTAAAATATTAACATCCCACATAACAAAATTCATTGCTCCATTATTTATTGCATCAGTAAAATAAAATTTAACCAAAGCTCCACTTCTTTTCCAGGTCCCTTTCAATGGAGTAGATAATAATGTCCCGTCTTCAAGTATAGTTCTTGCTTGACCATCTAAAGTACCGCTAGTTTTAGAGGTATTAATTGATGCCACTTTAAATTTTACGTAAACTGATCCGTAACCTGTAATATCACCCTCAAAATTCATTATAGAATAGTCTTCGCCAGGACTAACTAAAACTATATCAAGAGTTCCACCACCAGTTGGTTGGGAAAGATCTTGAGAAAAAGAATTAAAATTTAAGGTTATTAATAGGGTTATAAGAAATATTATAATTTTCATTTTAATAAAATTTAGATTTGATTATGAATTATTTTTCAATTTAATTCTATACACTTTAGGATTATTTACAAAACCTGTTGCATATAAATATTCTTCTTTATCATCGAAGGCACAATTTGTAATCTGTCCAAAATCAATCTTTCCTAAAAGATCACCTGATGGAGAGATAATTAATAAACCGCCAGGACCTGATGTGAAAATATTTCCTGAAGAATGTACTTTCATACCATCAAAATCACCTTCATCTTCAGGCGGGAGATTTGCACCATCAAATAATGTGCTCATTTCCATATTTTCAAGATTTATTTTAATAATTTTTTTATTGCCATCTATGAAAGCCATCTTATTAACATAAAGTGTCTTCTCATCTGGAGAGAGTGCTATTCCGTTTGGTAAATCAATCTGATCAGTAACAAGTGAAACTTCACCTGATTGCGTATTGTATTTATAGACTCCATTGAAATTTAAATCTTTAACTTCCGATTCAACAAATTGAAATGTTTCAAGATTAAAGAATCCAAATGCAGGATCTGTAAAATATATATCTCCTGTACTAGAATAAGTTAAATCGTTTGGACTATTAAATTTTTTACCTTCATAGTTGTCAACTAAAGTTGAAAAATTCGGTGAGGTTGTAGAAGCATTTTCAATTTTTGCTAATCTTCTATCACCATGTTGACATACTATTAAATCTCCGCTTTCATCAATCATTAACCCGTTAGCACCTAGTAGACCTAAGTTTACATTTGGAGCATAACCTGTGTTTCCACTTGGTGATATATATTCTTTTGTGCCTTCTTCTTCATTCCATTTGAAAAGTTTATTATTCATTACATCAACAAATAGAAGAGAGTTAGAGGCTTTATCCCAAACGGGACCTTCAGGAAGGGAAATAGAGTCTGCTAACTGTTCAATTTCAGAATACATATCAATTATATCTAAAATAGAATCATCATATATTTTAATATTAGGGTTAGCTATTTTTTCTGTTGTTGAACAAGAAAACAAAAAAAGTAAAAAGGTTAATGCAAATAAGTTTTTCATAGGAGTTGATTTAATCTTCTATTAATTTAAGATTTTTTATAAACAAAAGCTATTTAATTTTAAATATGCTACTTTTAATATTATTAATTTAAAATTATTTCAAATGAAAAAATTTACTTATTTACTTATTATGGTTCCAATTATTTTTGGGTGTAATACTACAACTAATACTGTGGATTTAGATCAAGCTAAAGCTGAAGTTGCTGCATTTATTGATACTCAATTTGATTTTTTTAGTTCTGGTAGTATTGAAGAAGCAAAGGAAACTTTTGCAATGGATGCTGTATTAATTGGAACAGATGAGGATGAATATTTGAGTGGGTGGTCTGAAGTAGAGCCGTCATTAATAGGTCAAATTGCTGCTATCAAAGACCCAGTATTTACGACTAGGAATTTAAATATTGTTATGGGTGATGATGGTAATATGGCATCATATACACAAATAGTTGATTTTACTTTTAGTTCTGATGGCCAAACTCTTGAGGTTACAAATGTAAGATCAAGTGGCGTTGTTAAAAAATATGATGGAAAATGGAAAATTGCACAAATACATTGGTCTGTAGGTGTTCAGGGACAAGTAATTGAATATTAGTTTTACTATTTCCTTATTTTTTGAAAGCTCTTAAATTTTAAGAGCTTTTTTTATTTAAGTTAGATATAACTTTGGATTAATCTAACGTTTTAATTGGTTTAAATTTTTTATTCTTTTCTTATAAAGACACCATCAGCAAGAAATGTCACTGAAACCTCAGGTTCCGTAATTTTATTAATTTCCTCTAATGATTTTCCAGCATCTTCAGCATAATGTCTTAGAAGCGTAACACTTAAAGTATCTATAGAAAGTTTACCATTTATGATAGTTTTATCTCCAGCTATTCCTTCCTTAGGTACAAAAAACCCATAATCCTTAAACCTTACAAGAATTGTATCTTCCTCAGATTTAATTTTCATCCAGCAACCTTTCATTGGGCAAGATGATAAAATCTGACCTTCTATCTTAATAAGATTTTCTGTATCAACAACAAATTTTTGTTTATTGGATTTATAATCTTTTATATCTAAAACAGAAAATTCTTTTCCATAATATTTTTCTGTATTATAGTTTGTCTGTGAGAAAGAACTAAATGAAATTATAAAAATCAATATCAAAAATAAATTTTTCATAAATCAAATATAATAAATCATCCAACCTTATAGGGACTAAATCCACCTTCTGGTTTTATTCTTATATGATAAATATTCTTTACCAAATTTTTTTGTCAGAAAGACTTCTTCTCTTTTTATCTGAAATTTGTTTATCCATAATATAAATAAGAAAGGGGTAAGTATAGAGTAAATGTTTAAATAAAATATTGATGTGGATATAATAATCATTAACATACCTAGGTACATAGGATTTCTTGAATGTTCAAAAATTCCTGATGTTACTAGTTTATTAGTTTCCTCGAACTTGATTGGATTAATAGTAGTTTTTGATTTTATGAATTGCAGTACTGGATTTATAAAAATAAGTATACCAATAGAAAGAATAAAAATTGATATAGGGAGTTGAAATGGTATGTGAATTAAATCAATTTTTTTTGATGAAAAAAAAATTGAAATAACTAAAATTAAAACTATAAGTGGGGGTGGTATTTTTATCATTCTTCTTCTATAATTAATTTATAGTCATATAATTGGGTCGCAACCAAAATATCACTATTGTACTCTCTTATTGAATGAATTAAACCGTCTTTCATTTTAAATATCCAAACATATTTATTATCATATTCACCATTTTTACCAACTGCGTCACCTTCTTGAATTATAGCTACTCCTTTTTCATCAGAAATAGAATCAACTGTTTTTAAAATAATACCATTTGGAAGAATTTTTGGTATAATATTTTTGAAATATTCACTAAATAAATTTTCTCTATTCCAAATTCTACCACCCTGTTCAATAATACCCATCCAGGCAAATGTAAAGTCTTTGTGAAGTAGACTCTGAGCTTTTTCTGGATTGGCAATAATATTATCAAGAAAAGATTGAGCCATTTCTAGATTTTTTTCACTCAGTGAATTTTCTTTTGTTTCTGAACAAGAAAGAATTAGTGTTGTTATTATAATTAAAAATGTTGTTTTCATACTTTAAAATTTTAAATCAATTATATTTTTATTTCATGATCAAATAGAAGGAGGCTATAAGTACAGAATAAAACACTCCCATCAGAATATTTTTTTTACGATCTTCTGCTGTAAACTCTTCATTAATCTTTTTAAGATAATTATTTATAAAGAATATTGGAATTACTCCAAAAAGTGAAAATGTTAAACTCCAATTTACCAGAAATTCTACAAAAGGCCATTTCATTACTTTAAACCAAAGACCTAGTGATAATGTGTTAAAAAAGAAAATCCCAATAGCTATTATAATTTTTCCTTCTTTTAATTTTGAAAAAATATAATAGGGCATAATAACGCCACAAATTCCACCGAACCCAATTATTAACGCAATGTTTGAGAAAGGAAGATTAAGTTCTTTTAAAATACATCCCAAAATAATTATTAAAGTATGAACAACCCCATAAATTTCAATAGGGTTTTTATCCTCATTAAAAATATCATTCATATCTCTAATTTACTGATATTATTTTGAAAAAGATTGATTAATCAATAACTGTCAGAATTATTTATCTTTAGAGAGAAAAAACTGCAAGCATTGTAAGAAAAAAGGGTGGAAGACCGGACTCGAACCGGCGACCTCCTGAACCACAATCAGGCGTGTCTTCGACGCGCTTCGCTTACTAACAAACTGAACTACAGTCACTTACACTACTCTTAAATTTAATGTTTAAGTAAAAGTGCCAAATAAGTGCCAAAAAATAGTATAAGTTATCCCAATGTCTGTAAGAAATCTGATGGTAGATACTTTATAGATTTTAATCTGAATGATAGGAGGTATAGGCTGTTTAGCGGTAGGATGATTCATTCATCTTTAAGACCAAATACCTATCCAAAAAAATTAAGATTAGGTAAAGCAGTCCTTTTAGCTAAAGAGGTTTATGATTTCTTAGTAAAGAATAATTATTCATTTGAAAAGAAGATAAGTTCATTAGAGTTTTTTGATAAAATCATTGATAAGAAATTACAAGAACCTTTATCTGATAGATACAAGAAAGAACTTAAATCTCTGTCAGACAAACTTAGAAAGCAATTGGCCTTTAAGGGGGAGATTTCTTTGGACTATTTAGACTCTATTCCCCTTAGATATAATAACAATACCAGTTACAATACAATTAGAAGATACCTGAATGTTTTAGTGAACTATTTATATGAAAATAACTTTCCTATTGAGAAGTCTAAACTCAAGTCAAGAAAACAAGAAGAGACTCTTCATAAACCCATAGAGGAAGTAAAAGAATTACTTACTAAGGTAAAGGCCTTTAATGAAGATTTGTATCTCTGTTGTTTGCTTACTTATGGGTGTCTATTAAGACCTCATCAGGAAATACGATTACTTAAATGGGAGGACTTCACAAGTGATTTATCTCATATAAGATTATCAGGAAATCAGGTAAAATCTAAACGTAACAGGATAGTTCCAGTAAGCCCTAAAATAAGAGAAACTCTTAAAAGAAAAGAAGGCCATTTAAACATCTTTACTGGCCTTAAACAGCCTTATAGCAGAAGCTATTTTATACAGCTTTGGAGACGTTTTAAGAGACTCAATCCAGGGGTTTGTAAAGAGATAACCTTGTACTCTTTCAGACACTCAGGGGCTATAGAAATCTTTAAAAGAACAGGCTCAATCACTAAGCTACAGAAGGCTATGGGACACTCATCTATGACAGTAAGTTTAACCTACTTACGGGGATTAGAAGTTGCTGAATTAAAGGAAGAAGATATGCCTATTTTTTAAACAGATACTATATCTTCAATAAATGTATTTACAAAGCTCATAATCTTATCAATCACTCTTGTAGTGTTTTTTTGACGGGATAAAAGACCCTCCTTTTTCTTCATTGATTCCATTACCTTATTTCTTATATCAGGCACTTGGTTTGCAAATAAATACTCATCAACAATTTTTTCAATTTGTGAATTATCAAGGTCTTCTTCCTCACATAAAGTATTAAATGCCTTAATTTTCTTTTCACCCCAAAAAGATTCAAACTTATCTGCCACTTCATCTGAATTTTCAATGCCATCAAGATTTTTTTCAATGAATTCCTCTATAAGTTCTTTCTTACTTCTTAGTTTAATATCTCCTGACAGAATATCTGAAATTTGTTTCTTTTTACGTTCAAAGCTTTCCCCTTTTGTTCCTACTAAAGAAGAAAGTAATTCGAGAATGTATGCAACATTGATAACATCTCTGTGCATTAATTCTAATTCAAAATCAATATCATCTAAAGCAGATACTTCCTCCTTATCGGTATTACTTTTTGCTTTTTCATATATATCTAAATATTTACTTCTATAATCATAAAACTCTTCCTCGGACATTTCTAAATCATCAAATGAAAAATCAGCAAAAGAACTTAGAGTGTTTTGTACTCTCATCAAATTTCTAAAAGCTCTCACGAACTGAACTTCTTCTTTCTCAGATTCTAATGAATTAACGCTATCTACTGTAGGAGCTATCTGTTTTACCATTTCCATCGCCTCATTAAATTCTTCTAAATAATCCCCATATGGTTGCAATAATATTATTTCATTTGCCTCTTTATTTGAGAATAATGCAATTGCTTCATCCGTTGCCTTTTTAAGATTTCTAAACGATACAATATTACCGTGTGACTTGTTTTTATTTAATATCCTATTCGTTCTTGAAAACGCTTGAATTAGTCCGTGGTGTTTCAAGTTTTTATCTACATATAGAGTATTTAACGGCTTGCTATCAAAACCAGTAAGAAACATATTTACTACAAGAAGAATATCTATCTCTCTGTTTTTCACCCGTCTTGCTATATCTCTGTAATAGTTATAATATAGTTGACTATCTCTTGTTGAATATTGTGTGCCAAACATCTTAGCATAATCATTCATAAATTCATCAAGTTTCTCTCTACTATGTCTTGACTTAGGTGTGTCTTCAACAGCAAACATATCTTCATCAAAAGTTGTTATGCCATCAGCATCTTCATTCTCCTCGTTGGCTGAGTAAGAAAAAATAGTAGCTATTTTTAATTTATGGTCTTTGGATTTAAAGAGGTCATAATATTTTATTAATGTTTCAACACTGCTTACCGCAAACATTGCTGTGAACTGCTGATTAACAGTTTTTATTTTATGGTTATCAATGATGTAATCTGTTATTTTATTTAAGCGGTCTTCGTTATCAAAAAGTTCTTTCTTATCAATTGCCTCTACATCTATGTCTCTGTAGTTTGAACTATTTTTTTCTTTATATCTACCTACGTATTCAATTGAAAATTTTAATACATTTTCATCACGAATAGCATCCGTTATCACATACTTATGTAGGCAATCTCCAAAAAGTTCTTTTGTAGTTCTTTTTCCTAACTGATTCTTTACAGCATTATCAGCAAATATTGGAGTTCCTGTAAATCCAAACATCTGATGATTATTAAAATATTTTACAATGCGTTTATGAGTCTCTCCAAATTGGGAGCGGTGACACTCATCAAATATGAAAACTATTTTTTTGTCTTTAAGAGCCTGCATCGATGAAGCATAACGTTCTCCTCCAATTGCATTATTCAACTTTTGAATAGTAGTTACTAATAGTTTAGTATCATCACCAAATTGTTTTACAAGTGCTTTGGTGTTTGCGGTTCCATCTACACTGCCCTTTGAAAAATTATTAAACTCAGCTGTTGTTTGGCTATCAAGGTCTCTTCTATCTACAACAAAAACTACCTTATGAACCTCTGGCATATGCGTTAATATCTGACTTGCCTTAAAAGAGGTGAGCGTCTTACCGCTACCAGTAGTATGCCATATGTAACCGTTTTTATTTGTATTTTTTACTTTGTCAATTAACTTTTCAATTGCATAGTATTGGTATTGTCTTAATACCATCAGCTGCTTCGCAGACTCAGCAAGCACAATGTACTTACATATCATTTTTGACAAATGACAAGGCTCTAAAAATTCATCTGCAAACTCAGGGAGGTTAGTGATTTTATTGTTATTCTCATCAGACCAGAAAAAAGTCTGTTTAAAATTTAGATATTTAATATGGTTATTGGCAAAGTACTTTGTATTAACTCCATTACTTATTACAAAAAGCTGTACATACTGAAATAGTGCAGCTCCACTACCAAATGATTGTTCTTTATATCGTAATATCTGCCTATGTGCTTCTCCAAGTTCATATCCTCTTCTTTTAAGTTCTATTTGAACAAGTGGCAATCCGTTAATTAAAATGGTAACATCATAGCGGTTTTCATATTTACCGTCTATTGTTATTTGATTGGTAACTTGAAACTCATTTTTACACCAATCTTTTTTGTTGATAAATTCAAAGTATACAGTTTCTCCATCATCCTTTATAATATGGTGTTTTATCTCTCTTAATGTTTTGGCTCTATCGTAAACTGAACCTTCATTTAAAATATTAAGTACCTTCTTAAACTCATTATCTGTGAAAGTGATTTTATTATGTTTTTCTAATTGGACTTTGAGATTTGCAAGAAGCGCTTCTTCATTATTTACATTCACAGGTGCGTGACCTAAGGAATGGAGCTGCTTAAGTAGTTGTTGTTCTAATGCTTGTTCGCTTTGTCTTGCCATATCACACAAACATTTGTTGTAAAAGTCCTTTTTTAAAGGCCTTGGTATTTTCTATTTGGGTGTTAACTAAATCTATCTTTTTGTCAATAGCGGATAGAAAATTGGATATTTTTTGTTGTTCGTCTAATGAAGGTAATCTTAGAGGTAATAGTTTTAAATCTTTAAGTTTAATACTTTTAAAAGAACTTCCTGTACTATTACTTTTAAGGTACCACTTTGAATCAGCATTATTTAAAATAAAATATAAAAAATAAGGTTTAATTATGCTTTTTGCTCTGAGCATAAAAACAGACTCATTTATATTCCAATTAATTGGTTCTTCTTTTAGTAAATATGATTCTCCAACATTTCCAATACTTGACATAATAATATCATTTTTTGTCAGATTAGACCTTTTGGATATCATTTTCATTGCATCATCATCTATCTTTTCTGCTTTATCAAAATTTAATTTGCCATTATCTATATTCTTTATTGTTATATAATAATTATTTCCAAAACCAAGTTTGAAGTTTCTTCTTGGATTTAAACCTGTTGAAGTTCTTTCTAAAACCTCACCCAACTTCTTCTCCTCCCAATCAGGATATTTGTTTCCATTATCATCTTTAAAGCGTAACTCTTGGGAGAAGATTTTCTGCATTACGCCTTTTTTGTATTCGTTTAATAATTCTTTTTTTTTAGTTAGTTGTTTTAATTTATCATCTACAGAATTTAGGAAAGAAGTTATCTTTTTTTGTTCCTGATATTCAGGAATACTGAGTTTAACTTTCCCTAATCTACCAGTTGCAATACCTAACACTTTAGTCCCTTGAGCAATTACCATAACCTGTTTTCTAACTTTCCAGGTTTGCATTAAGTAAGTAGCAAATCCTTTAGCCATTTTATACTTATTTGGTCTTGCCAGAAATGTATGAAGCCCTGCTAAAACCTTTTTATTATTAATATTAATAAGTTCAATAGTTTTTCCAATATCTTCATAATCTTCAGATGCATCTGCAACTACTAAGTCACCTTCTCTACAGTATTTTTCTTCATTATATTTACTTAAATCAACGTCATTATTTATTAGAGGGACCAATTCTTTAGTTAAATCAAATAAACTTGAAAACTTTGTGTGGATATCCCCATAATGGATATTAAATACTTTGCCACTTTCATAATTAAGCTTATCTCTGGATAAGGAATTAGTAGAATAAAAATTATATATATCTCCATATAATTTTACGTTCCAATTTTTTTTAAAAGAAGAAAATCTTTTTTTAGGAAGTGTATTTTCAATTTTTAAGTCCATCATATTATAAAGGCGGTTTAATATTTAGTTCCTTACAAAAACCTTCAATGGATTTGTCTATGTTACTAATATCACCATCTAATGATTGTAATTCATTACTAACTGATTCTAAATCAACTGGCTCCTCTTCTTCAAAAGTATCTACATATCGAGGTATGTTTAGGTTATATTCATTCTCTTTGATTTCATCTATTGAAGCTACATAACTGTACTTATCTTCAGTGTTTCTATTTCTGTAGGTATCTATTATTTTACCTATATGCTCTTTTCTTAGTACATTTTGCTTTCCAACTTTTTCAAATCCTTCTGAAGCATCTATAAATAGTATATCTTCATCCTGTTCTCTACATTTCTTAAATACCAAAATGCAGGTAGGTATGCCTGTTCCGTAGAATACTCCTCCAGGAATTCCGATAACTGCATCTAAGTAATTCTTTTCTTCTATCAAATATTTTCGAATATGCCCCTCAGCAGCGCCTCTAAATAATGCTCCGTGAGGTAATACTGTCGCCATAGTTCCATTCTCTGCTAATTGATGTATCATATGTTGAACAAAAGCAAAATCAGCTTTACTTTTTGGTGCTAACTTACCGTATTGACTAAAGCGGTCATTTTGCAGGTGTATTGGATTTGCACTCCATTTAGCACTAAAAGGCGGATTGGCAACAATAGCCTCAAAACGCTTATCAAAATGTTGAGGGTTTTCTAAAGTGTCTTCTTGTTTTATATCGAACTTCTTATAATGCACATTATGAAGTATCATATTCATTCGTGCTAAGTTGTAAGTAGTATTATTCATTTCCTGTCCATAAAATGCGGAGACTTCTTTCACTTCTTTTGCAACACGAAGGAGTAGAGACCCAGAACCACACGTTGGGTCGTATACATTTTTTAATTTCTTTTTTCCTGTTGTAACAATTTTGGCTAATATCATAGAAACTTCTTGAGGAGTATAAAACTCACCAGCCTTTTTTCCTGCACCACTTGCAAACTGTGCAATGAGGTATTCATAAGCATCACCCAATACATCAAGCTCAGAATTTTCTAACTGAAAATCTATTTTATCTAAGTGAGCTAAAACCTTAGCAATTAGAGTATTTTTTTGTCCATCTTCTTTACCCAGTTTAGGTGAGGTAAGGTCTAAATCCTGAAACAAACCACCAAAGTCATCTTCACTATCTGTTCCTGTTGTACTTTGTTCAATATTTCTAAGAATATTTTTTAAATCTTCTATAATAAAAGTTTCTCCACCATCTGAAGAGTTGCCCTTAGCTGATATGTGAGAAAATAATTCAGAGGGTTTTAGGAAATAACCCAACTTACTCAATGATTCTTTTTGAATTGCATTTAGATATTCTTTTCCATTAGAAGTATTTTCATTTAAGTCTTCGTACAAAAGATTATCTTCTTTTAATAATTTATTAGCATATAGGTGCATTCTTTCTGATAGATACTTAAAGAAAATAAAGCCTAATATGTAATCTCTGAATTCATCAGCATCCATTTTTCCCCTAAGGGTATCTGCAATATTCCATAATTGCTGTTCTAATTGTTTCTTTTGGTCTTCAGACATAATTATTTAAAATGATATTTAAATTTAATATTTTGATTAGTCTTTAAGGAAAAAAAGGAATTAATTCTTAATTATGGTGATTAACTATCAATCTGAATCTTTAGTCAATCTATCTATTATTTCTACTGTGAAGTTTTGTTCTTCTTGTTCTTCTATTATTTGAGATTTAGGAATGATGTATTGAAGTCCTATTTGTATGAGTTTTATCTTTTGATTAGAGTTCATTACTGAGATATCTAAACTATCTATTGTTTCATCTATGATTTGAGATAACTTCTCCTTAACCTGACTTGATATCTTGTTTGGAGTACCTTTCTTTCTACCTCCTGTTTTAACTCTCATTGTATCTATTTAAATCTATTTTAGACTACTTCTATATTTGCTTTTGTTAGATTTTTGTTTGAAGTCAAGACACACTTCCCCCATAGGAGGAAGGTGTTTTGCTTCCGTTTAGTTCTCGCCAGTTAGCAAGACATAGAGCTACAATCATATAACATTGCTCTAATCTGAGAGTATTTGGGTACCTATATGATTTGTACCCCCCGCGAGGCATCTCTCCTGCACTTGCCTTGTCCCTATATGCTACTTTCTTGGGACTTTAAAATATAGACCGAAAGGTATTTAGCCGAAAAGTCTATGATTACATAGCTTTTTTTTATTATATAACTCCATAGAAATCCGATTTTGCATTTTGGAATAAAAATTTTAGATTACTTTAATGATAAATTCAGCAAGAGCAAATAGTTTGTCTGATTTATTTAATCAGGATAAATCTCTTATATATTTTGTTCCAAAATACCAGAGGGAATATATATGGTCAAAAAAGAACTGGGAACTTTTATTTGATGATATAATAACAAATGATGAGGAACATTTTTTAGGATCTATTATTTGCATAAATACTAAAGTTGATTCATTAAAAGAAGATAAATTAGAGCTTATAGATGGCCAACAAAGAATGACAACTTTGAGCTTGTTGTTGTTAGCTTTATACACTCATATGAAGTCGATTCCTATTGATAATTTAGATGAAAATGAAAAAGAAGAATTAAATACTGATTTAATAAATTTAAAATATAGATTATTACTTAAGTCAGATAAAAGTAAACTTAGAATAGAGCCATCTATTTCAGGAAATAATAAAGAAGATTATTATTATTTATTTTCTCATAAAGTTGATTTTTTAGGCAGAGATTTACATCATAAACCATTAAATGCTGGAAATAGAAGAATTGTTAGGTGTTATAGATATTTTTTGGAGAGACTAAAAGAGGAAAAAAATTTTAAAGATATTGGAGAGCCAATTTATAATTTAGATAAAAGTAAAGCATTACTTGCTAAAATCTATTCCTCAACTTTAGTTAAAATAGAAGTAAATACTCATTCTGATGCGTTTACTTTGTTTGAAACTCTAAATAATAGAGGCATACCTTTATCCCCTCTTGATCTTATAAAGAATTCCTTTTTAAATGAATCTGAAAAAGTAGATCCTGATTCATTAAATGAAAATTTTGAAAAATGGAATAAATTAATATCTAATCTTTCAGATGAATATGCAATTCAAGAAAGATTTTTAAGACATTTTTATAATGCTCACAAAAATAATCCTGATGTTGAAGTAAAAGGCAAGAATAGAGCTCTTAGATCAAATCTTATTGAGATTTATGATAAACTTATTAAAAGAAATCCAAAATACTTTTTTAAAACTTTAAATATCAGTTCAGAAATATACAGTCAATTAATAGATCCAAATAATGAAAGTAATACTGAGAGTATATCAAAAAGTTTAAGGGATTTATTAAATATTGGTGGAGCTCCATCATATGCTCTGATTTTATATGTATTTGAAGAGTGTAATATCAATGAGGAAAAAAAGATAGAACTTATAGAATATCTTGTTAAATTCTTTTTAAAAAGAAATATATGTGATTCTCCACCAACAAGAGATCTTGATACTATATTTATAGAAATCATAAAAAAATTATATAATCAAGGTTCTTATGATATAGGTATTATAAAATCTCACATTGAGAATTTATCTAATTATCCTTTAAATGAAATTTTTATAAAAAGATTAAAAGCAAGCTTATATGATGAAAATGTTGGTTCAACTCGTTTCATATTATGTAAGATTGAGGAATTAAATTCGACTAAGGAAACTTTTGTTGATTTATGGGCTAAAGATAGTTCAAATAAATATGTATGGACTATAGAACATATCTTTCCTCAAGGTGCTAATATTCCAGATGAATGGGTAAATATGATAGCAAATGGAAATCTTAAAAATGCAGAAAATATACAAGAGGAATTAGTACATACAATTGGGAATCTTACTTTGACAGGTTATAATTCAAAACTTTCTAATTTGTCCTTTCTTAAGAAGAGAGATAGAAAAGATCAAAATCAAAAACCTGTGGGATACAAAAATGGTTTGTTTTTAAATAATGAATTAAAAGACAAAGACCAATGGAGAGAAGAAGATATAAGAGAAAGAGGTGAGTTTCTTATAGATTTAATTATTAAATATATTAATTCTTAAACTGTCAAATAACTGTCAGACCTACCTCTATTTTGCATTTTGGTATAAAAATTTTAGATTGAAGGATGGGGAAATTCAAAGAAATAAAAGCAAGTCCGAAAACTGGAAAAGAAAGTTTAACAGATAATGGAAAGAATACAAACTATAATTTGTTTGACTTTTGGAGATGGAGCGTATCTGACATATTAAGTAATGCAACTCGTGGAAGGTTTGCTGAGTTTGTTGTTGGAACAGCAGTTGGACTTAATCCTAAAAATTTAAGAGACGAATGGGATGCTTATGACTTGACAACTGATGATGGAATCAAAATAGAAGTTAAATCTGCAGCATACATCCAAAGTTGGAAGCAAAAGAATTTTTCTACTATTTCTTTTTCTATTAAACCTGCCAGATATTGGGATGCAGAAACCAATATTCAACAAGAAAAACCAAAAAGACACGCTGACATTTATGTATTCTGTCATTTAAAACATAAAGACCAGAAAACTATTGACCCACTAAAAATGGAGCAATGGGATTTTTATGTTTTACCAACTTATCAACTTGACAATTATACAAGAAGTCAAAGTTCAATCACGATTAATTCACTAAAAAAAATGACTGAACCAAAAAAGTACAAAGAATTAAAAAACGAGATAACGAAAGCATATAAAGAACAAAAAAACTCCCAACCTTAAAGGCCTTAAAAGATTGATTAATCGAAAGGTGCAAGTTCACTAATTCTATGGTTTCTCTCTTTAATAAATTTCATTAAATTATTTTTATATAATCTATATTCCTCAACATTATTTGGTAAAGGAGAGCCATTAAACCCATTAAAAGGAATCCAATATTTAATTGATGAATAATTTTCATTAACAAGGTCTTGAAGAAGAAAAAAATTAACATATTCTTTAAAATTTTCAAACAAATAAAAAAATTGAGAGTATCTCTTGAAGGTATTACTAAGTGGACTATCTTCATTAGAATAAAAACGCCTTATACATTCTAAAGTAAGGTCAAACCTATCTTTAATTTTTCTATTTAAACCACGAGAAGCGTTTATGGTCATTTTTTTATCTACTTGTTTTGAAGGAAAAATAATATAACCTCCAATAGTACTACACACAGAAAAAAATTGGTCCATTTCAAAGTTTGGAATTTTATTAATAATTGGAGCCATTTGATTTGTGTATCTGTAAGTATGACTAATAGAATCGCTGGACAAAGTAAACTCTCCTAATTCTGACTTATGACAAAGAACTCTTGCAAGATTATCATTTAAATCAAACTTTAAACCAGAAGGCAAAGGTTTACTCCATAGAAGTTTGTGATAATTTCGAAGAGTTGGACTATAAGAGTCTGGGTCCTTTCCTTTAGGTGTATCAGAATAAACATCAAAAGTTACATCAATATAATTGTCCACTATTTTTTTTAATGAGAGATACTTAAATGTATTGAAAAAAGATTGATTAATCAAAGGTGCCAAATAAGTGCCAAGATTTTATATCTTTATAGGTAAGAGAAGTGCAAGCATTGTAAGAAAAAAGGGTGGAAGACCGGACTCGAACCGGCGACCTCCTGAACCACAATCAGGCGTTCTAACCAACTGAACTACAACCACCATTTTGAATCAGCAAATCTAGAATAATGTTATTACTAAGACAAATTTTCTAATCTCTATTGAATTCCATTCTTAACCCTGAAGGCTCTCCATTGATTCTTCCATTTTTATATATATGATTTCCAGAAACGATTGTATGTATAACTTTTGAATTAAAACTTGTATTTTCAAAGGGACTCCATTTACATTTTGATAAAATATTATTCTCATCTACATCAGTTTTAGAATTGAAATCAAATAATACTATATCTGCAAAATACCCTTCTCTTATGTATCCTCTTTCTTTTATCTGAAATAGTTCAGCAACACTATGTGAAGTTTTCTCAACTATTTTCTCAATGGATATCTTATTATTTCTATTCATCTCAAGTAGTACTGGAAGTGAATATTGAATTAGAGGACCTCCTGATGGTGCATTAATATATGTTCCTGATTTTTCCTCTTTTGTATGTGGTGCATGGTCGGTTGCAATTACATTAATCACTCCTTCATTTACAGCTTTAATTATAGCTTCTCTGTCATCAGAAGTTTTTATTGCAGGATTCCATTTTATTAGACTCCCTAGCTTATCATAATCTTCATTTGAAAACCACATATGATGAAGACACGCCTCACATGTAATGTTTTTATCTTTTAATGGAATCTTTTCAAATAGCTCCAACTCTTCTTTTGTTGAAATGTGTAAGACATGCAACTTAGCATTATGTTCTTGGGCTAGTGATATAGCGTTTGAGGAAGACTTATAGCATGCTTCTCTTGATCTAATAATGTGATGCTGATTAAATGGTATTTCATCTCCATACTTTTTTTGGGCATACTTTAAGTTTTCTTGAATAGTAAATTCATCTTCACAATGAGTTGTAATTATTACTTCTGAATATTTAAAAATATCGTTCAAAGCTTTTTCTCTATCAACTAACATATTTCCAGTAGAAGATCCCATGAAAATTTTTACTCCACAAATGTTATTTCTATCAATTCTTTTGACTTCCTCTATGTTGTCATTAGATGCTCCAAGATAAAATGAATAATTTCCAAATGATTTTTGTTGAGCAATATCATATTTATTTTCTAACTCTTGTATAGTTATTGCATTTGGAATTGTATTTGGCATTTCCATAAATGAAGTTACTCCTCCAGCAATCGCAGCCATTGACTCAGTAAAAATGTCTCCTTTATGTGTTAAACCTGGCTCCCTAAAATGAACTTGATCATCAATTAAGCCAGGAATTAGGTATAGACCTTCAGCATCTATTTCATCGCACCTATGATTCACATTAATATTTTGACCGATTCTTTCTATTCTTTTTTTACTAATGAGAACGTCTTTTATTTCCTGTTTATTTTCATTAATTATGGTAGCATTTTTTATAAGAATAGTACTCATGTTGATAATTGATTTATTTACAAATTTAATTTAATACTGTTAATGAATATTCTTATAAACAATCAATTTTATTTTTCAACTTTGTGTATACATTTGCGTATATATTTTTTTAATATTTATAATGTCAAATATCACTTTTAATTCAGACGAATTTTCTTCCAGGCATAATTCAATTTCTAAGCAGGAAGAAAATTTAATGTTAAAACAAATTGGTGTCAAATCGGTAGATGAACTAATAAATCTTACAATACCTGATTCAATTAGATTAGAAAATGATCTTAATCTAGAAAAACCAAAAACTGAGAATGAATTTTTATCTCATTTTAAAACTCTTGCCTTAAAAAATAAGAAATACAAATCTTATATTGGAACGGGCTATTATGATTGTTTTACTCCCAATGTAATTAAAAGAAATATATTAGAAAATCCTGGTTGGTATACTGCGTACACTCCATACCAAGCAGAAATTGCTCAGGGAAGGATGGAAGCTCTTATCAATTATCAGACTATGGTTACTGACCTTACTGGAATGGAAATATCAAACGCTTCCTTGTTAGATGAAGGCACCGCAGCATCTGAAGCAATGACAATGTTTTTTAGGGTAAGGAAAGGATCGAAGAAAAAAGCGTTTAAATTTTTTGTTTCAAATAAAATTTTTCCTCAGACAATAGAGCTTTTAAAAACAAGGTCTGAACCGCTTGGTATTGAACTAGTAATTGATGAACTAGATAAGTTTAATTGTGGAGATGATTACTTTGGTGCTCTTTTCCAATACCCTGATAATGATGGTAATATAGTTGATCTGTCATCTTATTTAGAGAAAGCTAGGAGTAAATCAATTTTCACATGTGTCGCTTCTGACTTAATGAGTTTAGTTCTTCTAAAATCTCCTGGTGAAATGGGTGCGGACGCAGTTGTTGGAAATTCCCAAAGATTTGGAGTGCCAATGGGATATGGAGGACCTCATGCTGCTTTTTATGCCACAAAAGAAGAATTTAAAAGACATATACCCGGAAGAATTATAGGTGTAAGTGTTGACTCAGCTGGTAATAATGCTTATAGAATGGCTTTACAGACTAGAGAACAGCATATAAAAAGAGATAGAGCTACATCAAATATTTGTACAGCTCAGGTCCTTCTATCAGTAATGGCAGGGATGTATGCTGTATATCATGGCAAAGACGGATTAAAAAAGATTGCTACAAAAATTGCTTCTCTAACTCAGTTGCTTGAAAATGGAATTTCTAGTTTAGATTTTAATCAAGAAAATAAAAACTTCTTTGATACTTTAAAAATTAAGGTAACATCTGAAGAAAAGGATAAGATTAAGAAAGTTGCTGAAAAGAATCATCTAAACTTTAGATATTTTGAAACAGACTATATTGGTATTTCGCTAGATGAAACCACTCAAGTTTCTGACGTTCTAGATATTCTTAATATCTTCTCGGAAGTATCTGGAAAATCTTTAGAAATTAACTTAGATAATATTGATGATTTAAAACATAACATTTCAGCAAATCAAATTAGAAGTTCGGAATTTTTATCTCACGAGGTATTTAACAAATATCATACTGAGCATGAAATTTTAAGGTACATGAAGAGGTTAGAAAATAAAGATTTATCTCTTGTTCATTCGATGATCTCACTGGGCTCTTGTACAATGAAACTTAATGCTACAACAGAAATGATTCCTGTAACGTGGGAGGAAATGAATCTTCATCCTTTTGTTCCAACGGATCAAGCTCAGGGGTATTCAGAAATGATAAATAGTTTAAATACTTGGTTATGTGAAATTACCGGTTTTTCAGCTATATCATTTCAACCAAATTCCGGTGCTCAAGGTGAGTACACAGGCTTAATGGTCATTAGAGCATATCATCTTGATAAGGGAAATGATAATAGAAATATTGCATTAATTCCATCATCTGCTCACGGAACAAATCCAGCTTCTGCAATAATGGCTGGGATGAAGGTAGTAGTAGTTGCATGTGATAAACATGGTAATATTGATTATGATGATTTAAAAGAGAAATGTGAACAACATTCTGAGAATTTAAGTTGTCTAATGATAACATATCCATCAACTCATGGGGTGTTTGAAGATAAAATTTTAGAAGTATGTAATCTAATACATGAAAATGGTGGATTAGTATATATGGATGGAGCAAATATGAATGCTCAGGTAGGATTAACTAATCCAAAAAATATTGGTGCTGATGTTTGTCACCTAAATCTTCACAAGACATTTTGTATACCTCACGGGGGGGGGTGGGCCAGGAATGGGGCCAATAGGTGTAGTTGAAAAATTAGTAAAGTATCTACCAAGAAATATATTTGAAGATTATGATGACTCTAACATAACACCAGTATCTAGTGCACCATATGGTAGTGCAAGTATTCTCGCTATATCATACTCTTATATTTCTATGATGGGGGGTAATGCATTAAAAAAAGCAACAGAACTATCAATATTAAATGCTAATTACATTAGGTCAAGACTTCAAGATCACTATCAAGTTTTATATAAAGGTATCAACGGTACGAGTGCTCATGAATTTATTATTGATTGCAGAGAATTCAAGTCAGATACTGATGTTGAGGTAGAAGATATTGCGAAAAGGCTAATGGATTATGGTTATCATGCTCCGACGGTTTCTTTTCCAGTACCAGGTACAATGATGATAGAACCAACTGAAAGTGAAACTAAAGCTGAGCTTGATAAGTTTTGTGATGTTATGATTGAGATTAGAAACGAAATAGAAGAGATCAGAAATGGAACATATGATAAAGAGAATAATGTCTTAAAAAACTCACCCCATACTGCTTCAGTTGTAACAGCTTCATCATGGATATTCCCGTACACCAGAGAAAAAGCTGCTTATCCATTAGATTTTGTTTCCTCCAATAAATTTTGGCCTTCAGTCGGAAGAATAGATAATGCACATGGAGATAGGAATTTATTTTGTAGCTGTATACCACTTGAGGAATATTCTTCTTAAATAGAAATAAATATTTAATTACTTTTGGCAAATGGATATAGTTATTCTTTTCATTAGTATTCTCATATTGTCTTCACTAGGTTATGTAATATATAAGTTTAATGATAAAGGAGATAACACAGATAATACCCAACAAAGACAAGATGAGATCAATCAAATGAAAGAGATGTTAACTCTTGAGTTTAAAAATCTTGCTAACGAAATCTTTGAAGAAAAAACAAAAAAAATTACGGATGTCAATAAAGAAAATCTATCAAATATCTTAGATCCATTAAAAGAGAATATTGCAAGATTTGAGAGAAAAGTTGAATCCTCAAATAAAGATGCAGTAGAGTTTAATGCTATATTAAAATCAGAGATAAATCATCTGAAAAATGAAACGCTCAAGATGAGAGATGATGCTAATAATTTAGCAAATGCCTTGAGAGGAGAAAGTAAAACCCAAGGAGATTGGGGGGAACAACAAATGGAAACAATTTTAAACGCAGCAGGTCTAGAAAAAAACATCCATTATGAAAAAGAAAAGAATCTAAAGAATGAAAATGAAGATAACCAGCGTTTAGATTACATAGTAAAGTTACCTGGTGACAAATGTATAATTATTGACTCAAAGGTATCTCTAGTAGCTTATGTTAATTACTATAATTCTGAAGATAAAGAAGATAAAAAACATTATCTAAAGGAACACCTGAAAAGTATAAATACTCATATAACAACTTTATCAAACAAAAATTATCAAGAGCTAGATATTAATCAGCCTGATTATATTTTAATGTTTATGGCAAACGAACCCGCATTTAAGTTAGCTGTGCTTGAAGATGTAAGCATTTATAATAAGGCTATTGATAGAAATATTGTGATGGTTACAAATTCTACATTATTTGCAACTTTAAAAACTGTAGCATATATGTGGAAACAAGATAAAGCAAATAAAAATGCTATTGAAATAGCTAGACAAGCGGGCTCACTCTATGATAAATTTCAATCTTTTTCTGAGGACTTAATCAAAGTAGGTAATAATTTGAACACTACTAAAAACACATATGAAGATGCTATGAAAAAACTGACAGAAGGTAAAGATAATCTTGTTAGAAAGACAGAAAGACTTAGAGAACTTGGAGCTAAGGCTAGTAAAAAAATTAATCCTAAATTACTTGATAGATCAGAATAAAATTATGAAGACGAATAATTCTTTAGAAAAGATAAATGTAGTTGGAGATAGGGTTTTGGTGAAACCTAGAAAAGAATCGGAGAGAACTGACAGTGGGTTATATCTTCCACCAGGAGTAAGAGAGAAAGAAAAAATTCAATATGGATATATAGTTAAAATTGGTCCTGGTTATCCAATTCCATTACCAGTTGATAATGATGAGCCTTGGAAATCTGAAGAAGAGAAAGTTAAATATGTTCCTTTACAAGTTAAAGAGGGGGACTTAGCTGTATTCTTACAGGGAGGAGCTTATGAGGTAATGTATCAAAATGAAAAATATTTTATAGTTCCTCAGTCATCAATTTTGATGATTGAAAGAGATGATAGTCTATTTAATTAGATTATTTATATTCAATAATACTTTTCTCAATTATATCACAAGAAATATTTATTTCATCTTCATTTATAACAAGAGGCGGAGCAAATCTTATAATATTTCCATGTGTTGGTTTTGCAATGAGACCATTATTTTTCATTGAAATACAGATATCCCAAGCAGTAGAACTATCTTCCGAATCATTTATAACCATTGCATTTAAAAGTCCCTTTCCTCTTATAAGTCTTACAAGCCCAGATTTACTTTTTAATTTTTCTAATCTATTTCTAAAGACTTCTCCCATCTCTAATGCATTTTTATCAAGACTTTCATCTTTTACTATCTCTAAGGCTGCTTTCGCTACAGCACATGATAAAGGATTTCCTCCATATGTTGATCCGTGTTCTCCTGGTTTTATACACATCATTATATTATCATTAGCTAGAACTGCTGAAACTGGTAGCACACCTCCTGATAATGCTTTTCCTAAAATTAAAATGTCAGGTTTCGCATCCTCATGATCAGTAGCTAACATTTTTCCAGTTCTTGCTATACCTGTTTGAACTTCATCAGCTATGAAAAGCACATTATATTTATCACAAAGCTTTCTAATTCCACTTAAGTAGCCTTCATCTGGAACTACTACACCAGCTTCCCCTTGAATTGGCTCTACCATAAAAGCACAAACATTTTTGTCTTTTAATTTATCTTCTAAAGCTTCTAAATTATTATATGGTATTAGCTCATATCCTGGCATATATGGACCAAACCCTTTATAAGATAAGGGATCGTCTGAGGTAGAGATCGCAGCTAGAGTTCTACCCCAAAAATTTCCATGGGCAAATATAATTTTTGCTTTATTTTCCTCAATTCCTTTCTTTTCATATCCCCATTTTCTAGCTAACTTATTAGCAGTTTCTCCTCCTTCAACACCTGTGTTCATTGGTAATACTTTATCATAACCAAAATAATCAGCTATATATTTTTCATATTCACCTAAAACATCATTATAAAAAGCTCTAGAAGTAAGTGTTAACTTCCTTCCTTGTTCTTCAAGAGCTTTAATAATTTTTGGATGACAATGTCCTTGATTTACTGCAGAATACGCAGATAAATAGTCAAAATATTTTTTTCCTTCAACATCCCAAACATAAATACCTTCTCCCCTGGATAATACTACTGGTAGGGGGTGATAATTATGAGCTCCATATTTATTTTCTAAATTAATGGCTTCTTGACTAGTTTTTATCATAGTATGTGTTATTTACTATCAAAAATAGCAGATATAGAAAAAATAAAAAACATTGTACAGATTTGTTATTTTTTTCAGTTTTACGATATTTGCGTGCTAATAAAAAAAAGATAATGTCAAAAGTTTGTCAAATTACTGGAAAAAGAGCTAGAGTTGGTAACAATGTATCAAAAGCTAATAACAAGACAAAAAGGATGTTTTATCCTAACTTGCATGTCAAAAAATTTTATATTCCTGAAGAAGATAAATGGATTAAAATAAAGATTTGCTCTTCAGCATTAAAATCTATTAATAAGTTTGGAATTTCAGCTGTTTTAAAAAAAGCTAAAGAAAAAGGAACATTAAGTATTTAAAGTTATGGCAAAAAAAGGAAATAGAATTCAAGTTATTTTAGAGTGTACTGAGCACAAAGCTTCCGGTCAACCTGGTACATCAAGATATGTTACTACAAAAAATAAAAAAAATACTCCTGATAGAATTGAACTAAAAAAGTACAATCCAATTCTTAGGAAATACACATTACATAAAGAAATAAAATAATGGCTAAAAAAGTAGTTGCTTCATTAAGAGATACATCAGGTGTTAAATATGCTAAACTTATCAAATCAGTTAAATCTGAGAAAACAGGATCTTATTCTTTTAAAGAGGAAATTGTTATAGAAGATCATGTAAATGATATTTTAGCAGGAAAAACACAACAAGATATCATCAATGAAATAAGAGCTAAGGAAAAAGAAGCGGAAGCTGCAAAAATTGCTGCAGATAAAGCTGCTGCTGAAGCTCCTAAAGAAGAGGCACCTGCTGCTGAAGCTCCCAAAAAAAAAGGAGATAAGAGCTCTAAGCCAGAATAAAATTTAAATGTCTTTCCTACCTGACTTTAAGTTAGAGACCTATTTCTCTCGTTGGGAGTTCAATACTAAATATAATTTATGTGCATCTGATACTGAATCATTATCACTAGAATATTTATTGGATTTATCAGATGATAAAGACAAAAAGTTATTAGAAGAAATTAAGTTTGGTTATTTAGAAACATATGGGTCTATAGAATTAAGAGAAGCTATATCTTCTACTTATAATAATTCTTCATATAAAGATATTTTAACTTTTGCTGGTGCTGAAGAAGGTATTTACGTTGCAATGAAGTCAATTCTTTCAAAAAAAGATCATGCTATTGTAATTACTCCTAATTATCAATCAGCTCAAACGCTTCCTACATCAATATGTGATGTTACTGCAATTAATCTTGACTCAGAGAATAATTGGAATTTGGATATACAAAAAATTAAAGATTCTTTACAACCAAATACGCTTCTAATATCAATAAATTTTCCCCATAACCCAACCGGTAAAGTAATATCACAAAGTGAGTTAAATGATTTAGTAAATATTTCTAGGGAAAATAACCTATATCTATTTAGTGATGAAATTTACCGTTTAATGGAAAGAGATGAAAACAAAAGACTTGATCAGATTTCAGATATTTATGATAAGGGAATATCACTAAACGGTATGTCAAAAACATATGGAATGCCAGGAATAAGAATTGGTTGGATTTCATGCAAGGATCATTCTCTTTTAGATAAGATGGAAAAACTAAAGCATTATTTATCAATTTGTAATTCAACTCCTAATGAAATATTATCAATTATTGCTCTTAAGTATAGATCAAAAATTATAGAGAGATCTAGAAAAATCATTAAAAATAACTTGTTTAAACTGAACAGTTTTTTTCAAAAATATGAGAATCTATTTGAGTGGAAAGAACCTGACGGGGGTTGTATAGGGTTTCCTAAATATAATGGGCCTGAAGGGGTTGAAGTTTTTTGCGAAAATTTGATAAAAGAAAAAAGTGTATTATTACTTCCTTCTAGCGTTTATAACTCTAAACTAATTAATTCACCAAATAATCATTTCAGAATCGGATACGGTAGATCAAATATGCCACAAGCATTATCTGAGCTTGAAAACTTTATTAATAATAATTAAAATAAGAAAAAGAAAATCTTAATTTTATTAACTAAAGTGTAATGTTGTTTTTAATATATTCTAAAATATAATAGCTAATGGGTCTATTTGATTTTATAAAAAAGAAGCTTTTTGGTAAAACTAAGAAAGTTGAAGAAACCAAGAAGGTTGATAAGAAAAAAAAGGAACAATCAACTCAAGTTAAACCGAAACTATCAAAACCTAAAACAGTTAAGAAGGTTAAGCCACCAGTCGTAAAAGAAAAGGTTGCTAGAGAGAAAGAAAATAAACCTAAAAAGGGATTTTTAACTAAAATTAAGGAAGCTATCATATCTTCTCCAAAGGAAGAAGAAATTAAAGAAGAACAAGAAAAGGAAATTAAAAAAGCAACTGTACCCAAAAAAGTTAAAAGGAAGATTAAAGAAGAAGAGCCAGAGGTAGAGGAAGAAGTTGTTGAAGAGATTAAAGAAGAAGAGCCAGAGGTAGAGGAAGAAGTTGTTGAAGAGATTAAAGAAGAAGAGCCAGAGGTAGAGGAAGAAGTTGTTGAAGATGAAGATTCAATAAAAAAAGGATTAGAAAAAACCAAGAAAAGCTTTTTTTCAAAATTGAAATCAGCAATAATTGGTAAATCTAAAATTGATGAGGAAGTACTGGATGATCTTGAAGAAGTTTTAATAACCTCCGATGTTGGTGTTGAAACTACAGTTAAGATAATAGAAAGAATAGAGGATAGAGTATCAAAAGAAAAGTATACAAGTGTTAATGAATTAAATAATTTATTGAAGGATGAGATTATAAAAATTCTTGCAGAAAATAGCTCTGATCTAGATGCTTTTGATGTATCTGAAGATGCTGTCCCTTATGTTATATTAGTTGTTGGTGTTAATGGTGTTGGTAAAACTACAACTATTGGTAAGTTAGCTGCTCAGTTTAAAGAGGGAGGCTTAAATGTACTTATTGGTGCTGCAGATACATTTAGAGCAGCTGCAGTTGATCAAATTTTAATGTGGGGAAAAAAGGTAGGAGTAGATGTAGTCTCTCATGGTATGAATACAGATCCTGCTTCTGTAGCATATGATACTGTTAAAAAAGCAGTTGAGGAAAACTATGATGTTGTTATAATTGATACTGCGGGAAGACTCCATACTAAATTAAATTTGATGAATGAACTATCTAAAATAAAAAGAGTAGTTCAGAAATTTAAAGAGGATGCCCCACATGAAGTTATGTTAATTTTAGATGGAAGCACTGGACAAAATGCTTTTGTTCAAGCTGAAGAATTTACAAAAGTAACAGATGTAAATTCTATTACAATAACAAAGTTGGATGGCACGGCCAAGGGAGGAGTAGTTATAGGAATTACTGATCAATTTAAAATTCCAATTAAATATATAGGAGTAGGAGAGAAGATAGGAGATTTAAAACTTTTTCATAAAGGTGAGTTTGTCAATTCTTTCTTTGACTAATGAATTTTATATCATCATTTTCGGAATATATTATATGGGCTGCAGATTTTTTATGGAATGGACCAGTACTGGTAACTTTATTATTGGGTAGTGGGGTTTATTTTTCTTTTAGGTCAAGGTTTATTCCAATTTATTATTTTAGTCATGCTCTAAAATTATCAATAAATAAAAAAAAATCTATTAAAGGAATAAGTTCTTTTGAGAGTGTATCAAGTCAAATTGCAGGAATAGTTGGAATGGGAAATATTAGTGGTGTGGCTGTAGCAATTTCTATTGGTGGACCCGGTACAATCTTTTGGATGTGGGTTACAGCTTTCTTGGGTATGATTACTAAGTTTTACACTTGCTCTTTATCTGTACTTTATAGGAAAAATTCAAATAATAATAATTATGGCGGTCCGATGTTTGTCATTTTAAATGGATTAGGAAATAAATGGAAACCTTTAGCTTTAATATTTTGTTTCTTTGGTTTATTAGGAGTGTCTCCAATCTTTCAATCAAATCAAATAATTGAGGTTATTAACTCTGTTATAATAAATGATAATTATTTATTTGAAAATAAGTTTTCTAGTGATTTAACAATAGGCATTTGTTTATCAATTTTAGTTTCACTAGTAATTTTTGGAGGAATAAAAAGAATTGGAATGGTTGCTAGTAGAGTAGCTCCTATTATGGTATTTGTATATATGATTTCAGTATTTTATTTAATGATTATCCATTATGATATGATACTTCCAAGCGTTTACTTGATTTTTATGGATGCTTTTTCTGCTAATTCAGTGTTAGGAGGTTCAATAGGTTCTATTATTTTAATAGGAGCTAGGAGGGCTTCCTTTTCTAATGAAGCTGGTATAGGGACAGCGCCTATTATTCATGCCTCAAGTGAGACTAAAGAACCAATTCAGGAAGGATTAGTTTCAATGATTGGTCCTTTTATTGATACAATTATTGTTTGTACTTTGACCGCAGTTTGTATTTTAGTAACAGATTCTTGGTCAAATTATAATTACGCTGGAATTGAAATAGTAGCTAAAGCATTTTCTAATTCTATGCCTCTTATTGGTCCTTATATATTACTTATTTCTACGTTATCTTTCGCAATATCTACTCTTTTCAGTCTATCCTTTTTTGGAGAAAGATGTATGGCTTTTCTTATTGGTGAGAAATATAAAATCCTTTATCGGTACATTTATTTAGGGTTAATAGTACTTGGCTCTGTTTCTTCTTTGAAGTTTGTTATAAGTCTAATAGACCTATCATATGGCATTATGGCATTCCCAACGTTAGTCTCTGCATTGATATTAGCACCTAAAATTGATGAATTATCAAAAAAATATTTTAAAAAATTAAAATAAGACAAATGTTAACAAATTTCTATATTTGTATCCCGATTAAACTTTAAATATGAATATTATAATTGCGGGAACAGGTGAAGTTGGATTTCACCTATCTAAGCTTTTGGCACAAGAATCTCATAATATTGTCATAATTGACCATGATAAAAAAGCGCTCGATAAAGCCTCTCACAACTTAGATGTATCAACCATAAAAGGTGATGTAACCTCAATTAAAACTCTAGAAATTGCTGGAGCAAAAAAAGCAGATCTTTTAATAGCAGTCACCTCATCACAACAGACTAATATATTATCGTGTTCTTTAGGCAAGAAACTTGGAGTAAAAAAATGTATAGCAAGAATTTCAAATTCTGAACTTTTACCGAGAAAAGACTCTTTTAATCTTTCATCCTTAGGAATAGATGAAGTAATTTATCCTGAATCTTTGGGTGCAAATGAAATTAAAGCTTTATTAAAAGAATCCGCAGTAACTGATTCTCTTGAATTTGATGGAGGATTACTGCACTTAATGGGAATAATGATAGATGGAGCATCAGAGCTTAAGGATAAAACTTTAGGTGAATCAACTTACTTAAATCCTGATACTAATTATACCCCAGTTGCAATAGTAAGAGATATTGAAGATGAAATTCATAATGAAACTATAATCCCTAGATCTCATAATATTCTTAAAGAAGGAGATACTGCATATTTTATTGCTGAATCTAATAAAGGAGTTGATAAAGTTTTGTCTCTTGCAGGAAAAGAGAACCTTGAAATTAAAAATATAATGATATTTGGTGGATCCCCTTTAGCCTTTATGACTGCTAAATATCTTTCAAAAAAATATAATATCAAACTTATTTGTGATGATATAGAAAAATGTGAAAGGTTTGCAGATGAATTACCAAATGTATTAGTAATAAATGGCTCTGCAACAAATATTGATTTAATGAAGGAAGAGGATCTTGATAATATGGATGCTTTCTTGGCTTTATCATTAGAAACAGAAAAAAACATTTTAGCATCTCTTGCAGCAAAAGAGACTGGAGTAAAAAAAACTATATCTCAAGTAGAAAATATAGATTTTATTCCACTTGCTCAGAATATGGGTTTAAATACAACTATTAATATAAAATACTTAACAGCAAACTTTATATTTAAATATATCAGTGGAGATAAGTTTTTAGATTATTCTACACTAAAAGGTGTTGATGCAGAAATAATTGAAGTAGAAGTTAAAGAAGGAGCTGAAGTTTTGGGTAAAGAACTTAAAGATTTAAATTTTCCAAAAGATAGTATTGTAGGTGGTTTAACAAGAGGAGAAAAAGCATATTTTCCTAGGGGTAATTTTGAATTTGAAGAAGAGGATAGGGTAATTATAGTTACAAAGAAAGAGACAAAGAGTACTATAGAGTCAATGTTTAAATGAAATTTAACTTAAAAGTAATTAGTAATATAATTGGGATTCTATTAATGATAAATGGATCCCTAATGTTAACAGCTGTACCTTTTGGGTTATATCATAATGAAGGTTCATGGAAGGGTATTTTAATTTCAGCATTAATTAATTCAGCAGTTGGATTTTTTCTTTATTACCGAACTAAAGACAACGAAAATAAAGATCTTAAAAAAAGAGATGGTTATTTAATTGTTATATCAAGCTGGGTATTTATGTCTTTTTTTGGGATGTTACCTTATTTAATAACAGGTCAAATCCCAAATATTCACGATGCTTTTTTTGAAACAGTTTCAGGTTATACTACCACTGGAGCAACCATATTAAATGATATTGAAATATTAGATCATGGAATTTTATACTGGAGAAGTTTGACTCAGTGGATCGGAGGTATGGGTATTATTGTTTTAGCAGTTGCTATTTTACCTTTTTTAGGTATAGGAGGCATGCAACTATTTGTAGCTGAGGCTCCAGGAGTATCTATAGATAAGCTTCAACCTCGAATAAAAGAGACTGCTATGAGACTTTGGCAGATATATATATCATTTACTATAATATTATTTTTTATACTATGGGCAGAAGGTATGAATTCTTTTGAGGCTGTAAATCATGCAATGACTACTTTTGCTACAGGAGGATTCTCAACAAAAAATGCTAGTATCGGCTATTTTGAATCTCCATTAATTCAGTATACTATTATTTTATTTATGTTCATATCAGCTACTAATTTCACACTTATATATTTTGCAATAAAATTAAATTTTAGAAAGATATTTCAAAATGAAGAATTTAGAATTTACACCTCATTTATATTAATATTGACCTCTATAGTGTTTATAACATTATATTTAATAGATAGCTCTTATGCTGAAGAAACTTTTAGATCTGCTCTTTTTAGTGTTGTTTCAATTTTAACTACAACCGGTTATACAACTGTCGATTTTACTGGTTGGACTGAGTTTATAACAATATTATTTTTTATCCTTATGTTTTTTGGAGCCTCTGCTGGATCTACTTCTGGTGGTATTAAACTTGTTAGGCATGTAATCCTTTTAAAAAATAGTTATATAGAATTAAAAAAACAGATTCATCAATCTGGAGTGTTTACCTTAAAATTTAATAATAATAAAGTCCCACAAAATGTAGTTACTAATATTCTAGCCTTCATGATGTTATATGTTGTTATTTTTTCTTTAGGATCAATAATTATGACTCTATTAGGTGTAGATTTTATGACTGCAATTGGATCAGTTGGAGCAACTTTAGCAAATGTGGGTCCTGGTATTGGAGATGTAGGACCTGCTGGTAATTTTAGTTCAATACCTGATGCA